>JAABTV010000014.1 GCA_011389685.1 Paracoccaceae bacterium
ATGGTGACGTAGTCGCGTGGGTGCACGGTGCCGGTCCAGCTTGCATCGAAGGTCGCGCCGGTAAGGGTGGTGTCGGGCGCGCTCACCGTCACCTCGGGTTCGCTGACCTCGATGGTGGTGCGCGCCATCACGCGCTTGCCTTCGTTCAAGACGTATCGGACCTCGTAAAGCCCGGTCTCGGCGGGGGCCTGCAGACTCTTGGTGCCGTCGCGGTCGCCAACGCGGAAATAGCTGCCCCTGGTCCCGTCCTCGGCGCCCATCGGCACGATGGTGACGTAGTCGCGTGGGTGCACGGTGCCGGTCCAGCTTGCATCGAAGGTCGCGCCGGTAAGGGTGGTGTCGGGGGCCGACAGACTGACATCTGCTGCGACGATCTCGATCGCGGCGCGGCCCAGCGGGGTGTCGCCCGACTGGGGCATGTAGCGCAGCTCGTAGAGCCCGGTCTCGGCGGGTGCCACCAGGTCGGCACTGTTGCGATCGCTGACCCGGGCATAGGTGCCGCTGGCGCCGTCCTCGGCGCCCATCGGCACGATGGTGACATAGTCGCGCGGATTGTCCCCGGTGGGATCCCAGGTCAGTGAAAACGCGGCCCCCTGGGTCACGCTTTGCGGCGCGGAGATCGCGATCTGCGGTTCTGGCTCTGGCTCCGGTTCCGGCTCTGGCTCTGGCGCGGTCGGAGCCTGGGCGACCTCGGCGCCGACCTCGCTCAGCGCGGCGCCCAGCGTTGCGGCGTCATCGGCGGCCAGATACTTGCCGCCGGTTTCTTCGGCGATGCAGGCCAGCGACGCGGTATCGGTGCCTGTGCCAAGGCCAAAGCCCACGACATGGGCGGTGAAGGCAACGCCCGTGCGCTCCAGCGTTTCGGCCAGCGCGCAGGGGTCGCGGTCGCAGCTTTCAAGCCCGTCCGAGATGAGCAGGACCGTCGCCGGGCGGTCACGGAAGGAAAGCGCCTCCGCGGCCTGCTCGACCGCATCGGTGAGCGGCGTCTTGCCGGTCGGCGTGATGCGCGCGACATGATCGAGGAACGCGGCGCGGTCCAGCGGGGCGGGGGGCAGGATCACCTCGATATCGCTGCAATCGCCGCGGCGGCGGTGGCCATAGGCCATCAGGCCGACATTGGTTTCGGGGTCCAGTTCGGCGATGAGGTTGCCGATCGCGTCGCGTGCGATCTCGATCTTGGCGGTGCCGTCGATCTGTCCCCACATCGAATTGGAGCCGTCGAACACCACCATGACGTCGCCGGCGGCATGGGCCGGGACGGCGGCCAGCCCGGCGGTCAGCGAAATCAGAACCGATGAAAGCAGAATGCGCATGTCAAATATCCCTTGCGTGTTGACCGGGGGCGCTCGGTCAGATTGTCGGCACATCGGCGTGCAGCCGGTCGATAATGCGTCGCAGCGGGGCCAGATCGTCGAAAACGCGGCGCAACTCATCCTCGATCCCATCGTCTGGCTTGGTCCGCGACACCGTCTCGTGCCGACATGCCCCGGGTGACGTCCCTTCGGGATCAGGGTCGCCCGATCTCGCGCTCGGGTCAAGCTTGTCGAACCGGTGGCGCGGCGGTGCCCGGTCGGTGGAAGGCGGCGTGCGGTGCCGGACGGTCGTTCGGTTCCGACGCTGCGGACAAGGAGCGGCCCGATCAAGCCCGACCCGGGACCGACCCGCAAGCCGTCGCCGGGGCCGGGAGGGGAGACAGGCGCCCGCAGAACGGCTACCCTGCCGGCATGTCGAAGCTCCTCATCGTTTATCACTCGCGCACCGGTGGCAGCCAGCAAATGGCCGAGGCCGCCCTTGACGGCGCCCGTGACGAAACCGAGACCGATCTCAAACCTGCGGATCAGGCCGGGCCGGACGACCTTCTGGCGGCTGACGGGTATCTTTTCTGCGCGCCGGAAAACCTTGCCGCGCTCTCCGGCGTCATGAAGGATTTCTTTGACCGCTGCTATTATCCCGTCCTTGGCAGGATCGAAGGGCGGCCCTATGCCCAGATGATCTGTGCCGGGTCCGACGGGGAAAACGCCGCGCGACAGACCGCCCGGATTGCACAGGGCTGGCGGCTGCGCCCTGTTCAGGAGCCGCTGATCCTGTGCACGCATGCCCAGACGCCCGAGGCCATCCTTGCCCCCAAGACCATCCCCGATGAAGAGTTGGCCCAATGCCGCGAAATCGGCCAGGCGCTGGCCGCCGGTCTGGCCATGGGGATGTTCTGAACACCGATCGGGCGGTTCGGCCACCGGTCAGCGCAAGTGCCTTGCAGGGGC
Organism: Paracoccaceae bacterium; assembly: GCA_011389685.1. Taxonomy (GTDB): domain Bacteria; phylum Pseudomonadota; class Alphaproteobacteria; order Rhodobacterales; family Rhodobacteraceae; genus Aquicoccus. Next base: position 2,262 of record JAABTV010000014.1, read on the forward strand.
GCATCCTGGCGGGCAAGCGACCAGCGGGTCCTGCCTTGATGAACGCATTGCGGCGCGCCAACGGGCAATTCAGCGTGAACCGTTGCGGGACACCTGTTCCGAATCCGACAGAACCCGTCGCGGATGAGCAGGCGGGCCGGGGTCACAGGCGATTTGATCGGGGCGAAGCGATCAGGGAGACCAACCATGGCGGGAACGGCAACGAAGCGGCGCGGCGGCGGGCGCGCGGGCAATGCGGCGCGGCGCGGCGGGGCGGTGATCGAACAGATGCCCTGGCGGCTTCCGGTCAATCCCGACCGCCCGACGGAGCCCCTGAACGAGGAGGGCGTCGCGGCCATTCATGACACCGCGATGCGCATTCTCGAAGAGGTGGGAATCGAGATCCTCAACGAGGAGGCGCTCGAGATCTTCCGCGCCGAGGGTGCATTGATCAACGGCACCAACACCCGCGTGGGGCGCGATTTCATCATGGAAATGATCGCCCGGGCGCCCGAGAGCTGGACCATGACGCCGCGTAATCCGGCGCACGAGGTGGTGATGGGGCGAGGGCATATCCTGTTCGGCAATGTCTCGTCGCCGCCGAGCTACTGGACGATGGAGACCGGGCGCAAGATGACCGGCACGCGGGCGATGTGTGCCGACCTGATCAAGCTCAGCCAGTATTTCAACTGCATCCATTTCTGCGGCGGCTACCCGGTCGAGCCGCAGGACATCCACGCCGGCATCCGCCATCTCGAAGTGCTTTATGACAAGCTCACCCTGACCGACAAGGTGGTGCATACCTATTCGCTGGGAAAGGAGCGCGTCGAGGATGCGATCGAGATGGTGCGCATCGCCGGCGGGCACAGCCACGAGGAATTCGAGGCCAGTCCGAAATTCTATACCAACATCAACTCGACCTCGCCGCTGAAGCATGATCAGCCGATGCTGGATGGCTGGATGCGGATGGCGCGGGCGGGGCAGGGGCTGGTGGTGACGCCGTTCACGCTGGCCGGTGCGATGGCGCCGGTGACCATGGCCGGCGCGGTGGCGCTGAGCCTGGCCGAGAGCCTGATCGCGGTGGCGCTGGCGCAGGTGATCCGCCCCGGCGCGCCCTGTGCGATCGGCACCTTCACCTCGAACGTGGACATGAAGAGCGGCGCGCCGGCATTCGGCACGCCGGAATACATGCGCGCCACGCAGATGACCGGCCAGATGGCGCGGTTCTACAAGCTGCCGATGCGCTCGTCGGGCGTGTGCGCCGCGAACGTGCCGGACGGGCAGGCGGTGTGGGAGACCGAGCACAGCCTCTGGGCGGCGATCCAGTCGGGCTCCAACATGGTTTACCATGCCGCAGGGTGGCTTGAGGGGGGGCTGATCGCTAGCCCCGAGAAATTCGTGATGGATTGCGAGATATTGCAGCAGTTGCAGCGCTACATGGAGCCCGCGATCTGGGCGACCACGCCCGGGGAACTGGCTCTTGACGCTGTGGCCGCGGTCGGCAAGCAGGGGCATTTCTTTGGCCTGCAACACACCCAGGACCGATACACCACAGCGTTTTACCAGCCCTTCCTGAGCGACTGGCGCAATCACGAGGCATGGGACGTGGCCGGTGCGGTCTGGACGCCCGAGCGGGCGCATCATCTTTACAAGCGCATCGTCGAGAGTTTCGAGCCGCCGGCCATGGACGAGGGCATCCGCGAGGAATTGGCCGCGTTCGTGGCCCGGCGCAAGGCCGAGGGCGGGGCGCCGACCGATTTCTGAGGCTGCGGCACGGCGCGGACGCTGCGCCCTGATCCCGGGCCGGTTGGGGGCTCTGCTCCCACAGCGACAAAACGCGGTGCGTTTTGCCGCCTTCCCCCGAGGTATTTCAGGTCAGATGAAGGCCCGGGGGGTCCGTGCCGGGTCTGATCCTGTCCTGATCCTGGCCTGCGGCGCCGGGATCGTGGTCAAAGCCCCTGGAGTGTCATAGAACCGTGCCGAGCGGAGGCAGGTATGAGCGAGACGGGCGGTATCCTGACGGCATTGGGCGGTGTGGGCCTGTTCCTTCTGGGCATGACGATGCTCACCGAAGGCATGCAGGTGCTGGCCGGTCCATCGCTGCGACGGCTTTTGCGCCGGTTCACGCGCACGCCCTTGCGCGGGGTGGCGGCGGGCGCGGTGGTGACGGCGGCGCTGCAAAGCTCGTCGGCGGTGACGGTGATGGTGATCGGATTCGTGGGGGCCGGGCTTTTGAGTTTCGCGCAGGGTTTGGGCGTGGTGTTCGGGGCCAATATCGGCACCACCCTGACCGGCTGGCTGGTGGCGTCACTGGGGTTCCGGCTGGATCTGGACATGCTGGCGCTGCCCTTGGTGTTTCTTGGCGGGATGATGCGGCTTTTCGGGGGCGCTCGTGTCCGCCATGGCGGCGGGGCGCTGGCGGGGTTTGCGCTGTTGTTCCTGGGGCTGGGCCTGATGCAGGCGGGCATGGCCGGGCTGGGCGAGGTCGTCACGCCCGAGCGGTTTCCGGGCGACACGGCGCTGGGCCGGGCGCAGCTTGTGGGCATCGGGGCGGTGGTGACGATGGTGACGCAATCCTCGTCGGCCGGCGTTGCGACGGCGCTGGTGGCGCTTGATGCCGGGGCGATCGGGTTCGGGCAGGCAGCGGTGATGGTGATCGGCATGAATATCGGCACGACGTCCACCGCGCTTCTGGCGACGCTGGGTGGCACGGTGGCGGCGCGCCAGACCGGGTTGGCGCATCTGTTGTTCAACCTGTTGACCGGCGGTCTGGCCTTCGTGCTGTTGATCCCGTTCGCGCCGCTGGCCGAGGCGTGGATCGCCGAGGGCGGGCGCGATGCGGCGCGGTTGTTATTGGTGGTCTTTCACACCGCGTTCAACATCGTGGGCGTGGTGGTGATCCTGATCGCACTGGTGCCGTTCATGGCGCTGGTGCGGGCGTTGCTGCGCGAGCGGCGCGAGGCACTGACGGCACGGCTGGATGCACGGCTCCTGGTGCAGCCGGGGGCGGCTGTGGATGCGGCCGGGGCGACGGTGGACGATATCGCGCGCCACATGCATGGGCTGTTGATCGCGCGGTTGTCGCCTTCGGGACCCGCGAAGGGCGACAGCGCACGATTGCGGCAGGCGATGCGTGCATTGGAGGAGACGCGCGGTTTTGTCGGGAAGATCAGCATGGCGTCGCAGAGCGGGCCGGTGCGGGCGCGCTATGCCGAGATATTGCATGTTCTCGACCACCTTGCACGTCTGGGATACCGCATCGCCCAGGAAGAGCGCGCCACAACGTTGCAACGGGCGCCACGTCTGGCGAGGCTGGCGGGGATCACGCGGACGGGGCTGATCCGGGGGCTGTCCGAAACCGGGGCCCGGCAGGCGGACTGGTTCGGACGCTGGCAAGAGATCGTTCGTGCGCGCGAACGGCGGCTGCGCGATGCGCTTCTGGCGGATGCAGGGCAGGGTGCAGATACCCCTGAGGCAGCGCTCGGCCAAATGGATGCGGCGCGCTGGTTGCACCGGGTCAATTACCATGTCTGGCGGATCTGGCTGCATCTCTACCGGATCGAGCGGTCACGCGGGGACCGCGCGGACATCGCGCCGATGCCGGCGCGCGAAGAAGCGCGCGAGGATGTGCGCGCCGATTGATGGGGTGAGTGCGCGGCCGGAGCGACCGGTGGAATTGGGGGCTGCGCCGATCGAACGAATGCGGCTAGTCTGACGCAAGACGAGGAGACGGAACATGGCACAGGCAGGTGATCGCAGGATCACGCGCAACCGGGCGGAGATGGCCGCGATCGGCGCGGCGGCGGGGCTGGCCCTGTGGCTGTTTGTGGATGTGCTGCCCGATGCGCTGGACGACCAGCGGCTGTTGCTGGTGCTGGCCACGCTGATCCTGGGCGGGTTCGGCGTCATGCTGGCGCTTGGCGGACCCGAGCGGATCGGGCGCGCGGCGCTGGGTGCGCTGAGCATCGCGGTGCCCGCGGCGGCGCTGATCTGGCTCGCGTCCCTGCGCTATGCGGAGGCCTACGACCTCTTGAAACATGGGCACGGGGCGGTGGCGCTGGGTGCGATCCTGTTCGTCGCCACGCCCTTTGCCGCCGCCGGATGTGCCGAGCGGGGCGGCTGGCGGCGCTATCCGTTGCTCTTTGACGCGGCGTGGATGATCGTGGTGCGTTATGTCGCGGCGGGGCTCTTTGCCGGGCTGTTCTGGGCGGTGCTGATGCTGTCGGACCGGTTGTTGCAACTGGTGGGCATCACCATCATCGCGGATTTCATCGACCTTGACCCCGTGCCTTATGTCCTGAGCGGGCTGCTCTTGGGGCTGGCGATAGAGGTGGTGCATGAGATGCGCGCCTATGTCTCGCCCTTTGTTCTTCATCGGCTGCTGCGGCTGATGCTGCCGGTCTTGTTGCCGGTGGTGGCGCTCTTTCTGGCGGCGATCCCGTTTCGCGGGCTGGACGGGCTTTTCGGGGGGCTTTCGCCGGCGGCGACGCTGATGGGGGTGGCGCTGGTTGCGGTCACTCTGATTTCCACGGCGACCGACCGCGATGATGCGAGTGCGGCACAAAGCGGGGTGGTCCGCGATGGCGGGCGGCTTATGGCGCTGATGCTGCCGGTTCTGGCGGGATTGGCGGTCTATGCGGTCTGGCGCCGGGTGGATCAGTATGGCTGGACCCCGGATCGTTTGCTGGCCGGGTTGGCGGGGGTGTTCCTGCTGGCCTATGGGTTGGCCTATGCGGGCGCGGTGCTGCGCGGGGCCGACTGGATGGCGCGTATCCGGGGGGCCAACCGTTGGATGGCGATGGCCGTGGTGGCGGCGGCGGGGTTGTGGCTTACGCCGGTGATCGACGCGACGCGGATCAGCGCGCAGAGCCAGTTGGCGCGGATCGAGAGCGGGGAGTTGGATTCGCAGGAGATGGCGCTTTGGGAATTGGCGCAGCTTTGGGGTCATGCCGGGGAGGCAGCATTGGACCGGGTGGAGGCACGCGCCGAAGCGGCGGGCGATGCCAACCTGGTGCGCGCCGTGGCGCAAGCGCGGGCAATGCAGTCGCGTCATGGTTTCGAGCAGGCCACCCGCGAGACCGGCACGAACGCGTTGGCCCAAGCGGTGAGCGCGAATCTGGTGCTCATGCCCGGGGCGCGGGCGGTTGGGGCCGGGCGTTTGGCCCGGACACCGGGTTTCCTCTTGCGCGAATGGGCACGGGCCTGCGGCGAAGTTCTGGGCGACGGGCGGGCGGGATGCGTGGCCGTCACCGGGCCGTTCCGCCCGGGGGTCGACGAGGAACACGGTTTTATCCTGTTGCATATGGGGGGCGACCGTTTGCAGGTGCAGGGCATCGTCATGCGCGCCGGAGTGCTGTCACGGATGGGCAGTGCTCATGACCTGAGCGCCGGTCTCACCCCTGGCGCGCCGTTCACGGGCAGCGCGGAGGCGATCATCGGCGCGGCGCTGGACGGGCGGTTCGAGATCGTTCCGGCGGGGGTGAATGCGCTGCGGATCGGGGAGATGGAATTAATTCCCGACAATTGAGATCATTGAGCTTCTGTTAAGGGAAGGCGGGGCAGTCTTGGCGTCGATGACAAATTGCCGGGTGCTGTATGCATGGGATGATCAACAGGGCGATCCAGAGATTCGTGACAGATACCTACGGGGCGGAGCGGTGGACCTGCGTGGCATCCGCCGCGGAACTGGGATTCACCGATTTCGAAGCGATGCTGGTTTATGACGCGGCTCTTACGCAGCGGGTGCTGGACGCGGTTTGCGGCGATCTCGAAAAGCCCTGTGAAGAGGTGCTGGAGGATATCGGCACCTATCTCGTGAGCCATCCCAATGCCGAGGCATTGCGCCGCCTGCTGCGCTTTGGCGGGGTCGATTTCGTGGAATTCCTGCATTCTCTGGACGATCTGCCCGACAGGGCGCGGTTGGCGGTGCCGGATCTCGATCTGCCGGAACTGGACCTGTACGAACATTCCCCGAACCGGTTCGCCCTGACGGTGCGAGGCTCGCCGGACGGGTTCGGGCATGTGATGATGGGTGTTTTGCGCACCCTCGCTGACGATTACGGCGCGCTTGTGCTGCTCGATCATCGCGGTGAACGGAACGGGCAGGAGATGATCGACATCACCCTGATCGAAGCGGGCTTTGCCGAGGGGCGCGATTTCGATCTGGGGGCGCGGGCGGGATGACAGGCGGGTCGAAAAAGTCAGGCGCGGACCCGGAAAACGCGGGGTGGCATGGCATTCTCGACCGGCTGTGCCCGATGCATGTGCTGCTGGACAAGAGTGGCCATATCACCCATGCCGGCCCGACCATGCAGAAGCTGCGCCCCGATGCGCCGCTGGGGGGCGAACGGTTTTTCGAACGGTTCGAGCTGCGCCGCCCGCATGCGGTGAATTCGATGGATGACCTGATCGCCTCGTCCGGACTGAAGCTGCACTTGCGGTTTCGCGACGTGCCTACGACCGCATTCAAGGGGGTGCTGATGCCGTTGCCGCGCGAGGACGGGGCCATTATGAACCTGTCCTTCGGGATTTCGGTCCTTGATGCAGTGCGTGATTACCGGCTGACCAGCGCTGATTTCGCGGCCACGGATCTGGCCATCGAGATGCTTTACCTTGTGGAGGCGAAATCGGCGGCGATGGAAGCCTCGCGACGACTCAACCAGCGTCTTCAGGGGGCCAAGATCGCCGCCGAGGAACAGGCCTTTACCGATACGCTGACCGGGCTCAAGAACCGCCGGGCGCTGGATCACGTGCTGGGCCGTGTGATCGAGACGGACGCGCCCTTTGCCGTAATGCATGTGGATCTCGACTTCTTCAAGGCGGTGAATGACCGGCTGGGCCATGCGGCGGGGGACCATGTTCTGCAAGAGGTCGCCCGGATCATGATCGACGCCACACGCCGCGGCAAGGATACGGTGGCGCGGACCGGCGGCGATGAGTTCGTGATCCTGTTCGAGGGGTTGATCGATCGTGCGGCGCTTGACCGCGTGGCGCTCCGGATCATCGGCGAGTTGGAAAAGCCGATCCGGTTCGAAGGCCATGTCTGCCGGGTATCGGCCAGTTGCGGCACCGCCCTCTCCAGCGATTATGCAAGCCCCGGGGTCGAGCGGATCATGGCCGATGCGGATGCCGCACTCTATGCCTCGAAACGACAGGGGCGGGCCTGCCACACATTCTTTTCGCCCGATCTGCTCAGTTTGCCTGCGATGCCGCCAACCGACCTGTCGGGTCCGCCGCCGCGGAATTGAGGTCGCAGGGATGCGGCGGGACGCGCCCTGTGAAACGATGCTGGACCATTGGCCCGACGGATTGGCAGGAATTGCGGCGGCCTTGGGGTAAGGCCGCCGCGGAACGCCAAGAAAGAGATTCGGAAATTGCCGGTAGATTGCCATCGGGTCATGACATTGATGTGACGGGCTTTGCGGGCAAGGTCGGACCGGACCGCGACGCAACGGCATTTGCCATGCGCCCTTTACTCTCGGTCAAGCGGGCCTTCTACTCTGGCCGAGACGCGTTGAGAGGAGAGGAATCCGAGATGGAAATGAATCTGGGGATGCGCGAGGAGCATATGCCGCTTCTCGAAAAGGTGCGCGACATGATCCGTAACGAGGTCATGCCGCTGGAGGAGGAATACCATGCCGAGATCGGCAAAGGCGACCGCTGGCAATATACCGACCGTCAGTTCGAAATTCTCGAAAGCCTCAAGGCCAAGGCCAGGGAGCGGGGCTTGTGGAATTTCTGGCTCACCGACAGTGAGCGCGGGTTTGGCCTTAAAACCGTGGAATACGCCTATTTCGCCGAGGAAATGGGCAAGACGCCGCTGGGTGCCGAGGTGTTCAACTGTTCCGCGCCCGATACCGGCAACATGGAGGTGCTGGAACGCTATGGCGCCGACTGGATGAAGGAAAAATGGCTCAAACCGCTGCTCGCGGGGGAGATTCGGTCGGCTTACCTGATGACCGAGCCGGATGTGGCCAGTTCGGACGCAACCAACATCTCGATGTCCTGCGTGCGCGATGGCGATGACTATGTGCTGAACGGCGAGAAATGGTGGTCATCGGGGGCGGGCGACCCGCGCTGTTCGGTCTATATAACCATGGTCAAGACCGGCTCGGACGATATGCCCAAGCACCAGCAGCATTCGATGATCGTTGTTCCGGCGGATGCCGAGGGGATTGAGGTGCTGCGCCCGTTGCAGGTCTATGGTCATGACGACGCGCCGCACGGGCACATGCATATACGCTTTACCGATGTGCGGGTACCGGCCGATCACATGATCCTGGGTGAGGGTCGCGGATTCGAGATTTCGCAAGGGCGGCTTGGCCCGGGGCGCATTCACCACTGCATGCGCGCCATCGGACAGGCCGAGGCGGCGCTGGAGCGGATGTGCAAGCGGTCGCTGGAACGCGAAGCCTTCGGCAAGCCGATCGCGCATCTGGGCGCGAATTATGACATCATCGCCAATGCACGGATGGAGATCGAACAGGCGCGGCTGTTGTGTCTCAAGGCGGCGTGGATGATGGATCAGGGCGATGCGAGGGCTGCGGCACCGTGGATCTCGATGATCAAGGTCGTGGCGCCGCTGACCGCGTTGCAGGTGATTGACGAGGCGGTGCAGATCCATGGCGGCGGCGGTGTCAGCCAGGATACGCCGCTGGCCATTGCCTGGACACAGGTGCGCACGCTGCGCCTGGCCGATGGGCCGGATGCGGTGCACCGTCGTCAGGTGGCACGCAAGGAACTGCGCCAATACACCCAGCAAAAGGTCTGACATACGGGACACAGGCCCGCTTGAACACGAAACGGCGCCCGACAAGGGGCGCCGTTCATCGTTGATGTGGCGGTGCCCTATTCACCCGCGTATCGCGCGCCGGGGCGGTAGGAGATGTTGTCGGACGCGGTGAAGCGGCCGCCCTTGAGCTTGACGATCTTGCCTTCGCGCAAGAGCTGGCCAAAGGTGCGAAGTCCGTCCTCGCGGCTGAAATCGTCCTTTTCCACCTGTCGCACATGGGTCATGAGTTGCGGGCGCGAGAATTGTTCGCGCCCCTCCACAAAGGAGAGATAGGCGGCCGCGGCTTCGAGAAGCTCGGGCAGGCTGTTTGCGCCGACGGTTTCAGCGTAGTCGGCAAAATCGCTTGATGCTGCCGCGGTATCGGACTGGGCCGGCGTGGAGACCTGCACGCGACGCGGACGCACCGGGGTGGATTGCGCGTCATCGAGATCGACCCGTTGCTCGGCGACCAGCTTGAGCGGGGCCGGACGCGCGGTTTCGGGGCGGCGCGAGCGGTCGCCCTGGTCCGGGGCCTGCGGACGGCGCGGACGCACCACGCTGGCCAGGTCATCGCGATAGGCTTCGGTATCGGGGCCTGTCCCGGCCAGATCGCCACCGGCGCCGATCTCGGCTTTGTTGGCCTCTACCGCGGCGCGCAGATGGGCGATGGCATTGCGGCGCCCACGCCCGGTTTCCTCGTTGAGATGGGCGTCGGTCTCCTTGAAGATACGGCCCATTTCGGATTCCGCATCGGAACCGGCAAACGGGGTGGCGCGGTCGCTCTCGTCCGTCTCGGACCGGCCATCGGGCATGTCTTCGGGATGGTCGGCGAAGAAATTGGTGCTTTCCTCACCGGTTTCGTCGTCGTCGAAATCGTCGTCGGTGTCATCGTATTCATCGATCAGGGTGGAGTGGTCGTCGAGGCTGTCGTCCTGTTCGTCGAGGTCATCCGGAGCGCTGTCGTCGGTGGCAAGCTCGGCCTCGACAGCAGCCAGTTCGCGCAGGAGGTCGGCCTCGTCCTCGGGAGAGAGGGTCGATTCGGTATCTTTGGTTTCTTCGGTTTCGATGTCCGCCGCATCGTCCTCTTCGAGGTTGCCCTCGGCGATGGCGGCTTCGAAATCGGCACGCTTCATCTTGATGACGCGGGCGCGCAGCGGTTCTGCGTCGCTTGCGACGGGTTCCTCGGGCTCGGTCACGGAGTCCGGCGCGGTCGCGGTTTCGATTTCGTCGGAAAGATCTTCGGATGTTTCCTCGACCGCGGGCTGATCGGGTTCGGTCGTTTCGTCATCCGCGTCGAAGGCGAGGGCTTCATCCTCGGTCTCGTCGAACAGGTCGAATTTGTCTGTGTCGTCCTCGTCGGGGCTGTCGAAACGCGCCATCAGGGCCGTGATGCTTTCGTCCGTGTCGCTTGTGTCGTCCTCGGTGCCGTCGGCGTCGAGTTCGGGCCGGCCAATCTCGATGGAGTCGTCGATTTCCATCGCCGCCTCGATGTCTTCATGGGTCTCCGTGAGGAAATCTTCGGCATGTTCATCCTCGGAATAGGCAGCGGCGGGCGTCGCTGTCGTTTCGGCCTGCGAGGCAACAGCGCGGATGCGTTGAAGCTTGGCGGCAACGCTTTCGACCTGGTTGCTCGCGGTGGGGAAGGGCCTGTCCTCATCCGTGTCTTCTTCCTGGACGTGCAGCGACGCGATGCTGGGCAGGTCGGCGGGCCGGTCTTCGGCGGCGACCTCGCCAGGCGCTTCGGCGGATTGTTCCTGCGCAATGTCTTCGGTCGCCTCATGCGAAATGGCAACGTCGGCCTCCTCAGCCTCGGCGCTCTCGGACACCGCAGGAATCTCGGCGGGGGCGTCTGGCGTTTGCGGTTCGGCTTGCTCCTCTGCATGGTCCTGCTCGCTGTCCTGCGCTGTCACATGCTCGGCCACGTCGTCCCTGCCGTCCGACGTGTCGGGCGCATCGTCCTGTTCGGTCATGGCCTCGGCCTGCGCGGCGGCGGGCAGAACGCTGCCGGGATCGGCGCGCAGAACGATCTTGTCCTGCTCGAAATGGGCCTCGACCCGGCGTTCGATTTCACGCTCGGCGATTCGGGCCAGCATCTCGGCATCGGGCGTCGGTGGCTCGGCGCCGAAGTAGCGGTCGTCGGAGGCGAGATCGCGAAAATACTCGGCGATGGCCTTCATGGTACCGAAGGAATCGTCGAAACCTTCCAACGTGCACGAGAAGGTGCCGTAGGAAACCGTCAAAATCTTATTCGTGTTAACCATTGTGATGCTCGCCCAAAGATGTCTTGATTGGCTAAAGTTGTAACCTCTTCACCGAGACCAAAGCCGCCCGAATCTTGGATGTTTACCGTATCATTTCGTGACAAGAATGTGATCTGTTTCCTGAAATGGGGGTAAACCGTTAGTGAACGAGGCGATTGTTGAGGAAAGCCGTCCAGTTACGCTGATCGGTTGCGGAAGCGTGAAGAAATCCGTGGTGCGGCGGGCGATTGCCCATGCTCCGGCGGTGGTTGCGGCGGACGGGGCGGCGCAGGTGGCGCTTGATCATGGGATCATGCCGGATGCGGTGATCGGGGATTTCGATTCGATTCCCGAGGCGGTGCAGGCGCGAATCCCGCAGGCGCGACTGCACCGGATCAACGAACAGGACAGCACCGATTTCGAGAAATGCCTGCGCAGCATCCGCGCACCGCTGGTGATCGGCGTGGGGTTCGGGGGCGGGCGGGTCGATCATCAACTGGCGGCGTTTCACGGGATGATGCGCCATGCCGACCGGCCCTGTCTGCTGTTGGGCAAGCGCGATCTGGTATTCCTGATGCCGCCCGCGTTGCACCTGTCCCTGCCAGAGGGCAGCCGGCTCTCACTGTTCCCGCTGGGTGAGGTTCGGGCGCGTTCGCGCGGCTTGCGCTGGCCGCTGGACGGGATCCGGTTTGCCCCGGGGGGGCGGATCGGAACCTCGAATGCTGTGTCGGGGCCGGTCGAGATCAGGGTCGATGCACCTTCGATGCTGGCAATTCTGCCAGCGCGGGCGCTGGAGGCTGCGATTGCAGCCCTGACGGCGCCAGAGACCGGGCGCTGGCCTTGCGTTCGGTCATCATGATGTAGAGCCCGGCCGCGATGGTGATGAGGATGCCGGTCATGGCCAGCCCGTTGGGAAAATCGCGGAACACGATCCAGCCCAGAACCGCGGCGACCGGGATTTCGAGATATTGCATCGGGGCGAGTGTGGCCGAGGGCGCATAGCGCAGCGACCATGTCATGAGCAGATGGCCCAGCGTGCCCAGAACGCCGATGGCCAGCAGTAGCGCCCATTCGGTGGCATTGGGCCGGATGGTGTCAAGCAGTCCAGTGCCAGTGCCGCCAAAGAGCCACAGCAGCGGGGCCATGAACGCGACTGCCATGGCGCCGCTGACGGCCTGAAGCCCGATCGGGTCGGTATCGCGGGCGATCTTGCGGGTGACGAGGATGAAAACGGCGAAATTCACCGCGACACCCAGCGGCAGGAGGGCCGGCCATCCAACCGCGGCAAAACTGGGCTGGATCACGAGGAGCGTGCCGGAGAAACCCGCGATACAGGCGAGGAACCGCCGCTGCCCGACCTCTTCATCCAGGAAAAAGCGGCCCAGCAGGAGAAGAATGAACGGCATGACAAAGGCGATCGCGATGGCATCGGCCAGCGGCAGGTATTGCAGCGCTGAGACCATCAGGCCGATCCCGAGCACGTGCAGAAGCGTGCGCAGCATGACGAGGTGCAGGATTCGCCCGCGCATCCGCCAGGGCCGCAAGCCCAGCACGAGGAAGGGCAGCAGCAACAGGAACTGCACGAGAAAGCGGATCAACACGAGCTGCCCCACGGGCACCGACTGGCCCAGCAGCTTCGCCACCGCGTCGGCCATCGGCGCCACAACACAGAATCCGAGCATCAGCGCGATGCCGAGAAGCGGGCGATCCAAATCCATGCGGACAAGCTAGGGGCAAAGGTGTGGATTGGCAATCATATGTTGAGCGGTGAAGTGAAATGCAACCTTAGAGAGATTTGCGCCGGCGGATTCCGCTCAAGCGGGCTTTGGCGATTGAAAATGTGTCAAGGGGCAGGGGTGGGGCGGCGCGGCCGGCGACCCAGTGCGCGTTCGCGGGCAAAGACGTAAAGGCCCGACGCCACGATGATGCCGGCCCCCAGCATGGTCAGGTGGTCGGGAAAATCCGAGAAGACGAAATAGCCCAGAATCGTGGCAAAGACGATTTCAAGATATTGCAGCGGGGCGATGGTGGCCGCAGGAGCAAAGCGCAACGCGTAGCTGATGAAGAGATGCGAGATGGTCGAGACGATCCCGACACCCAGCAGTGTCCAGACCGCCAGCCCACGTGGCCAGACCGGATCGAGCGCGGCAATTCCCGATCCGTCGAAACCCCAGAGCAGCGGCGCGATGAGGAGCATGGCCGCGATGGCGGTATAACCCTGAAGCGCCAGCGGGTGGGAGCGCGTGGCCATCTGCCGGGTCAGCACCATGTAAAACGCGAAACAGAAAGCCGTTACCACGGGCAGGAGCGTGACCGGCCCCAGATCGGCAAAGCTCGGCTGGATCACGAGAAGCGCACCGGCAAACCCCACGAGGCAGGCGATGATCCGGCGCGGGCCGATCGCCTCGCCCAGAAAGAACCCGCCCATCAGCGTCAGGATGAAGGGTTCGACAAAGAAGATGGCAATCGCATTGGCGATCGGCATGTAGCGCAGGGCGGTGAAGAAACAGCCGGTGGCGACAAGGATCAGCACCGCGCGCACGAGGTGCAGGCCGATCTCGCCACGCTCGGGGCGGTGCGCGTGTCGCATCCAGAAGGCGATGGGCAGAAGCAAGAGCGCCTGAATGCCGAAGCGGGCCGCGAGGATTTGCAACACCGGAACCTCTTCGGGTGTCGCCTTGGCAAAGCTGTCCATAACCGGGGCCACGATCGAGAAGCCGATCATGAAGAGAATGCCGAGGGTCGTGCGGTCGGTCATGAAAGGCTCGCTTTGGGGAACGGCCCGGCTTAGACGGCAGAACGAGGCGCGTCAATCCCGGGCAGGATGGCGTGCGACCGTTTGGGGCATCCGCATCCGGCTGACCTTCAAGCAGGATCAAGGAGGATCAAAGGGTGCGAGCACGCATGGCCGTCGGACACCACCCGCGTGGGTGGGCCAGAACGGACAACGGCCATGGCCATGACCTGCGAGGCAGGGTCGACGGTCGGTTCGACCCAACACGTCTTGCCCACTCGGCCAGTCCGACGAAAACGGCGGCGGGTTCGAGCCCGCCGCTGGTGCCGATGGTCGCGAAGCCGATGCCGGTTGCGAGACGCTCCGGTTTCTCGCCCCTGTGACAGGCGCGCGTGCCAGACCACAGCACGTCGTGCCGCGCGGTGGCGTGGCTCAGAACGTCTTGGCCAGCGTGAACTTGATCGTGCGGCCCGGCGCCTTGCGGGTGGCCAGATGCGGCGTGTAGTCGAGATCGAAGAGGTTCTCGACACCGACGCGCAACTCGGCCCCCTTGAGCACATCGCTTTGCGGGCGATAGGTGCCGCGCAGGTTGTGAACCACATTCGAAGGCGTCGGCGTGGCGACGCGTTTCATCCTGGCGTTGGCCACCACTTCCCAGCTCAGGTCAAACTCGTCCTGCCATTTCTTGCCCACGGTCAGGCGCAGTTGATCCGCCGGGATACCCCGCCAGTATCCGCCCGGTGCGGGGCAGTTGCCCGACCGCGCTGGATATTGGCGTTGAGGTCCATGTAAAGCCCCGAGGACAGACTGTAGGCCGTTTCAAGCTCAAGCCCCTCCATCTCGATATCCGTGACCGGCTCCATGGTCGCGGAGGTATAGGAGGTGACATCCCAGACCTTGGTCTTGTAGGCCCTCGCCTTGAACGACAGATCGTCGCCCGGTGCGACCACGTCCAGCCGGTCGTAGGAAAAGCCCAGCTCGACCGTGCTCGCCTTTTCGCTTTGCGTCATGTAGGCGGGAGTCGTCATGTCGTCGATGATCGGCAGGTTCTCGGTATAGGCCAGCGATCCGAACACGACGAATCCGTTGCCGATCTTGTAATGCGCCGAGACCCCGCCCATCAGCGCGTCATTGGAATAGGACGCGGTGCGATTTCCAATGTTCTGGGTCTCAAAGCGCAGCGCCGGAGTCAGGGTCAGCCGTTCTCCGATGCTCATGTTGTCGACCACGAACAGCGCGATACGTTCATCCATCCCGCCCGGGGCCGATGAGGCATCAAGCCGTTTCTTGTGCTTGAATTCCACCCCGGTGCGCAGGTTGTGAAAGACCGTGCCGGCCTCGAACCGTGCCGTGTTCTTGAAGGTCAGCTTGGTCGTTTCATACCGGTGATCGGCATTGACCACGGCGAAGCCGCCGGGTGGAAAGGGAAACCCGCAGGGCGCGTAGTTCGGATTGGCCGGGTCGCAGATTGAACTGCCCGCGACGTATTCCTGGTCGATCTTCTGATCGGCATAGGACAGGATCACGTCGAGGTCGAGCATGTCATTGCCGACCGGGTTGTAGGTATAGGCCAGCGTCGCCGTGGGTTGACTTGTCTGCCGGTCGACATTCCCGAAACTCCCGCCCGTGGTCATGAACGAGTCATAGGGGACATCCTTTTCGTCCGATGCGGTTTCGGTAATCGAGAAACTGAGTGAATGGTCGCCGTCGCCAAAGGTCTTCTTGGCCTTCAGCTGCCAGCTCGGCAGCGTGAAGCCCGAATTGCCGATCACTGCGCCGGACCCGTCAACCTGTTCGTCCTGCATCGAAGAGGTGAAATTGCCCAGAGCTTCGAAATCACTGGACGGCTGCCATGCCATGATCGTCGAGCTGGTGGTCCCGTCACCATTGGTCGAGAATTGCAATGTCTGGCGCAGCTTGAACCCCGGAACGCCGCCCGTGAAATCCGAGGCGTCCTTGGTTTCAAGCCGGACAAGCCCGCCGATCGCGCCCGATCCTTATTCGAACGTGCCGGCCATGCCGCGGATCACCGTCACCCGCTTGTAAAGCGCGGGATCGGTATAAGGCTGGGTGCCGATGCGATAGAGTTCCTCGGCCCCGACATCGGCGTCATCGACCTGGATCAGAACCTTCTGGTCGCTGCAAAAGGTCGAGTTCGCCCCGAAGCCCCGGATATTGATCCCCGAGCCTTGCGGCGACTGCCCATTGATCAGCGTCACACCGGGCACCGAATCCGTCAGTTCGGCGTTGGTGCTGGCCTGGCGGTCCTCGATCTCTTCCTGATCGACATTGGTTTCAGACCGGGCGGTGTCGGTCCTGACCTCGCGCTTGCTCTTGCCGAGGATCACCTCGTCGAGTTCGGTCACAGTCTCCTGGGTCATGGCCGGCAAGACCCATATCGTCGCGGCGCCCAGGCGCTGGCACGGGTCGGTCTTTCGGGCTTCGAGGGGCGCTTTTACAAGGAATTGTCGGGCGGCGAGCAGCAGCGCGTGCAACTGGCCTGGGTTCTGGCGCAGGTCTGGCAACCGGTCGAGAACGGCATGCCGCGCTGGCTGTTCTTCGACGAGCCGGTTTCGGCGCTCGATATCGGCCATCAGCTTCAGGTCATGCAGATCGCGCGCGAGTATGCCGATGCCGGGGCCGGCGTGGTGGCCGTGATGCACGATCTGAACCTGACCGCGATCTTCGCCGACGAGGTCGCCCTGATCAGTCGGGACCATATCCTCGGTCAGGCGGTGCCCGCCGACATCCTGCGCGACGACCTTCTCAGCCGCGCCTGTGACTGCGCGGTGCGGGTCAATACGGCGCCTGCGTCGGGCACTATCATCCTGCCCCACGCGGCCCGAATGGCGGCGGAATGACATTCTCTCGACGCGACTCTCGCAGCACGGCTGGCCAGGAAGGATTGGAATGATGGATATTTTTGCACAGTGGACCGAGCTGCAGGATTTCCTCGCGCGGGGCGGGCCTGCGATATGGGCGATTGCCGCGCTGTCGGTGCTGACGCTGGCGCTGATCCTGTGGAAGGTCTGGCGGCTGATCCTGATGGGGGCATGGGCCGGGCGTCGCACCGAAGCGGCGGTCCGGATGTGGGAGGAGGGCTTTGCACAGGATGCCTGTGCCGCGCTGGCCCGCCGCCGTTCGCTGCGCGCGATCGTGGCGCATCGGGCGATGCAGACACGGATCGGCGGCGGTTTCAGCGACACCACCGCGCGCGAGGAAATCCGGCGCGTCGCCAGCCGCGAACTTGCCCGCGCCCGCGCCGGGCTGCGCGCGCTCGACCTCATCGCGACAATCGCGCCATTGCTGGGGTTGCTTGGCACGATTCTGGGCATGATCACCGCCTTTCAGACCCTGCAAGAGGCCGGGTCGCGCGCCGACCCCGCGGCACTTGCGGGTGGCATCTGGGAGGCGCTTCTGACCACTGCCGCCGGCATGGCCGTCGCCATTCCGGCCGGTGTCGCACTGGCCTGGTTCGAAAGCGTGGCCGACCGTGCCCAGCGCGACATGGAGGACGCGGCGACGCGCATCCTGACGCGCGACCCGACCCACCGGCACACCTCAGCCATGGCCGACAACGCAACCACCGTCACCGCCGCCGCCGAGTGAGGCCGTTCCATGCAACTCGCCCCGCCGCCCACCCGACGCAAACCCAGCCTCACCCCGATGATCGACGTGGTGTTCCTGCTGCTGGTGTTCTTCATGCTGGCCGCCCGGTTCGGTCAGGATGTCGAGATCGACCTGCCGCTCGCCGCCGCGTCCGATCAGCCCTATGACGGACCACCGCGCCTCATCGACATTCTTCCCGGCGGGCTGCGGCTCAACGGGATCGACACCGAGATGGCCGACCTCTTGCCCGAACTGGGCACGATGATGCTCTCGCATAGGGATGCGATTGTCCTGCGCCCACGCGACAAGGCCGATCTGCAACGCGTGGTCGAAGTGATCTAGGCGCTGTCGAAAGCGGGGTTTCAGACCCTTGTTTTGGTGGAGTGACGCGCGATGAAGCTTGATACCCCACCAAGGCTCCACCCCCGCGAAAGCGTCGTGCCGATGATCAACGTGGTTTTCCTGTTGCTCATCTTCTTCCTGATGACGGCCCGGATCGCACCGCCCGACCCTTTCGATCTCACCCTGCCCGAATCGAGCGCAGAGGCCCCGGCCGAGGGGCGGCATGTCCTCTACGTTTCGGCCGATGGCGAGATGGCCATGGGCGACTCCAGAGGCGAGGCGGTGTTCGGCGCAATGTCCGACCTGCCCGAAGGCGAGGCCCTGATGATCCGTGCCGATCGCGGTGTCGAGGCCGGCTGGATCGCTGCGCTGCTGCCGCGGCTGGCGGCCCAGGGCGTGCGCCGCGTCAAACTTGTCTCGGGGTGCGGTGACGATGCGGATATATCTCGAAGGCTCGCTTTTTCTCGGACTGGCGCTGACCGTCCATCTCGCGGTCTGGTCCCCGGGTTCGGAAACCGGGGTCGAAGGGGCCGGCGAGGGAGGCGATGATCTCCTGTCGGTGCAGGCCTCGAATGCCAGCATCGCCGCACTGGTCGAGACCTGGGACAGCCCGCCCGAGGTGACCATGGAGCGCGACACCGCGCTCTCGGAGCCGCGCGATGTCGCGATGCTGGCGCCCGAGATGCCAACGACCTGCGAAACACGGGCGGCGCCTGCCGCAATTCAACCGCCGAAACCGCTGGTCGTGCAACCCGATGCCCCGGCGCTGCTCGGCTATCAGCCGCCGCCACCCGCGCCTGCGCCGCCGGAACCTGAACCCGTTGCCGAGACGCCGCCCGAGGCCGACCCCCGGTCGGAGCTCCGCCCTGTGGCACGCCCGGTGACGCCCCCGCAACCGCAGGCCGATGCCAAACCGGAATCCCCGGCAAAACCTGCCAAAGTGCCGAAAAGGGATACTGAAAAACCGGCTGAAAAACCCTCCACTGCCTCTGCCGCCTCGACCGCGCGCGAGGCGCAGGGCACAGGCGGGAATGCGGCGCGGGGCAATGTCGGGCAGGCACAGGTCGCCACGCTGTCCAGCTCGCAGCGCCAGTCGCTCATGGCCCAATGGGGCGGGCAGATCCGGTCTCGCGTCGCCCGTCGCGCCCCGCGGGCCGCGGGCCGGGGCTCGGCTGTCGTGACGATCGCGGTCTCGGGGGGTGGCGCGCTCCTGGGGGTCAGCCTCGCCAAGTCCTCGGGCAATCCGCGGATCGACAAGCTGGCCATTGCCGCGGTGCGCAATGCCGGTCAGTTTCCCGTGGCGCCGGCGAAACTGGGCGTGACATCCCATCGCTTCAACCTGCCGGTGAAATCGTGGTGACGCCACCGGGCACGTCCAATCGGATCAACTGCGGCGCTGGAACAGGATCACCATCAGCGCCAACAGGGACGAGCCCAGCATCAGGAGAAGCGACACCGCATTCAAAAGCGGCGTCGAGCCCTCCTTGAGCCGGTCGAACATCGCGATGGTCAGCGGCGCGTCCGAGCCGACCAGCATCAGCGTTGTGTTGAAATTCTCGAAACTCATCAGGAAGGCCACCACCAGCGCGCCGACCATCGCCGGCATCAGGAACGGCAGCGTGACGGTGCGCACTGCGGTCAGCCGCCCGGCCCCGAGGTTCATCGCCGCCTCTTCGAGCGAGCGGTCGAATTTCTGCAACCGCGCCGAGATGACCAGCGTCGCGATCGTGGCGATGAACGAGAACTGCCCGAGGATCACCAGCGTCAGCCCGGGCCTGAGCGCCTGAACATCGTATTCCGCCACCTCCCACAGCCCGTTCGCGACGGTCGAGGAAAAGACAAGGATCGAAATGCCGAGCACGATCCCTGGAATGACCAGCGGCAACAGCATCAGTATGTAAAGCAGCCCCTTGCCCCGGAAATCGTAGCGGTTGAACAGGAAGGCGTTCGAAAGCCCCACCGCCACCGACAGAACCGACACGCAAAGCGCGACAAAGGCGGATGTGCCGATCGCCCGCAGGATCGGGCGTTCGTGAAACACCCCGATCATGGGGCGCGCATCGCCGAAGAACCAGTCCAAGGTGAAACCTTCCCACGGGAGCGAGGGAAACTGGCTGTCGTTGAAGGCAAAGACCGCGACGATGCTCAGCGGCAGCGCGAGATAGAGGAAGAACAGCCCGACATAGGCGCCATAGGCCAGCCGGATCGCACGGGATTGGGGAATGGTCGGGATCATGTCGCGCGCGCCCTCATCCCATGGTCTCTTTCAAGGTCTGCCCGGTCAGCCGCAGCATCCCCCAGACGATGAGCGACGACAGCAGCAGCAGCAGGAAACCGAACGCCGCCCCCAGCTCCCAGTTGAAGCGCACGATGAATTGCGAATAGATCAGTTCGGTGAACCACAGGCTGTCCTTGCCGCCCAGCATCGTGGGGGTGAGGTAATTGCCCAGGGACAGCATGAACACCACGATCGAGCCCGAAACGATCCCCGGTGTGGCATGGGGGATGACGATCTCGCGCATCACCGAAAGCCCGTTACCGCCCAGATCATACCCTGCCTCGATCACCGCGTCGTCAAGGCTCTCCATCGTGGTGACAAGCGGCACCACCATGAACAGCATCGAGGTATAGACCAGCCCGATCATGATCGCCGCGTCGTTATAAAGCATCTCGACCGGTCGATCCGCCAGCCCCGCCCATTGCAGCAGGTTCGAGAAAAGCCCCGTCTCGCGCAGAAGGATCATCCAGCCGAAGGTGCGCACCAGTTCCGAGACGTAGAACGGAATGAGGCACAGCACGAACAGCACCGCCTGAAGACGCCCCTTGGCGATCTTGGCGATGTAATAGGAGACCGGAAAGGCGATGATCAGCGTGATCAGCGTGGCCAGAACCGACATCACGGCGGTGCGCAGGAAGGTCCGCAGGTAAAGCGGTTCCTGAAAGAAGGTCAGGTAATTGGCCGCGCTGGTCTCGTATTCCCGCACGCCCACCCGCTCGCGGATCGACACCAGGAACATGTCGATATGCGGAATGATGATCAGCAGCGACAGCCACAGCAAGAGCGGCGTCAGCAACAGGATGAAGCCCAGTTTGGTGCTGGCCCGCATCTCAGCCCGCCTCTGGTGCGGACGCGGACGCGGGGCCGGTCCCGGCGGCAAAGCAATTGCCCTGCGCGCCCGCCCAGCCGATATGCAGGGCGTCTCCCTTCTGCGTGTCGGCGAACTCGCCCGATTGCGGCAGCGCGACCTCGATCTCCTCGCCGCCCGTGGCGGGCTGCAGCAGAACGCGGCTCGCCGCTCCGTTGAACAGCAGGGTCGTCACGCTGCCCTGCATCCGGTTGTCGAACGCCTCGACCCCGGCGGCGTCATGCGCCACGCGGATTGCCTCGGGGCGCACATAGATCTCGGCCCGGTCGCCCGCGCGCAAGCCGCGCCCATGCGGCGCGCCACGCATCAGGATGCCGTTCTCGGTGCGCAGCTCCAGCGCGTCGCCTTCGACCCGCTCGACCCGGCCCGCCCAGCGGTTCGTGTCGCCCACGAACCCGGCCACGAACGCGGTCTCGGGCCGGTAATAAAGCTCCTGCGCGGTGCCGACCTGCTCGAACACGCCCGCGTTCATCACCGCGATCTGGTCCGACATGACCAGCGCCTCGGACTGGTCATGGGTGATATAGACGAATGTCGTATCGAACGCCGCCTGAAGCGCCTTCAACTCCACCTTCATCCGCTCGCGCAGCTTGAGGTCGAGCGCGCCGAGCGGCTCGTCCAGCAGCAGCACATCGGGCTCCAGCACCATGCAGCGCGCAATCGCCACGCGCTGTTTCTGCCCGCCTGAAAGCTCTTCGACCTTGCGGGTGTTGATCCCCGGCAGGCCGATCCGGTCGAGCACCGCATCGACCTTGCGGGCGATCTCGGCGCGGCCCATGCCCTTGCGCCGCAGCCCGTAGCCGATATTGTCCTCGATATTCATCATCGGGAACAGGGCGAGGTGCTGAAACACCATGTTCACCGGCCTTTTGTTGGGCGGCACATCCAGCACCGGTTTTCCCTTGATCAGGATCTCCCCCGACGTGGGTTCGAGAAATCCCGCGATCATCCGCATGATCGTGGTCTTGCCGCAGCCAGACGGCCCGAGGATCGAAAAGAACGACCCGGCAGGCACGGCAAAGGACACGTCATCGACGGCCGCAAAATCGTCGAACCGCTTGGTCAGCGCCCGGCATTCAAGGTCGGGGCAGTCAGGATCGGGGGGCATGCAATCTTCCATGAATCATATCGGCGGCACCCCTTTGCAAGGAATGCCGCCGAACGTGGCTTTGAAGGCTCAGTTGGCCGCCTTGACCCGGTCGAGAACGCCGCCCTCGATCGCTTCGAGCCCGGCAGGCACCGGCGGATACCACTTGATGTTGTCCACCGCTTCGGGCGGGAACGACGCCTGGTAGCGCGCCTTGAGCGCATCATCGGCAAACGCATCCGCGCCTTTGGAGGCGGTGAAATTGCCCGCCGCATCGGTGATCTTGGCCGCGATTTCGGGCTGCATCACGAAGTTGATCCAGTCATAGGCGGCCTCGTCGGCCTGCCCCTTGGCGGGCAGCACGAAGGTGTCGATCCAGCCCAGTGCGCCGGAGGCGGGCGCGACGAAGGTGATGTCGGGATTGTCGGCATTAAGCTTCCAGCCGCCGGTATCCCATGCCATCGCGGCGACCACCTCGCCCGAACGGACCAGCCCCATCAGCTCGTCACCGCCGCCCCAGTAGGTCTTCACGTGGGGCTTGCATTCGACCAGCTTGGCCTCGACCTTCTCCATGATCTCGGTATAGGCGGCCTCGTCGCCATAGGCGGCGAACGGGTCCATCCCCATCGCGAAGGCGAACCCGATCAGCGTCGGGCGTTTCAGGCGATAGGAGACCTTGCCGGCCACCGCGTCGCTGCAAAGATCGGTGTAATCCTTGACCATCCCGGCCTCGGTGGTGTCGAGCACCAGCCCCGAGGTGCCCCAGACATGCGGCACGCCATAGACTTCACCGCCGACGGTGGTGTTGGCCATCGTCGCCTTGAGCATCGAGGGGATGAATTGCGACTCGTCGATCTTCGACATGTCGATCGGCTTGTAGATGCGGAACTCTTCCTGCGGGCCGGCGATCCGGTCCTGGCTGGGCTGGGCGAGATCGAACCCGCCGCCCGCGGTGGCGCGCAGCTTGGCGATCATTTCCTCGTTGTTCGACAGGGTCACCTCGACGGTGTGCCCGGTCTCGGCCTCGAACATCTCGACCACGTCCGCGGGCGCATAGCCTCCCCAGGTCAAAAGCCGCAGCGTGTCGGCGCTTGCCGTCTGGGCCCAGCCCGCGACGGCCATGCCGATCACGGCCGTAATGATTCCGCTTTGTTTGCTGCACATGGTATTCACTCCCTCTCGCACAGATTGCTTTCCAATGATTGCCGCCAGATTGGGCCTTTTTTTCCCAACCGGTCAATTTCTTTCTCGCATCCGGATGTAACGGCCATGTAACCGTGAAGGGATTGATGCGTCGACACTTGCCCCCTGCCGATCCTGCGCAGATAGTGCGGGCAAAGATATGCACAAAGCATCACATCGCGGAAACGGGATTGAAGAGGTTTGACCGATGACAGGGTTGATGACGCTCGACCAATTGGAAAAAGAGGCCGAAACCGGCACCATCGACACCGTGCTTGTATGTTTGGTGGACATGCAAGGCCGCCTGATGGGCAAGCGTTTCCACGTCTCGAACTTCCTCGAAAGTGGCCATGTGGAAACCCATTGCTGCAATTACCTTCTGGCCACCGATCTGGAAATGGCCACGCCCGACGGCTATGCCGCGACAAGCTGGGCCTCGGGCTATGGCGATTACGTGATGAAACCCGATCTTGCGACCCTGCGCCGCATTCCCTGGCTCGACGGCACGGCGCTGGTGCTTTGCGATTTGATCGACCATCACGGCCATGACCCGGTGCCACATTCCCCGCGCCAGATTCTCAAGGTCCAGGTCGCGCGTGCCGAGGCGATGGGGTTTGCCCCCCAGATGGCCACCGAGCTTGAGTTTTTCCTTTTCGAGCAGAGCTTTGACGCGATCCGCCGGGGCGGGTTCCGCGATCTCACCCCGATCAGCGGCTATAACGAGGATTACAACATCCTCCAGACCACCCGCGAAGAGCATGTGATGCGCCCGATCCGCAATCATCTGGTGGCCGCGGGCGTGCCGGTCGAGAATTCCAAGGGCGAGGCCGAGACCGGACAGGAAGAACTCAATATCCGCTATGCCGAGGCGCTCCTGACCGCCGATCACCACACCATCGCCAAACAGGCGGTCAAGGAAATCGCCGACCAGATGGGCCACGCCGCCAGCTTCATGCCGAAATGGCATCAGGCCAAGGTCGGCAGCGCCGCGCATATCCACCAATCCCTGTTTCGGAATGGCGAAAACGCCTTCCACGACGCCGCGCGCGATCACACCATGTCGGACATCATGGCCGCCTATGTCGCGGGGCTTCTGAAATACTCGGCCGAGGGCAGCTATTTCCTTGCCCCGTATATCAACAGCTATAAACGATTTGTCCCCGGCACTTTCGCACCCACGAAGATCGCATGGTCGATCGACAACCGCACCGCCGGTTATCGCCTCGTCGGCGACGGCACCAAAGGTGTGCGGATCGAATGCCGCATTCCCGGCTCCGACATCAACCCCTATCTCGCCTGCGCCGCACAGCTCGCCGCCGGGCTTTCGGGCATCGAAGAGGGGCTGACCCTCGCGCCGCCGGTCTCGGGCGATATCTATGGCATGGCGGATGTGCCCGAGATCCCCTGCACCCTGCGCGCCGCCACCGAGGCGCTGCGCAATTCGGCCATGCTGCGCCGCACGATGGGCGACTGGGTGGTCGATCACTACACCCGCGCCGCCGAGGTCGAACAGGAGAGCTTCGACGCCATCGTGACCGACTGGGAAATCATGCGCGGATTCGAACGCGCC
Source organism: Paracoccaceae bacterium (assembly GCA_011389685.1). Lineage (GTDB taxonomy): Bacteria > Pseudomonadota > Alphaproteobacteria > Rhodobacterales > Rhodobacteraceae > Aquicoccus. The sequence goes on from JAABTV010000014.1 coordinate 26,921, forward strand.
TGATACCACCCACCCCTATCGTCTGAAAAAGGTCTGACCCCATGAACCTCACCGGCAACTGGTCCTACCCCACCGCCATCCGCTTCGGCGCGGGGCGCATCCGCGAGATCGGCGACGCCTGCGCGACGGCGGGCATCCGCAAGCCGCTCCTTGTCACCGACCGTGGCCTCGCCAAGATGGAGATCACCGCCCGCACTCTCGACCTGATGGACGAGGCCGGGCTGGGCCGTGCGTGTTTTGCCGAGGTCGATCCCAACCCCAACGGCGCCAATCTCGACGCCGGGCTGACCATGCTGCGCGACGGCGATTTCGACGGCGTGATCGCCTTTGGCGGCGGCTCGGGGCTCGATCTGGGCAAGGTGCTGGCCTTCATGGCCGGCCAGACCCGCCCGGTCTGGGATTTCGAGGATATCGGCGATTGGTGGACCCGTGCCGACCCCGCGGGCATCCTGCCCATCATCGCCGTGCCGACCACCGCCGGCACCGGCTCCGAGGTGGGGCGCGCGGGCGTGCTCACCAATGCCGACACCCACGAGAAAAAGATCATCTTTCATCCCGACATGCTCCCCGCCGTGGTCATCGCCGACCCGGAACTGACCGTGGGCATGCCCAGGCACATCACCGCGGGCACCGGGCTCGATGCCTTCGCTCATTGCGTCGAGGCGTTTTCCAGCCCGCATTACCACCCGATGAGCCAGGGCATCGCGCTCGAAGGGATGCGGCTGGTCAAGGAGTATCTGCCTCGCGCCTATGCCGACGGCAGCGACATCGAGGCCCGCGCCCAGATGATGAGCGCCGCCGCCATGGGCGCCACCGCCTTCCAGAAAGGGCTCGGCGCGATCCACGCGATCAGCCACCCGGTCGGCGCGATCTGGGGCACGCATCACGGCACGACCAATGCCGTCTGCATGCCCGAGGTTCTGAAGTTCAACGCCCCCGCCATTCGCGACCGGTTCGACATGGCAGCCGCCTACCTGGGCATTTCCGGCGGGTTCGACGGGTTTTGCGCCTTTGTCGATACGTTCAACGCCGGTTTCGCAATCCCGCAAAAGCTCTCGGCCCTCGGCGTGTCGAATGCCGATCCCGATGCGCTCACCCGCGCGGCGCTCAAGGATCCCAGCACCGGCGGCAACCCGATCGAGATGACCTATGACAACACCCGCCCGCTGATCGAGGCGCTGCTCTGATCCGGCCGGTCGACCCGGTGCGGCGCTGAGCGCCTCCCATCCTGACTCTGCCCCTGTTGCCGCAGCGCGCAGGTTTGGTGGTCTTCGCGAAGGTCCGGAAAAGTCGCGTCAATCCCGAGTGATGTTCACCGCCTGGCAGATGCATTTTCAAAATGCCCGGAATTGATGGCGAATGGACCAATGGGCTTCAAAGAATCGCCCCATTCCCGGGCCAAGATACTCCAAACGGGCGCGTTGGCGCAGGGAAAGAATACGTGAGGAGTGGTCACAATGAATGTTTTCGCGGTCGGCTTTGTGGGGGTGGCGGCGGTCGTCGGTCTAGGGGTGGATTACCACCAGCAATCGCTCAAGGCCGAGTTGCCGCTGGGGCAGATGGGGATCGGCCAGTATGTCGAGACCTACGAGGCACGTTTCCTGGGCGCCCGCGCCGAAGCCCGCGCGCAAGAGCGCGAGAGCGAGCGGCAGGCGGCCTGGAAGAAGGGCGGCATCCAGTATCTGCCCGAACCGCCCGAGGGCTGGACCCGGCGGGCATATTCGGAAGGTGTGAACGCCGCGATCATGTATGAGGACACGGTGTTCTACGAGGAAATGGCCAAGCATGGCGGGGCCAAATCCATGGCCGAGACGCTGCGCGCCCGGAAGGCGGGGCAGGCGGCGGCCGAGACCGACAAGCATGCCCATGTCTATGAGCGTGGCAACGAGACCGTGTTCATCAGCTTGAACACCCGCACCAAGGTCAACGAAAATGCCTTCGGCTCGATGATCGGGTTGTCGATGAGCGGGCTGAACGCCAGCGATCCCGATGCGGTGCTGGGCTATCAGGTGGTCGGCGGCGTCGGGATTGTCGAGCTTCCGGCAAATGACACGATGATGGCGCAGCTGGCGGCGGCCGATAGGGGCGGGTTCGAGCGCATGCATTTCCGCCGTCTGCGCGGCCATGTCGGGTTCAACGAAGAGGTGGTGGTGACGGTTCACGCCAATGCTTCGACCGCGGCCACGCTGGAGATTCTCGAAGCAGTGGACTGGGACGGGATCAACGCGATGCTGAGTGATCCGGTGGCATCTGTCGGCAACGACGTGACCCTGCCCGAGGGGCTGGACCCTGCGGCGGTTGCCAAGGATCAATTCACCCTGCGGTCGCGATACAACGAACTGCGCGCGAAGGCGGCGCATTTCAAGCTGCGCAACCTCAACGAGGCGGCCTTCATGATGAACGTGCTCTCGGAGGGTGCGGTCGATGTCACCGGTGGGGACGTGCCCGATCTCTCGACCCTGATCGAGGCCGCGTTCCGCAAGGAACGGGGCGACCTGATGGCCGGGCGCCCGCCAGGCAATGATTATGACCGGATCGTGAGCATGATGGAAGAACGCCCTGTCGAGGAACGCGACACGCCCCGCGGCGAGATGACCGAAGCCTTGAAACGCGAGCTTGACGCGGCGCAGGGCGCCCGCGGCAACGCCCCCACGCCAACGCGCCGGGCAGACGCATTCAAGCCAGAGCGCATCGCGCTTGACGCAACCACCCGCGCGGCGCTGGACCAGCGCCCGGATGCGGCCCGGGCCAGGATCGCCGTTGCGGTCGCTGCGATGGAGAAGAAAAAGGGCTATGCACCCGGAACCTGTTTCCTGATTGATGCCAGCAAGGAAATCCACTGTTTTCCCGGCACCAAGGCGGGCAGCGGCCAGAAACAGGCTGCGGCTGAACCCTCGGCGACGCCGGAGAAAACGTCCGGCCTGATGGACAAGATCGGTGGTTTCTTTGCCGCAGCCGCCAAATCCGCCGGCGCGACCAAGCCCGAACGCGGCGAGGCGCAGGTGATCAGCCGCGGCGGAAGCAAGGCCGGGATTGGTGCGACGGCGGGCAAATGCTCCTATGAAGGCGCGATCAAACGCTGCACGATCGGCAACTGATCTCGCCCGATCGCCTGTGAAACCGGCCCGTGCCCCGGTCTGATCCTCTGCGAGTCGTTTTTATGTGATCAGCGGTCGGATGAACGATGCGCGGAGGGTGTGGTTTCGGCCATATGGGAGGCGAATGCATTCCCCGGGGAGTCGAAGATCATGAAAACCCAAGTCAAAGCCCTTGTCGTCGGTGGCGGTGCCATCGGCACGTCGATTGCCTATCACCTCGCCCGGGCCGGCTGGTCGGATGTGATGCTGATCGAGCGCGACGAGCTGACCAGCGGCTCGACATGGCATGCGGCGGGCCTCTTGCCGCTCTTTAACATGTCCTATGCGACGACCCATATTCACCAGTATTCGGTCGAGTTCTACAAGACGCTGGAAGAGGAAACCGGCCTCAATCCCGGCTTCTTCATCGTCGGCAACCTGCGCATGGCCCAGACGCAGGCGCGGATGGACGAATACATGCTCTATGCCGCCACCGCCGAGACCTGTGGCGTGCCCTATCAGTGGATGACGCCGGCCGAGATCAAGGACCGCTGGCCGCTGGTGCGCACCGAGGATCTGAAAGGCGCGATCTATCACCCCACCGATGGCTATATCAACCCGGCCGACCTGACCATGGCGATGGCCAAGGGCGCGCGCCAGCGCGGCGTCGTGATCGAGCGCAAATGGCAGGCCGACGGGTTCGAATGGAAGGGCGATCACTGGGACGTGACGCTGACCAGGATGGTCGAGCGGGGCGGCAACCTCGTGCCCGGCGAAGAGCAGGTGGTGGTGAGCGCCGAGCACGTGGTGACGGCCAGCGGCAACCACGCCCAGCGCACCGCCCGGATGCTGGGCATCAAGATGCCGGCGATCCCGGTCGAGCATCAGTTCATCGTGACCGAACCCGACCCCGCGCTTGTGGCCTATCGCAAGGCGGGCGGCGAAGAGCACCCGGTGCTGCGCGATGCCGATGCGAAATGGTATGTCCGCGAGGAGCGGGGCGGCTGGATCCTGGGGCCTTACGAGAAGAACGCGCCGGCGCGGTTCGAATATGGCGTGCCCGACAGTTTCCGCGCCGATCTCTTCCCGCTCGACCTGGAGCGGATCGAAGAGGAATACATGTCGATGATCCACCGGATTCCCAGCACGGAAGAGGTGGGCCTCAAGGACGATTTCAACGGGCCGATCTGCTATACACCCGACGGCAACCCGCTTGTCGGCCCGGCGCCGGGGCTGCGCAACATGTGGCTGGCCGAGGGGTTCAGCTTCGGCATCACCGCGGCGGGCGGCACCGGCTATTACCTTGCGCGCCTCATGGTCGAGGGCGAGGCCGAGATCGACATGGCGTCGCTCGACCCCAAGCGGTTCTCGTCGAACTGGATGACCACCGAATTCGCCGCGCGCAAGAACGAGGAGGCCTATGACCACGTCTATATCCTCCACCACCCCGACGAGGAACGCCCCGCGGCGCGCCCGCTGCGCACGGCCCCGGCCTATGACCGCCAAAAGGCGTTGGGCGCGCAATTCGGCTGGGTGAATGGTTGGGAGCGGCCCAACTACTATGGCCCGCTCGATGCGCCCGAAAGCTTCGACCACGACGCGCGCAGCTTTCGCCGGGGCGGCTGGTGGCAATACGCGGTGGACGAGGCCAAGGCGATCCGCGAGGGTGTGGGGATGATCGACGCCACCGCCTTTACCAAGCACGTGGTCAAGGGGCCGGGTGCCACCGCCTTCCTCGACTGGTTCACCTGCAACAAGCTGCCCAAGGTCGGCCGCATCAACCTCACCTATGCACTCACCGATCATGGCACGACGCGCACCGAATACACCATCGTGCGGATGAAAGAGCATGAATATTACTGCGTGTCCTCAGGCGGCTGGACCGAATATGACGGCGATTTCATGCGCAAGGCCGCCGCCGACAAGGCCGATGAATTCGGCTATATCGAGATCCAGGACGTGACCACGCAATGGGGCGTCTTTGCCATCGCGGGGCCGAAAACGCGGGACGTCCTGAAAGAGGTGATCCGCGATGCCGACCCCGACACGGCGCTCTCGAACAAGCGGTTCCCGTGGCTTTCGGCGCGCCCGATCGAGCTTGGCATGTGCCCGGTCAACGCGATCCGCGTTGCCTATACCGGCGAGCTGGGTTGGGAGCTGCATCACCCCATCGAGATGCAGAATTACCTGTGGGATCTGCTCTTGGCGGCGGGCGAGAAACATGGGCTGAAGCTCGTCGGCGCGCGGGCGCAAAACTGGCTGCGCCAGGAGAAAAGCTATCGCGCCTTCGGTAACGAGCTGGGCCGCGACGCGACGCCGCTCGAGGCCGATCTGCCGCGCTTCGTCGATCTCGACAAGGATTTCCATGGCAAGGCGGCGATGGAGGCGACGGGGATACGCTCGAAATGCGTGACGCTCCTGATCGCCGGGCCCGACGATGCCGACCCCTGGGGCCGCGAGGCGCTTTATGACGGCGACATGCGGGTGGGCCGTCTCACCTCGGGGGGCTATTCGGTGGCCTTTGGCAAGAGCATCGGCATGGGCTATGTGAAGCCGGATCAGGCGCGGGTGGGGCAGAAGCTTTTGGTCAGGATGCAGGACAAGCTCTGGCCCGCCGAGGTGGTCGAGGACAGCCCCTATGACCCGATCAACGCCAATATCCGCGTGGATGGGTGAGGGACCGGGCGTCTCTCACACTTTCCGCCGTTCAAGCCAGGCCTGCCACTGCGCCGCCGAGCCGTTGAAGGCGTTGAGATCGGTGGCCGCGTCGATCCCCGGAACGATGCCGGTGGCGGTGTATTGCCAGAAGCGCCAGGGCTGGCCGGGATAGACCTGGTTCACGTTCTCGGCGGTGGCGCGGAGCCAGAATTCCTCGCCGAGGCGGCCCATATCGTTCTGCCGATGGAATTCCGGCGTGGTATAGACTATCGGGCGTTGGCGATAATGGCGGGTGAGCGCGTCGAGAAAAATTCGCGCCTGCCGGCGCACCTCGGCCCCCGGAGGGCGCTTGGTGCAGGTGGGCGAGAACGGGTTCCATTCCATGTCGAGCACGGGCGGCAGCATGCCATGCGCCCGGGGCACGTTGCGGATGAACCAGCGCGCCTGCACCTCGGGCGGGGTGCAGAAATAATAGAAATGATAGGCCCCGCGCGCCACCCCGGCACGCCCCGCGCCGCGCCAGTGATCGGCGAACATCGGGTCGCGCAGGTCGCCGCCCTCGGTCGCCTTGATGAAGGCGAAACTGACACCCGCCGCGCGCGCCGCTTGCCAATCGACCGCGCCCTGGAACCGGGCCAGGTCGATGCCGTGAACCGCGAAACGGTCGGGGGCAGGGGCGGCAAAACTCACCGGTTTGCTGTCGCCAAAGCGCGGCGGGTTGAGCATGGGCGCGCGCATCGTGCCGGATGTCGCCGGCACCGGCTGGCCCGTGCCGCAGCCCGCAAGCGCGAGCATCGGCAGGCCGAGCGCGACGCCGCGGCGGGTGATCTGGGACATGCTGGCCTCCGGCTTGGCGTCTTGGGTGGGTTCGCACCCACCAGAGCGCACCGGGCCATGGTTTGGCAAGCCCGGAGTCACCCGGTCCGGATATTGCGCGGAACCCGGCCAAGACGCCGCTCACAGGTCAGGCGGCGGCAAGCTCGTCATAGATTGCCAGCGCCTCGGCCGAGATCATCAGCCCCGGCCCTCCGGCCATCTGGATGCACATGGCCAGCACGTCGGCCACCTCGTCCCGGGTCGCGCCGGCCTTGACCAGCGCCTCGACGTGAAAGGCGATGCAGGGCATGCAATGGGTGGCTACGGCGATGCCGAGCGCGACGTATTCCTTTTCCTTGAAACTCAGCGCGCCGTTCTCCTTGACCGCCTTTGACAGCCCGGCAAATCCCTTGGTCGCCTCGGGAATGGCCTTGTTGAGTTCGCGCAGGTGGTTGCGGGTCTCGGCGATGGTGTCTGTCCAGGACATATTCTGCTCCTTGCATGCTGATATGGGGCAAAGAGCATGGCGCGGGCGGCGCGGCCTTGATCCGTGTCAAGTGGCGGGGGTTCCGTTGCGGAAAGCCGGGCGCATTAACCCGGCTTGCGCGCGGCCAGAAGCAGGTTGTTGGCGGGCATCTCGACCACATGCGCCATGTCGAGCCACGCGCCCTGAAGCCAGTCGATCACGTCCCAGTCATCCTTGTAACCGATCTCGGGGTCCTGGGCCGTGAGCGAGGCATGAAACCGCGCGTCGCCCTCCGACGTGGCCTCGCCATCGCGCAGGAACGGGCCATAGATCGCCAACATCCCCCCGGGCGCCAGCGCATCAGCGGCCTCGGTGATCAGCACCCGCGCCTCGGGTTCCGAAATGAGGTGCAAGAGGTTCACCACGACGATCAGATCCTGCCCGGCCTGCACCGCCCCCCAGCCGGGGGCAGTGGCGTCGAGGTCGATCGCGGGGGCGAGGTTGGGCAACCCGGCCTCGGCCACCCGGGCGTCGATACTGGCGCGCCGCGCGGCGTCGATCTCGGAAGGTTGCCAGTCGAGCCCCGGCAAGGCCCGCGCCAGCGCCACGGCATGTTGCCCGGTCCCGCTGGCCAGTTCGAGCGCGCGGCCATGGGTGGGCGCGATATCGCCGAGCACCGCACAGATCGCATCGGCATTGCGCGCGGCCGAAGGCGCCATGAGCTTGCCCCCCTCGGAGGCATTGGCAATGGCGGCGCTGTCGGGCAGGTTCAATCGGCGGGGCATGGGCGGATCTGTCTCTTTCCTGGCGAGGGTTCTCGAAAACCCGGGACGCGCCTCATGCGAAACGGGCGGGCGAGAGCGCGGCGACGAGATCGGGGGCAAGCGCGGGCGCGCGCCCGAGCACGAGGTCGGCGACAAGCTGGCTCACCGCGGGGGCGGTCTGGAACCCGTAACCGCCCTGACCGGCGGACCAGAAAAACGCCGGGTGCTCGGGCGACTGGCCCAGAACCATCCTGCGGTCGGGGGAAAATGTGCGCAGCCCGGCCCAGTTGGCGGTGACGCGGGTGACGGGTTCGCTCACCATTTCCTCGTAGCGTGCCAGCCCCTCGGCCAGCACCATGTCGTCGGCCCACGCGTCATGCGGCGTGCTGGGCTCCTCCTCGGAGGGCGAGACGATGAGCTGGCCCGCGTCCGGCTTGGCATACCAGCGCTCACCCGTGCCAAAGAACATCGGCCAGTTCGAGACATCATGCCCGCCGGGCGCGGGGATGCGCGCCATCGAGCGCCGGCAGGGGGTGAAGCCGATGGGCGAGAGTCCGGCCATTTCGGCCACCGCACCGGCCCACGGCCCGGCGGCGTTGAGCAATAGGGGTGCCTCGTGGGTTGTGCCGCCTTCGGTGGTGACCTGCCAAACCTTGCCGTGGCGGTTGATGCCGACGACGCGCGATCTCAGGTGGATCGCGCCGCCATTGGTCTTGATCTCGCGGGCGCAGTCCTGGATCAGAAGGTTGGTGTCGATGTCATGCGCCCGATCGGCATGGGCGGCAAAGGCGACTGTCTCGGGGTTGACGATGGGCACCAGCGCGCGGGCCTCGTCAACGGTGATTTCGCTCAGGTCCATCACCGCGCAATCCTTCTCGAACGCTTCGCGCTCATCGGCGCGGGCAAGGAAGAGCACGCCGCGCGGACGGCAATAGCGCATGTCGCCGCCGATGTAGAAATCGGAGCTGGCGAGGCTGAGCTGCACCGTGCTGGGCGAGCCGTAATGCGGCTCGAAGAGCGCGGCCGAGCGACCCGAGGCGTGAAAGGCTAGCGCCTCTTCGGCCTCGATCACGGTGACGTTCATGTGCGGGGCAAGGCGGGCACCGGCGGAGAGGCCCGCGATGCCGCCGCCGATGATGATGATGTCGGTCATGTTTCCTCGATCCGGTCGGTTGCGGGGGGTGGCGCGGGCGCAAGCGCCGAAAGCCGGGCATAAAGCGCGTCATCCATCTCGAATGTGGTGGCGGCGAGCGAAGGGGCAAGCTGATCGGGCGAGCGGGCCGACAGGATCGGCATCGGCGCGGCCGGGTGGCGTGCGACCCATGCGGCGGCAAGCGTGGCGGGATGCGTGCCGATCTCCTCGGTAATCTCCTTGAGGCCGCGCGCGGCCACATGCATGAATTCGGGCGCGTAGCGCGCGGCATAGCGCCGGTCATCGGTCAGCCGCCCCTTGGCCGGTTTTTCGTCCGGGTCGGAATATTTCCCGGTCAGAAGCCCGCCGCCCAGCGGCGAATAGGGCGCGCAGGCGATGCCCTCGGCGGCGCACATCGGCAGGATCTCGACCTCGGCCTGCCGTTTGACAAGGTTGTACATCGGCTGCACGATATCGACCCGGTGTCCCATGCTTCGCAGGATCGAGTCGGCCTTCATGACCTGCCATGCGGCGAAATTCGACAGCCCGATATGGCGGATCTTCCCCTCGTCCCTGAGCCGCGCCAGCACATCGAGCTGATCCTCCAGTGGGGTGTCGCTGTCGTGGCGGTGCAGATAGAGGATATCGACCATCTCCATCCCGAGCCGGGCCAGCGACACCTCGAAATCGGCGCGTAGTTTCGCGGGCGGGGTGCCGTCAGCGTAACCCACCTTGGTCGCGATCACGAGGCCCGCGCGCAGCGGCTTGACAAGCGGAGCGAGGATCTTTTCGGAGTTGCCGTTGGTATAGATATGCGCGGTGTCGAAATGGTTGATCCCGGCGCCAAGTGCGGCGCGGAACATGGCGGCCGAGGCGCGCTCATCCGCCGCGCCGCCGAACTGCATCGTGCCGAAGGCAAAGCGGGAAATCGGGGTTCCATCGGGTGAGTTGAGCGTCGTCATGGCCGCAATCTGCCACGAATGGCGGCGCTGAGAAAGGGGCCAAAGGGAAAGGCGCCAAAGGGAAAGGACCGGTATGGGCCTTCGAGACGGCGGTCCGCGAGATGGACGAGATTCCGGAATGCCACCTGATCTGCGTCGTCCCGCGCTCGACCGAGGATTACGAGAATCTCCATCGCGACCGGCTGTCGGAAATTCCGTCCGTCACGCAGATGAAGATGCTGCTCAGCCTGTCGACCGTGAAGGAGTTCCACGGGGTCTTTCTGGGAGAATGAAGCATTGCGCGAAGAACCTGCCTCACAGCTTTTCGCGCAACCCGCGCTTCTCTGACAGGATGCCAGGGGTGGGATTCCCGGCAAACCGACCGGGCGAGCAGTAGAAAACGGCGCCGCTGCCCAGGAATTGAGCATTTGCACAAGGTCAGGGCGGGCCGAAAGGTCTCGTCGGGGCCGAATATCAGTTTGAGAATAGACCTGCCGCCATAAACGGGGTCTATTCGAAGCATGAACGACACAGTCTGTTTCGACGAAATGTGGGGCCGGGACGGGGCGTTGCGCGCGCCCTACGCGCGGTTTCAGTCCTGGTTCGATGGCGAAGACCCCAAAAGCCTGCGCGCCAAGCAACGCGAGGCCGAAGAGCTTTTCCGCCTCACCGGCATCACCTTCAACGTCTACGGCCGGGCCGAGGCCGAAGAACGCCTGATCCCCTTCGACATCATTCCCCGGATCATCTCGGGGCGCGAATGGCAGCGCCTGTCGCGCGGCATCGAGCAGCGGGTGCGCGCGATCAACGCCTTTCTGCACGACATCTATCACCGGCAGGAGATCGTCCGCGCGGGGCGTATCCCGCAAGAGATGATCGCCCGCAACGACGCCTTCCTGCCCCACATGATCGGGGTCACGCCGCCCGGCGGCATCTATACCCATATCGTCGGCATCGACCTCGTGCGCACCAATGACGATGATTTCTTCGTGCTCGAAGACAATGCCCGCACCCCGTCGGGCGTGTCCTACATGCTGGAAAACCGCGAAACGATGCTCCAGATGTTTCCCGAACTGTTCAGCCGGAACCGGGTGCAGCCGGTGCAGAACTATCCGCGCATGCTGCGCCAGTCGCTCTGCGCCTGCGCGCCCGCCGGGGCGGGGGATAGGCCCTGCGTGGCGGTGCTGACGCCGGGGATCTACAATTCCGCCTATTTCGAACATGCCTTTCTGGCCGACCAGATGGGGGTGGACCTGGTCGAGGGCCATGACCTGCGCGTGGTGGACGGGCGCGTGGCGATGCGCACCACGCGCGGCTACAAACCCATCGACGTGCTCTATCGCCGGGTCGATGACGATTTTCTCGATGCGCTGAATTTCAACCCGGACTCGGCGCTTGGGGTGGCGGGCATCATGGATGTCTATCGCGCCGGCGGGATCACCATCGCCAATGCGCCCGGCACCGGCATCGCCGATGACAAGGCGATCTACAGCTACATGCCCGAGATCGTGGAATTCTACACCGGCGAACGCCCGATCCTGAAGAACGTGCCGACATGGCGGTGCAGCGAACCCGAGGCGCTGGCTCATGTGCTCGACCATCTCGACCAACTGGTGGTCAAGGAGGTGCACGGCTCGGGCGGCTACGGCATGCTGATCGGCCCCGCCGCGACCCGCAAGGATCTCGCCGCCTTCCGCCGAAAGCTCAAGGCCCGGCCCGGCCACTACATCGCTCAGCCCACGCTCAGCCTGTCGACCGTGCCGATCTTCACCAACAAGGGGCTGGCCCCGCGCCATGTCGATCTGCGCCCCTTCGTTCTGGTCAGTCCCGAAGGCATCGACATCACCCCCGGCGGGCTGACCCGCGTGGCGCTCAAGAAGGGTTCGCTTGTCGTCAATTCGAGCCAGGGCGGAGGCACCAAGGACACCTGGGTGCTGGAGGACTGACATGCTGGGCAAGACGGCGAACGGGCTGTTCTGGATGTATCGCTATCTCGAACGGGCCGAGAACATCTCGCGGCTGGTCGAAACCGGCCAGCGCTTCGCCCTGACCCGGCTCGGCAGCAGCGACGAGGAATGGGAATCGGTGCTGCAAACCGCCGGGGTGGTTTCGGGCTTCCACGACGCCCATGACGCCATGGCCAAGGACATGGCGATCGACTGGATGCTGCGCGCCGGGGAGAACCCGTCGTCGGTGCTCACCGCGATCAAGGCGGCGCGGCAGAACGCCCGGCTGGTGCGCACCGCGCTCACCCACGATGTCTGGGAGGCGACCAACGCCACCTACATGAGTATCTGCGAGGCGCTGGCCCGCAAGGTCTCGGAACGCGACCTGCCGCGCACGCTGCGCACGGTGCGCCAACAGACCGCGCTGGTGCGCGGGGCGACCCAGGGCACGATGCTGCGCAACGACATCTACGATTTCGCCCGCATCGGCACGTTTCTGGAACGCGCCGACAATACCGCCCGCATCCTCGATGTGAAATACTATGTCCTGCTGCCCTCGGTCATGGCGGTGGGCTCGTCCATCGACAACGTGCAATGGGAGACGATCCTGCGCTCGGTCTCGGCCCGGGGCGGGTTCCGCATGGAATACGGCGACAGCATCGACCCGCGCGACATCGCGCAATTCCTGATCCTCGACCGGCGGATGCCGCGCAGCCTTGCCTTCTGCGTGCGCAAGCTGCGCGAGAACCTGGGCTATCTGGTCGCGCATTACGGCTCCCGCCCGCAATCCTGGGCGCTGGCCGATCACATCGAACGCGGCTACCTGTCCTTCGACATCGACGCGGTGTTCGATTACGGGCTGCACGAATACATCCAGAAGGTGCTCTCGCTTCTGTCTGAGCTGGGCGCGCAGATCGAAATCGACTACCGGTTCTATGAGTAGGGTCATGAGTCAACCAATGCGCCTCTTCATCCGCCATATCACCCGCTATACCTTTGACAGCCCCGCCAGCTACGGGCTGCAACAGTTGCGCAAGACGCCGAAATCGACCCGTCACCAAAAGGTTCTGCATTGGCGCACGGATGTGCAGGGCGGGCGGAAAGAGGTGGGGTTCGAGGATCATCACAACAACACCGTCGAGCTGATCAGCTTCGAGCGCGAGGCCGGGAATGTCGTCATCGTCAGCGAGGGCGAGGTCGAGATCGGTGACAATCACGGCATCCTCGGCCGCCATATCGGCCCCGCGCCGCTGTGGCTCTATCTGCGCCCGACCGACCGCACCCGGGCCGGGCCGGGTTGTCGCGGGCTCATCCGCGAGGTTACGGGCGAGACCGAGCTTGACCGGCTGCACGCGCTGCGGGAGGTGATCGCCGGGGCCATCACCTTCGAGGTCGGCGCGTCCCTATCGGACTGGAACGCCGAGGACGCGGTGGCCGCCGGGCGCGGTGTCTGTCAGGACCACACCCATGTCTTTCTCGCCTGCGCGCGCGAGATGGGGTTCCCGGCGCGCTATGTCTCGGGCTACCTGATGCTCGATGACCGGGTCGAACAGGACGCCGCCCATGCCTGGGCCGAGGCCCATGTCGACGGGCTCGGCTGGGTGGGGTTCGACGTCTCGAACGGCATTTCGCCCGACATGCGTTATGTGCGGGTCGCGACGGGGCTGGACTACGGCGAGGCCGCTCCTGTAACTGGTCTCACGATCGGTGGCGGCGGTGAACGCCTTTCGGTGCAGATCGAGGTCGCACAACAATAGGGGCAGGGCGGGGGCATGACCTACTGCGTGGGATTGATGCTTGAGCGCGGGCTGGTCTTCATGTCCGACACGCGCACCAATGCGGGCGTGGACAACATCTCGACCTTTCGCAAGATGCATTGCTGGGAGGTGCCGGGCGACCGGGTGGTGGTGCTGATGTCGGCGGGCAACCTCGCCACCACGCAGGCCGTGGTCTCGATCCTCGACGAGCGCACCAAGGCCGCCGAAGAACGCGACCCCTCACTGCTCGCGCAGCCCTCGATGTTCCAGGCCGCAAGCCTCGTGGCCGACGTGCTGCGCGAGGTGATCGAGCGTCACGCCGATGCCGGTCAGCGCGCCGATGCCGCCTTCAACGCCACGCTCATCCTTGGTGGGCAGATCGCGGGCGGCCCGCCGCGCATGTTCCTGATCTATCCCGAAGGCAATTTCATCGAGGCCGGCGACGACACGCCGTTCTTCCAGATCGGCGAGACGAAATACGGCCGCCCCATCCTCGTGCGCGCCTATGACACCGGGCTGACCTTCGAGGCGGCGGTCAAGCTGTTGCTGGTCAGCTTCGATTCGACGGTCAAGGCCAACCTCTCGGTGGCCGCGCCCTTCGACCTCCAGATCGTCGAGACCGACGCGCTGGCGCTCGGACGATCACGCCGTATCGCGGCGGACGATGCCTATTACACGGGAGTGTCGGAAAACTGGGGCAAGGCGCTCAAGAACGCGCTCGATCTGCTGCCCGATTACGAATTCTGAGCGGGCAGCGCGCAACAGGTGCCCCGCAATCGCCCTGCACCGGCTTGAACGCGCCCATCTGCGCGCGTAACAGGTCGGGGGCGGCGGGAACGGATGGCAACAAAAGCGGCGGTCGATGCGGGAAGACGAGATTCTACAGGCGGTGGTCCCGTTCTACGCCGAGATCGAGCGGCTGGGCTATTCGGTCCGCGCCAGCACCGATTTCGACGAGATTCAACGCCTCGTGCTCCAGACAGGTCGCGCCAAACAGACCCCGATGATGTCGATCTCGCGCAACGATTTCACCGCCGACCGCGCGTTCTGGCTGTTTCTCTACAAGGGCGACGAGGTGGTGGGCGGTGTCGCGGCGAAATACGACCGGCTGAGCGGCGAGAGTTTCACCTCCTACCTGCGCCGCACCTCGCGCGAACAATATGGCCGCGACAGCGACCCGATCGCCCACATCGCCCGCCCGGTCGAAGACCTCATCCAGGGCAATATCGTCTATATCGGAGAGCTTGAATTTCGCAGCGATCACCGGGGACGCCTGAGCCTTCTGGAAACCTTCGCCAAGCTCATTCAGGGGCTGGTTGCCCTGAAATGGTCGGATTTCGACTGGATGTATGCCATCGTGCCCGAAGACCACCTGAAATTCGATCATGTCTACGGCTTCTTCGTGACCATACCCGATGCGATCACCTGGAAGACGCCGCTGCCCGAAGGGCGGTTAAACTCGCATGCCATTCTCGCCGTGGAAGGCCGGCACATCGAACATCTGCTGGTCTCGGCCCTTGCCCGGTTCAAGCGCCGGCGTAATCGAGAAGGCTTGCAAAAACCAGGGTGAGCTTTTCGCCGCTCCGGGTCTCGACCGGGGCCATGATCCGACGGTATGCGCCCTGCACGTTCTGACCGTTCACGTCGACGGAGATTTCGACATCCTCGACCGAATAACGCTGGGTCCGGCGCACATGCCAATGCGCGGCCAGCGAACTGTCGATGACGTCATGGCTGAAGCCGCTCACGATCTGAAGATATTCCGAGGTATCTCCGATGTTGAAGAACCTCGCCGCAAGGCTGCGCTGCCCGACCCGGTGCGGCCGCATGATCCGGTCCTCGCGCGTGACCGGGTAGAACAGGTCCACCCGTTCGCGCAAGGCGTCGAAATCTTCCAGCCGACCGTCGTTGCGATGCAGCCAGTTGAGAACATCGTCGACCCTGATGTCGCCGCCCATGTGCAGCATCTCGTCCTGAACGTCGCGCAGCGCCTGGGAATAGGCCGCCGCCGCGCGCCGGTGCAGCGCGGCGCTGGGCGCAGGCGCGATCAGCCCGATTTCGGCCCGGTTCGAACGGAACGCCTCGAGCGAAACACCGGCGGCATGGCACAGCCGTTCGATGGTGGAAAAGGGAATCTCGCGGCCATTGGTGATTTGCGAATGCAGGGTCGAGTATTTCAGCCCCGCCGCCGCGCAGGCCGGTTTGAGCCCGCCAAAATGACGTTTGCAGAACTCCGCGGTGCGTTGGCCAAGGTCTTTCATGGTCATATTGGATGTTCTCATACATGGATTTGTCAATCCCCGATTGTGGATTTCGGTAAATGCAAGCCACCGGATCAAGGACCTCGCGTCAGGGCTTGCCACGCCTGCGGGGCGGTGCTCTGCTTGTCCTGAAAGAGGGAGGACATGCCATGCCAAAGGTGCTCTACGAAAAGGACGGCCGGATCGCGCGGATCACGCTCAACCGGCCCGAGGTGATGAACGCCATCGACGACGACCTGCCGACCGAACTCGAAGCGGCGGTGACGCGGGCCGATGCCGACCCGGGCGTGCATGTGATCGTGCTGTCGGGCAAGGGCGATGCGTTCTGCGCGGGCTATGACCTCGCCTACTACGCCGAGAAGAACGGCGCCGACAACAACGTCACCCAAGAGATGCCGTGGGATCCGATCAAGGATTACCGCTTCATGTGGGGCAACACGCAGAAATTCATGTCGCTGTTTCGCTGCCTCAAGCCGGTGCTTTGCAAGGTGCATGGCTTTGCGGTCGCGGGCGGGTCCGACATCGCGTTGTGTTCCGATATGGTGATCATGGGCGAAGAGGCGCGCATCGGCTACATGCCCACCCGCGTCTGGGGCTGCCCGACCACCGCAATGTGGGTCTATCGGCTGGGGCCGGAAAAGGCCAAGCGGATGATGTTCACCGGCGACAAGATCACCGGCACCGAGGCCGCCGAGATGGGCCTCGTGCTCAAGGCAGTGCCCGAGGATGCGCTTGATGACGCGGTCGAGGAACTGGCCGCGCGCATGGCGGGCGTGCCCACCAACCAGCTGGCCATGCACAAGATGGTGGTCAACCAGGCGATGGAGATGACCATCAATTCGACCCAGCGCCTCGCCACCGTGTTCGACGGCATCACCCGGCACTCGCCCGAAGGGCTGAATTTCAAGGCCCGCGCCGAGGAGGTCGGCTGGAAACAGGCGGTGCGCGATCGCGACGAAGGCACATGGGACTGGACGGCGAACGAACCCCTGCCGAAACCGAATCGGTAGGGGTGATCACGCCGGCTTGCGGGCCACGATGAACCGCGCGGGCGGTTGCGCCGGGTGGTTGCCGGTCTCGATGATGTCGAACCCCGCCGCGGTGATCGCCTCCTCCAGCCCGGCGATGCTCATCCGGCTAAACCGGGGCGCCTTGCCCAATGCCTGCATGACCGGCACGACCAGCCACATCAGCGCGCGGAATTTCAGGTTCATCTCCGACCCGGCCAGACAGGGGGTCTTGGAGATGAAATACCCGCCCGGTCTTACCCGCTCTGCAATCCCCGCCAGCGCCGCCTCGGGATCCGGCAGCAGGTGCAGCAGGTTGAACGCCATCACGGCGTCGAATTCCCCGTCCGGCGGGGCCCCGGCATCCGATTGCACGAATGTCACGTTGGTCGTGCCCTGCGCCGTGGCCTTGTCGCGGGCGATGCGGATCATCTCGGCAGAAAGATCGCTGGCCACGATCCGGCCCGTCGCATCCGCCAGTTTCAACGCCGTCGTGCCGGTGCCACAGCCCAGTTCAAGCGCCCGGCCACCCGGGGCAAGATGGGCGCGCGTGCGCTCCAGCGTATAGGCATAGGCCGCCTCGTCCTGCACCGGCCGCTTGGCATAACGCTCCGCCGCCCGGTCCCAGAAATCCCTCTTGGTCATGTCCTGTCTCCGTTTCATGCCATGTCGCATGTGATGACTCGATAAACCACCCTTGAGAGGGTTGGAATGGACTGAATGCGCAGGGCTGCCCTATGGATTGCATGAATGACCAGACTCGCGAATTCGACTGGACGCAATGGCGCAAACCCGGTCGAAGCGGCACTGCCGCACAAGTCCATGTCGACCGAGGCATTGGCCCGGCCCGCGCAACACGACGTTTCCGCGACGGGTGATCTGGTAAATCCGCGCATCACGCCATAGGTTGACCCGGCGAACGAAGGAGTCCCCATGCCAGCCATCGTTGAAACCCGTGGCCTGACCAAGGTCTACGGCGACGGAACCGAGGCGCTCAAGCCTTTGGATCTCGATATCGAAGAGGGCGAGATACTGGCCCTGCTCGGCCCCAATGGGGCGGGCAAGACAACCCTGATTTCAATGCTTTGCGGCCTTGTCTCGCCCTCGGGTGGTCACGCGCGCGTGGGCGGTCACGACATCATCACCCGTTATCGCGAGGCCCGCGCGCTCATCGGGCTGGTGCCGCAGGAGATCGCCCTCGAACCGTTTCAAAAGGTCTGGGACGCGGTGCGCTTTACCCGCGGTCTCTTTGGCCTGAGGCGCGACGACGCCCATATCGAGGAGGTGCTGCGCACGCTGTCGCTCTGGGACAAGCGGCGCGCAAAGATCAACGAACTTTCGGGCGGCATGAAACGCCGCGTGCTCATTGCCAAGGCCCTGTCGCACAATCCGCGGGTTCTTTTCCTCGACGAGCCGACTGCGGGGGTCGATGTCGATCTGCGCCGCGACATGTGGGACATGGTCGCGGATCTGCGCCGCGATGGTGTCACCATCATCCTGACCACCCATTACATCGAAGAGGCCGAGGCCATCGCCGATCGCGTCGGCGTGATCAACCATGGTGAATTGCTCCTGCTGGAACAGAAACAGGCGCTGATGACCCGGCTGGGCCGCAAGACGCTCCGGATCGAATTGCGCAAACCGGTCGAGGCGGTGCCGGGCGGGCTCTCGGGGTATGATCTCGAACTCGCCGAGGACGGGCGCAGCCTGAGCTACCATTATGACACCCAGGGCGAAGGCACGGGGATCACGGCCCTGTTGCAGGATCTCTCGCGCGAGGGGCTTGCGCTGCGCGATATCCACACCCGCCAATCCAGCCTCGAAGAGATCTTCGTCGATCTGGTGAAAGGAGACGACGCATGAACTGGCAAGCCGTTGGCGCAATCTATCGCTATGAAATGGCACGTTTCTTTCGCACAATCGCGCAAAGCTTCCTGTCGCCGGTCCTGTCCACCTCGCTATATTTCGTGGTCTTCGGCACCGCCATCGGATCGCGCATCAACGAGGTCGAGGGCGTGAGTTACGGTGCCTTCATCGTGCCCGGTCTGATCATGCTGTCGGTGATGACGCAGGCCACCACCAACGCCTCTTTCGGGATCTATTTCCCGAAATTCATCGGCACCGTTTATGAACTTCTCTCGGCGCCGGTGAATTTCTTCGAGATCGTGCTGGGCTATGTCGGTGCGGCGGCGACCAAGGCGCTCCTGATCGGGCTGGTCATTCTGGCCACGGCGACGCTGTTCGTCGATCTCACGGTGCTGCACCCCGGGGCGATGGTGGCCTTCTTGCTGCTCACCTGCCTGAGTTTCGCGCTGTTCGGTTTCATCATCGGTATCTGGGCGCGCAATTTCGAGCAGTTGCAACTGATCCCGCTTCTGGTGGTCACACCGCTGGTGTTCCTCGGCGGGGCCTTCTACTCGATCTCGATGCTGCCGCCCGGATGGCAGACCGTGACCTATTTCAACCCGGTGGTTTACCTGATCTCGGGGTTCCGCTGGGCATTCTTCGGAACGTCGGACGTGCCGGTGGCGCTCTCGCTTCTGGCGATTGCCGGGTTCCTGTTGATGTGCCTCGCGGTGGTCTGGGCGATCTTTCGCACCGGCTACCGGATCAAGTCGTAACCGTTGCGGTGGGGCATATGCGGGGGAAAATTCACACGATAACGGCACAAGGCGGTTCCGCGCCTTGTGTCGACCGCCTGCCGCCTCTACATCACCCAGCATGATGCGATTTATCCCTTTCGTGAAAGTGCCCCCACGGGTGTCCGTCCTGCGTCTGCAGGGGACCATCGGCACCGGCCGCATGCCGCTCAACGACGAGGCGCTGGCACCGCTGATCGAACGCGCCTTCAGCCGGGGCAAGCCATCGGCGGTGGCGCTCCTGATCAACTCGCCCGGCGGCTCGCCGGTGCAAAGTGCGCGGATCGCGTCGCGCATCCGGCGCCTGTCCGAGGAAAAGGGCATCCCCGTTCACGCCTTTGCCGAGGATGTGGCCGCCTCGGGGGGCTATTGGCTGGCCTGCGCGGCACGCGACATCTGGGCCGACCCGGCCTCGGTCCTGGGCTCGATCGGGGTGATTTCCGGCACCTTCGGCGCGCATGAGTTCATCGCCCGGCACGGGATCGAACGGCGGGTCTATACCGCCGGCAAGTCGAAATCTCAGCTTGACCCCTTCCGGCCCGAAAATCCCGACGAAATCGCCCGGCTCAAAGTCATCCTCGACGACATGCACCAGATCTTCATCGACCATGTGAAGGCGTCACGCGGTGATCGCCTTGCCGATGATCCGCGGCTATTCACCGGCGAATTCTGGCTCGCGGGCGCCGCGCATGATCTGGGCCTGATCGACGGCACCGCGCATCTCGAACCCAAGTTGAAAGAGCTTTACGGAGACAAGGTAAAACTCATCCCCTATGGCCGCAAGCGCGGGTTGTTGCAGCGCTTCGGTGCGGCACTGGCCGGTGACGCCATGGCCGAGATCGAGGAGCGGGCCCAGTTCGCCCGCTATGGCCTCTGACCCATGATCGCCAAGATCGTCATCCTGTTCCTGGTCTTCATCGCGGTGCTGGGCATGTTCGGCAAACTGCGCGTGCCGGGCAAGAAACAGCTCGATGCGAAACGCTGCCCGAAATGCGGCCGCTTTCGCATCGGCAAGACCTGCAATTGTGACCGGAAGGGATAGGCGTGGACTGGGTTTTCGCCATGCTGGGCCTTGGTATCCTGCTTCTGGCGGGGGACAGCCTCGTGCGCGGGGCGGTCAACCTGGCGCTGCGTGTGGGGATTCCGGCGCTGATCGTGTCGCTGACCATCGTCGCCTTCGGCACCTCTGCGCCCGAACTCCTGATCTCGATCCAGGCGGTCATGAGAAATGTGCCGGGCATCGCGCTCGGGAACGTGGTGGGGTCGAACACCGCCAATATCCTGCTGGTGCTGGGGGTTCCGGGCCTGATCGCGGTGATGCACACCTCGGAATGCGACAGCCGCAAGACCTATCTGATGATGATCGCCGCCTCGCTTCTCTTCATCGCGCTGGCGTTTCGCGGGGTGTTCGACTGGATCGCGGCGCTGGTGCTGCTGGCCGGGCTGGCCGTCATGCTGGGCGATTCCTTCCTGCATGCCCGCCGCCATCGTCGCGACGCCGCCGCCGCGGCCATCGCCATCGTCAATGAGGAAGGCCTCGAGGTCGCCGACCCCGACATGCCGTGGTGGAAGATCCTCGTCTTTCTCGCGCTGGGCCTTGTCGGCCTGCCGCTGGGGGCCGATCTGCTGATCGACGGGTCGAGCAGCATCGCGCGGCGCTACGGCATCTCGGATTCGGTCATCGGCCTCACCCTTGTCGCCCTGGGCACATCGCTGCCGGAACTGGCCACCACGGTGATGGCGGTGATCCGCCGTCAGGCCGACGTGGCGCTGGGCAACGTCATCGGGTCGAACATGTTCAACCTGCTGGCCATCATCGGCGTCGCCGCCCTGATCGGCCCGATCCCGGTCGATCCGCAATTCCTGCGCTTTGACCTCTGGGTGATGCTGGGCGCTTCACTCCTGATGATCCCGTTTGTCCTCCTTGGCCGCGACATCACGCGCCTCTGGGGTATCTCCCTGACCGCGCTTTACGCCGCCTATATCGCGCTGGTGCTGGCATGAGCGGCGCGGCGCTCATCACTGGCGGGGCCACGCGGCTCGGCGCGTCGATGGCGCTCTATCTCGCGCATCGCGGCTTTGACGTGGCGGTGCATTACCACTCCAACGCCGACATGGCCCGATCCGTCGCCGACGAGATCACCGCTTGCGGGCGCAAATCCGCGCTCCTCAAGGCCGATCTGCTGCACGAGGCCCAGACCCGCGGCCTGATCCACGAGGCCTCGAAGGCGCTGGGCCGCAAACTCACCCTGCTGGTCAACAACGCCTCGATCTTCGAACATGACACGGTCCGCACCGGCAGCCGCGAAAGTTGGGACCGGCATATCGAGACGAATCTGCGCGCGCCGTTCGTTCTGACCCAGCATTTCGCCGAACAGGCCCCCCGCGCCGAGATGGACAACCGCGGCGAACCGCGCGCCCGCGCCCTCGTCGTCAACATGATCGACCAGCGCGTGCGCAAGCTCACGCCCGAATTCGCCTCCTACACCATCGCCAAGATGGGGCTCTGGGCGCTCACCCGCACCGCCGCGCAGGGGCTGGCCCCCGATATCCGCGTCAACGCGATTGGCCCCGGCCCCACGCTGATCGGCGCCCGCCAGAGCGAGCCGCATTTCGCCCGCCAGCGCGCCAGCACCGTGCTGGAACGCGGCTCCAACCCCGAGGACATCACCGCCGCGCTGGGCTATTTCCTCGATGCGCCGGCGGTCACCGGACAGCTTTTGTGCGTCGATGGCGGCCAGCACCTGGGCTGGCAGACGCCGGATGTTCTGGGCCCGGAATAGGCCCCGGGCGTGCCCTGCTGGCGAAAGTTGTGCACCGCACACAAGGGCGTTACCAAAGCGTTACAAAAAGTTTAATGTTTTCAGCATCTTGCAATATGTTCAAAATAATTCTTTTTAATATCAGCTAGTTGAAAAACAGCCTAATTTTTAGGCAATTCAACGAAGCAGGCCGAAAACAAGGAAAAATCCACGCTGACCCAAAGATACCACCAGACTTATCCACAAGAATCGTGGACAGGTTTCCTCTTGCCGTATCCGCGATAAGGTTGCAGCCAACCCCAAAGCACTCCCGAGAATCGAAGACCCGAGGCGATGAGCGACAATAAACAGGACAACGCACCGCAACAGGCCACCGGCCATGTCGTGATCGCGGGCTATCTCAGAACGCTTGACACCTCGCCGGGCGTCTACCGGATGCTCGATGCGCAGAACCGTGTTCTCTATGTCGGCAAGGCGCGCAACCTCAAGGCGCGCGTGTCGAGTTATGCGCGCCCCACGGGTCATTCGGCGCGCATCGCCCGGATGATCCGCGAAACCGCCTCGATGATGTTCCTCACAACGCGCACCGAAACCGAGGCGCTGTTGCTCGAACAGAATCTCATCAAGCAGCTCAAGCCGCGCTACAACGTGCTCCTGCGCGACGACAAGAGCTTTCCCAATATCCTCGTCACCGATCACCCCTTCCCGATGATCAAGAAGCATCGCGGCGCGAAAAAGGAAAAGGGGCACTATTACGGCCCCTTCGCCAGCGCCGGCGCGGTCAACCGGGCGCTGGCGCAACTTCAGCGCGTGTTCCTGTTGCGCAACTGCTCGGACGCGATGTTCGAAAGCCGCACCCGCCCCTGCCTGCAATACCAGATCAAACGCTGCACCGCGCCCTGCGTCGGCAAGATATCCGAGGCGGACTATGCCCGATCGGTGCGCGATGCAGAACGCTATCTCTCGGGGCGCTCGACCGAGATTCAGGAAAACCTCGCCGCCCAGATGCAGGCCGCTTCAGACGCGATGGAGTTCGAGCGCGCCGCCGCCCTGCGCGACCGGATCAAGGCGCTGACACAGGTGCAGACGGCGCAGGGCATCAACCCGCGCAGCACCGCCGAGGCCGACGTGATCGCGCTCCATCTCGACGGTGGACAGGCCTGTGTGCAGGTGTTCTTCATCCGCGCCGGCCAGAACTGGGGCAACCGCGATTTCTATCCCCGCGTGGGCTCGTCCGAGATCGAGGCCGCCGAGGTGCTCGAAGCGTTCATCGGCCAGTTTTATGACAACAAGGAACCGCCCAAACAATTGCTCCTGTCGCATCCGCTCGAAAATCCCGACCTGATGGCGCAGGCGCTGTCTGACAAGGCCGGGCGCAAGGTGGCGCTTCTGGTGCCGCAACGGGGCGAAAAGGCCGAGCTGGTCAGCAACGCCGCCCGCAACGCGCGCGAGAGTCTCGGCCGCAAGATGGCCGAATCCGCGACCCAGGCCAGGCTGCTCAAGGGGCTGGCCGAGGCCTTTGGCCTCGACGCGCCGCCGAGCCGGATCGAGGTCTATGACAACTCGCATATCCAGGGCGCCCATGCGGTCGGCGCGATGATCGTCGCCGGGCCGGACGGGTTGATGAAGAACCAGTATCGCAAGTTCAACATCCGTGGCGACGATCTCACCCCCGGGGATGATTTCGGCATGATGAAAGAGGTTCTGACCCGCCGTTTCAAGCGCCTCATCAAGGAAGATCCCGACCGCAGCGAAGGCCACTGGCCCGACCTTCTCCTGATCGACGGCGGCGCCGGGCAGGTCTCGGCGGTCAAGGGCATCATGGACGAGATGGGCGTGGCCGACATCCCGATGGTCGGCGTCGCCAAGGGCATCGACCGCGACGCCGGCAAGGAAGAGTTCCACCGCCCCGGCGCGCGGCCCTTCGCGCTGCGCCACAACGACCCGGTGCTCTATTTCATCCAGCGCCTGCGCGACGAGGCGCACCGCTTTGCCATCGGCACCCATCGCGCGAAACGCTCCAAGTCGGTCGGGGCGACGCCGCTCGATGATGTGCCGGGCGTCGGGGCGACCCGCAAGCGCGCGCTTCTGGCCCATTTCGGCAGCGCCAAGGCGGTGAGCCGTGCCGCCCTTGCCGATCTCAAGGCGGTCGAGGGGATTTCCGACAGCCTTGCCGAGAAGATCCATGATTTCTTCCACGACGCGGGGCGATGACCGCGCGTTGCGTTAACGGCCTGAACCGTTGAATTCGCCCGGCATACCCCGGCAGCCGGGGGGCAGCCGGGCGGCAGCCGGATGTCACCCCCCCGAATTTTTGATGTCCGGGTGCGTTAACCATGGCGCACGGTGCCTTCCCTCGCGCTCGAATCCCGGCTAGAAACGGCGCGATGAGATGGACCTTACCCAATATCCTGACGCTTCTGCGTCTGATCGCCGCGCCGATGGTGCCGGTGATGTTTCTATATTTTACAAGACCTTATGCCGACTGGGTCGCGCTGATGCTGTTCGTCTTCGCCGCCGCGACCGACTGGATCGACGGCTACCTCGCCCGCGCCTGGAAGCAGGAAACCAAGCTCGGCGCGATGCTCGACCCGATCGCCGATAAATCCATGGTTATCATAGCCTTGCTGGTCATCTGCGGCTATTCCACCTGGACCCCCTGGCTCGTCCTCCCCGCCACGATCATCCTGTTTCGCGAGGTCTTTGTCTCGGGCCTGCGCGAATTCCTCGGCGACACCGCGGGCACGCTGGCCGTGACCCCCATGGCCAAGTGGAAAACCACTGTCCAAATGATTGCAATCGCTGTGCTTTTCTCGCAAGGTGTGTTTGAACATTACTTGGTCATGTCGTCCTGGGGAATGGACACGGCTATGGTCGAAGCGATGCTTTCCGGCACCGCAGAAGACACGCAGGGCCTGCGATGGAAATACCAGGGCATGGTCTGGGCCGGCAATCTCGGCGTTGTCCTGCTGTGGTTCGCGGCCCTTCTGACGCTGATCACTGGTTGGGATTACCTCAGGAAATCAATGCCCTATCTGCGCGAGGAACACTGATGCAACTGCTCTATTTCGCATGGGTCCGCGAACGGATCGGCCTGCCACGCGAAACCGTCGAGACCGAGGCCCGCACCGTGGCCGAACTCGTCGAAGAGCTCAAGGCCCGCGAGGAACGCTATGCCGCTGCCTTTGCCGATCTGTCCGCCCTGCGTGTGGCACTCGATCAGGAACTCGCGGATTTCAACGCGCCGTTGAAGGATGTGCGCGAGGTGGCATTTTTCCCCCCGATGACAGGGGGTTGAGATGGATATACGGGTGCAGGCCACTCCCTTTGATTTCGGCGCAGAGGCCGAGGCATTCGCCCGTGGACAGGGCGATATGGGCGCGGTGGTGACGTTTACCGGGATCGTCCGTGACGTGTCTGGCGGTCTGGTGTCGATGGAGATCGAGCACTACCCGGGGATGACGGAAAAGGCGCTCGAAACACACGCGCGCGAGGCGTTAATCCGGTTTCAACTCGGGGATGTTCTGATTATTCACAGGTTCGGGGAAATGCGCCCCGGCGAAATGATCATGATGGTCGCCACCGCAGCACCGCATCGCGCAGACGCTTTTCAGGGTGCGGAATTCCTGATGGACTATCTCAAATCCCGCGCGCCCTTCTGGAAGAAAGAGATCATGCAAACCGGAACGGATTGGGTCGCCGCACGCGACGAGGACGAGGATGCGCTTGGGCGCTGGTAGGTGACGCGAAGACAGGATTGCGAGCCGTCACCGGATCGGCAAGGACATACGCATCACAAGGGGCGAAGCGCGGCATGTCAGATATCTTGGAGACTTTCATCGAAGTCCTTGACCTAAGGGTGTGCGGCGTACTCAAGGGGACGGCGAAATTGATCCTCGAAGGCGAGGGGTCTGTCATGATGGACGCGGAGGGCGCGCGCCCCGGCGACGGCGAAGCCGACGTGACGTTGCAGGCCAGCGAAGCGGTGTTTCGTGCGATCATGGAGGGATCGCAAAATCCGGTGATGGCCTATATGACCGGCAAGTTGAAGGTTGAGGGCAATCCCCAGCGCGCGCTCAAGGTAAGTGGTATCCTTACAGGAACGTGAATGCGGACCGGATCCCGTCAACGGCAAGGGAATCGGGGCGGCAGGGGCGAAGGTAAAGCTGTCATGAGGCTTTCAAATCGAATGGCCCGTTGGCTCTGGATCGAGTCGCAAGGGCTTTCGCGAACGCCGACCGGGCCACTCGATCTGGCAGCCCTGATTCGCGATCTGGGCTTTGTTCAGCTTGATGCGATCCAGGTCGTATCGCGGGCCCATCATCACATTCTTTGGTCCCGCAACCAGAACTATCGTGAGCCGATGCTTGGCAAGTTATTGGAATCACGCGGTGTTTTCGAACACTTTACCCATGATGCCAGCATTTTGCCGATTGACTTCCTGCCGATGTGGCAACGTCAGTTCCGCCGCCGGGCGGCGCAAATTGACAATGCGTCCTGGTGGAAGGGCATGCCCGATGCGGCTGGGCGGGCCGAGATAAAGGCGCGGATCGAGCGCGAGGGACCGCTTTCGACACATGATTTCGACACGCGGATCAAGGGCCAAAAGCGAATGTGGCAACGCCCGCCGCACAAGCTCGCCCTCGATTACATGTGGTATGCCGGCGAACTCGCCACCGCGCATCGGCGCAACTTCACCAAATTCTACGATCTCGCCGAGCGGGTTTTCCCGCCCGATCTTCACCAGGTCGAACTTGAGGATGGAAAGCAGATCGATTGGCTTTGCCGGGCCGCTTTGCGGCGCTGTGGATTTGCGACGGCCGGCGAGATTCAGCGGTTCTGGGATGCCATGGACCTCGGTGAAGTCCATGTCTGGATCGACCGCAACCGCCACCGTTTGGTTTCGCTTGAAATCGAAGCCGCAGATGGCACAGTGTCAAAAGCATGGGCCGAGCCGGAAGTGGAAACGCGACTGGCCGGGCTGAAGAAACCCACGTCGCGCCTGCGTATTCTCAACCCGTTTGATCCGTTGATCAGGGACCGGGCCCGATTGAAACGGCTTTTCGGTTTCGATTATCGGGTTGAAATGTTCGTGCCTGCGGCAAAACGACGATGGGGATATTATGTCTTTCCGCTTCTCGAAGGTGACCGGTTCATCGGCCGTGTCGAGGTGCGGGCGGATCGAAACAACGGATTGATATCAAATCAGAAATTATGGGTCGAGCCGGATGTTACCTGGTCGTCCGCGCGCGACGAAAAGCTCTCGGCGGAACTCTGGAGATTGGCGCGGCTGACCGGAGCGACCGAGGTCAAACACCCCTAGATTCAAGCTGCACACGCAGCGATTCGGCCTCATGGCGTGCATCGCGAAGCCCATCCATCGCCGCAGACAGTTCGGCCTCGGTCTGCGCGATCTGATTGGTCAACTCGGCCTCACGCTGCTGCAGATAGGTGATCGCCTGATCGCGTGTTTCTTCGGCTTCGTGCAGTTCCTGCGCCATTTTCTCAAGCTCTTCGACATCCGAACGCGCCACCCGGGTGAACCGGTGAATAAGCCAGTTGGCGAACCACCCCATGCAAAAGGCAACAAACAGGATGACCGCTGTCGCAATGATGAACTCAGTTCTCGTCATCCGGGATGTCCTCTTCTTCGGTTTCTGTTTCCGGATCGGTGGCCATATCCCGCTCCACGCTTTCCAACGTTGTCTCGACCTCTTCCGTCGGCTCAGGCAGAACGACACGGAACTCGATCCGGCGGTTCGCTTCCCGTCCTTCTTCGGTGTCATTGTCGGCAATGGGCTGCGTCTCTCCATAACCCACGGCGGAGAAGGTGGACGTGAGAACGCGCCGTTCGCGCAGACCGTTCAGAACCGATTGGGCCCGGGCCTGACTGAGCTGCTGGTTCATGACGTCCCGCCCCTGGCTGTCGGTATGCCCTGCGATCTCGAGCTTCAAGGGGCCACAATTCTTCAGGATCTCGGCAATATCGTCCAGCGCCTTGCGTGCGCCCGCGTCAATCGTGTCGGACCCCGGCTCAAAGCTGATCTTGCGTTCGGTCTGAACCGCCTTGATCTGTGCTTCGCATTCCTCCGGCGTTGGCAGGCTTGCGACCGGGTCGAGCTGTTCCTGATAGGTCACGTCAATGCTGAAACGTGACGCATCGCCCAGCCTTTCGGAGAGAAGACGGGAAATCATGGCACTGGCATCAGGATTTCCGGTGTTTCCCTTGATCACGATCCGATCCGGGGACACGGTGACTGCACCGTTCGAAAGCCTTGCAAGGGATTCGATCCCGGCCAGAACGCGGACCGCCCATTCCTTCGGGAGCGAATCGTCCAACCGGGCGGAATTGTGGACCACATCCGAGCCGAACCGCGCCTTGGCAAAGCTCATCGCGGTTTCCCGCAAAAGTTCGTCGCCTATACGCCCGCGCATGTGGACAAGACCTTCGGGTGAAAGGGTTGCCACGAACTCAGCCGGTCCAGCATGGTCGTTTTCAACGGTTTTTGGCAGAACGGCGTGGACTGTGAAAACGTCCGGAAGGGCGGTCTCGAGCTCGCCGACGGATTGATCGAACAGATCCGGATCCGTGCCTTCAGCGGCGACCAGAGAAATATCCGCATCGGCGAAGGTTACAGATCCTTCGCCGATCCTGTCCAGGGCGGCAATGGCAAGTTCGGCAGCGCTGGCCCAGTTGGGCGATGGCACGCCA
This sequence comes from Paracoccaceae bacterium, assembly GCA_011389685.1. Taxonomy (GTDB): domain Bacteria; phylum Pseudomonadota; class Alphaproteobacteria; order Rhodobacterales; family Rhodobacteraceae; genus Aquicoccus. Next base: position 55,859 of record JAABTV010000014.1, read on the forward strand.
AGGCCAATTGTGCAGTTTGCTTTTCCGGTCACCCCGACATCTCGCGCGGCAGCAATTATCCGGTCACGCGCAACCTCTGTGTTGGCCGAACAGCTATCAAAACGGGGACCGTTCTCGTCTATGACAAAACGCAGGGAAAAAGGCGTAATGACTGGCCGGGGTGCCGAGATGTCGACGACAAGACCCAAGCCACGCGGCGCGGCGCGGGCGAGGCCGGTTTCGAGCTTGCGCTTTGCCTCGGGGCTGTCGGCCATGGCGGTGATTTCGACTCTCCGAGCATCGATCGAGATTTTTGACCGTGGCAGATTCTCCAGCGATTCCATCCCGAATTCCAAAGCGGTTTTCCATCCTGATGGTGGCGGGAAATCAGCAGTTTGCAGCAGATCGGCCACGTTGTCCTCGCCTGAAATGGCTTTGAGCCTGTCAAGTATCTCATCTCTATCGGTTGAAACCGGTATGAGTCCAATGAGCGAAATGTTGGACTCATTACGCAGTATCTCAATGGAAAACCTTGGCGGCGCGATCCCCTCGGTCGCCTGGACATCCATACGGTCAATCACGCGTGCGGCATCGACCACGGATCCGGCCGAGCTTACCGCGCGAAAGCGGGACGCTTCGCTCGGGGCCGTGCCGGTCAGGAAGACCTGCAACCCGCCGGCATGGACCTCGGCCCATGCCAGTCCTTCCTCATCCAGAGCACGCCGAACGCCGATTTCCGAGTTTTCCTCGATCATTGTCACAGCAAAGCTGGCTGCAAACAGGCTGACCACGCCCGCAGCGATGAAGGTTCCAGCGATGGTAAAGACAGAAGACAGGCGCATCTCGGACCGAAATTTGGACAAGCTGACCGTTCTCTAGGCCCTGCTGACCCCGGGCGCAATCAAAGGAATAGAGCAACGGCGAAAAACGGCAAGGGGATCAGGCCGGTATCGCGATTGGAGCGGAACAGCATAAGAAGCCTGTCGTTGTCGTCAATATCGAGCATGCGAATTTGCCAAACCATATGCCATCCCATGACGCAGGCCCCGGACAGCGCGATGAGCAGTGCCAGCGGGTTGCCGCGCGGCTCGATCATCGCGGCGATGATCGCCAACCCTATGAGCGCGACTGTGCCGACCAGAAAACGGCGAAGCCAGATCGGTGTTCGTGCTCCGAACAGGCGTGCGGTGGATTTCACACCGATCAGCGCATCATCTTCCTTGTCCTGGTGCGCATAGATCGTGTCATAGAACAGCGTCCATGAAATGCCTGCGAGATAGAGGATCATTGCCGGTGTCCCGAGAGTTCCGGTATGTGCCGTCCACGCCAGCAAGGCCCCCCAGTTGAAGGCAAGGCCAAGAAAGACCTGGGGCCACCATGTGAAGCGTTTGGCAAAGGGATAGATGGCAACGGGCAAAAGCGCCAGAATGCCCAGAAGGATGGCATTAACCGGAAAGGTCAGGAGAATCGCAAAGGCCACCAAGGCCTGTGCCACCATCCACGCCAACGCCATCTTTACCGAAACCTGACCGGAGGGGATCGGGCGCGACCGGGTGCGCTCGACACTGCTGTCGATATCGCGGTCGGTGATGTCGTTCCATGTGCATCCCGCCCCACGCATCAGCCACGCCCCGAGTCCGCAAGCCACGAAAATCCACAGATCGAACCAGTGGGCCTGACCATCATGCAACATGGCAAGCAAAAGGCCCCACCAGCACGGCAACAAGAGCAGCCATGTCCCGATCGGCCGGTCGGCACGCGAAAGGCGCAGATAGGGGCGGGTTGGGGCCGGCGCGAACCGGTCCACCCAATTGTCCTTCACGGCATCGGCAACCGTATCACCAAGCTGGTTGTTGGGCTCTGGCCTATTCTCGGGTGCGGTCATATTGTCGGGTCCATGAAAGCGGCAAAGATCAGATTGTATGTAGAGCACCCCTTGGCCCAAGGGCAAACCGTTCCTTTGGACCGGGCGCAGGCGCATTACCTTTTCGGCGTGATGCGGCTTGGCCAGGGGGATGCGGTCCTGCTTTTCAACGGTCAGGACGGGGAATGGCGCTCTGAGGTGGTTGAGAAGTCAAAGCGAGGCGGCGTCTTGTCCTGCGTTGAGCAGACAGCACCGCAACGTGACCCGCCGGATCTTTGGCTGCTTTTCGCCCCGATCAAGAAGGCGAGAACCGATTTCATCGTCGAGAAGGCCGCCGAGATGGGGGCGGCGCGGATTCTGCCGGTGCAGACGGATTTTACCAATTCCGAACGTATCCGACAGGACCGGTTGCAGGCGCACGCGATCGAAGCGGCCGAGCAATGTGGTGGCACATTCGTGCCCGAGGTTGCATCGCTTGAACGTTTGGACAAGGTGTTGAACGATTGGCCGGAAGGTCGGCATCTGATGTTTTGTGACGAGACGTTGGCGGGAGGATCATTCGCCCTTCCCGAAGCTATGTCCAAACAGTCCTGGGCGATCCTGATCGGGCCGGAAGGCGGGTTTTCCGAGGCCGAACGACATCGGCTTGCGGGCCAAGCGGTTGCCCATCCGGTGGCCTTGGGGCCGCGCATACTACGGGCCGATACAGCGGCAGTGGCTGCCATGACGATCTGGCAGGCGCAATTGGGGGACTGGCGATGAGCCTTGTGCGGCCCGAGGCGCGCGCGGCGATCTGGCGCTGGCGCGAGGTGTTGGCCGGTGTGCTAGTCACGGCATTGGGGGCGAATTGGGCGCTGGGCGGGATCGGGCTGATGCGCTGGATCGGTTGGCCTGTCCTGATCATCGGTTTGGCGCTCTTGGTCGCGGGTTTGCAGCGGGCACGGATCAGGCCGCGCAGCGGTGGGGTCGGGGTGGTCGAGCTCGATGAGGCACAGCTCACTTACTTTCTGCCTGAGGGCGGGGTTGTCGTGCCGCTGTCATTGATTGCACGGATCGAGATCGAGGCGCTGGGCGATGCAGGGCGTGGCGAAATCGTCTGGGTATTTACCGACCGTGAGGGTCAAGAAGCCCGGATTCCCGCCTCGGCGGCAGGTGCCGAACGCCTTCTGGATGCGCTGGCGCAGTTTCCCGGCGCACATTACCAGAAGGTGATCGCGGCGTCGGCCACGCGAAAGCCGGAAAACTTCGTGATCTGGCAGGAACATGTCGCCTGGCTGCATTGACACTTTCCTTCATTCGCAGCACTCCTTTCCTTGTTGCGCGAACAGATCGGAGATAACCCAATGTCCATTCCCCAGTCCGGCGGCGGTCCGATCGAGCGCCATGAACAATTGGCCGAATACCTTGCCGAAGGTTGCAAACCCAAGGAAAATTGGCGGATCGGAACCGAACATGAGAAGTTCGGCTATTGTAAGGACACCCATTTACCAATTCCTTACCGCGGGGAGCGTTCGGTTCTTGCGGTGTTGGAGGGCTTGCGCGATCTTCATGGTTGGGAAGCACTGTATGAAGGCGAAAATATCGTTGGATTACAAAAGGATGGAGCGAATGTGAGCTTGGAGCCGGGGGGGCAGCTGGAGCTTTCGGGGGCGCCGCTGGAGACGATTCACCAGACCTGTGACGAGGTTAACCAACACCTGGCGGATGTTAAGGATATCGCCAACAAGGTGGGCGTGGGGTTTCTGGGGCTGGGCGCGGCGCCGGAATGGACGCATGAGCAGATGCCGATGATGCCCAAGGGGCGTTACAAGCTGATGACCGATTACATGGGCCGGGTCGGCACGATGGGCACGGCGATGATGTATCGCACCTGCACGGTGCAGGTGAATCTCGACTTCGGCTCCGAGGCCGACATGGTGCAGAAGATGCGGGTGGCGCTGGCCCTGCAACCGGTGGCGACGGCGCTCTTTGCCAACTCGCCGTTTTTCGAGGGCAAGGTGAATGGCTGGAAATCCTGGCGGGCGCATATCTGGCAGAACCTCGATGCGGCGCGCACGGGCATGTTGCCCTTTGTCTTCGACGAAGGATTCGGGTTCGAAGCCTGGGTCGAATACGCGCTCGATGTGCCGATGTATTTCGTCTATCGCGACGGCAGGTATATCGACGCGCTAGGCCAGAGTTTCCGTGATTTTCTAAAGGGTAAGCTGCCTGCTCTGCCCGGTGAGATGCCGACGCTGAGCGACTGGGCCGACCATCTGACCACGATCTTTCCCGAGGCGCGGGTCAAGCAATTCATCGAGATGCGTGGCGCCGATGGCGGCCCGTGGCGCCGGCTGTGCGCGCTGCCCGCCTTCTGGGTCGGGCTGACCTATGACCAGACCGCGCTGGATGCGGCCTGGGACCTGGTCAAGGGCTGGGACGCCGGGACCCGCGAGGCGTTGCGCGTGGCGGCCGGCAAGGATGGGCTGCATGCACAGGTGGGCGATATCAACATGCGCGATCTGGCGCGGCAGACGCTTGAGATTTCGCGCGAGGGTCTGCGGGCCCGGGCACGGCCCGGTGCGGGCGGCATGGTACCGGACGAGCGCCATTTCCTGCATGCGCTGGAGGACAGCGTGACCGACGGAAAGGCGCCGGCTGACGAGCTTCTCGATCTTTATCATGGAGAGTGGAACGGCGATCTGAGCCGGATTTACGAGGGCTATGCCTACTGAATCCGTAAACGAAAGGTTGAGGAAAATTAACCAATCCTAACGGAATTTCAGCCCGAAACCGGCGTATGACTCCCGGCTGCTGCGCGTATGACTCCCGGCTGCCGGAGGATTCATCTGGCAGGAATGGCCAAAATCTTTAATGCGGCGGCGTCCGGTGGGGCAGGGAAACGTTCAGACAGGTTTCAGCCCGTCGCGTTCACCCCGCCCGGGTCGCCAGATGTCCGGTCCTCGCCCACCCCCAGGGCCGGGCGCGGACCGGTGCAGTGCTTGTTTTGCAATTTGTGGACCTTCGGTTCCACAATACTAAAGCGTTCCGCGAAGAAATCTGGCTCACCGCTTTTCGCGGAACGCATTGGGCGGCGTCTTCATTTAGCAGGCTGCTGAAAAAGGCCGGTCTCGACGCGGTTTCGAGAACATGATTCACTCCCGGCACGGCAGCGGCGGTGAGGG
>JAABTV010000015.1 GCA_011389685.1 Paracoccaceae bacterium
ATACATGCCTCCTCTGCTGGAGACAGTGAATCACGACGCGCCCACCATGAGAATCCTCTTTATGGGTACGGAACCTAGATGCCTGCGGGGCCGTCGGGCAGGCCCAGCAGGCCGGCAAGCACCTTGAGCCGCGCCCGGATCTGGTCGCGCGCCGTGCGGAACCCAGCCGCGTCCTGCGGGTCACTGATCGGCCAGTGCAGGCGCTTCACCGGGCCGGGCACGAAGGGGCAGACCTCCTCGGCGCAGAGCGTGACGATCAGGTCGGCCGTCTCGGGCGAGACGTCGGTCAGCGGTTTGGAGCGTTGGCCTGATATGTCGATGCCCGTCTCGGAAAGCGCCTCGACGGCCAGGGGGTTGAGCTGACCGGGGGCCGACCCCGCGCTGGCCACCTCGACCGAAGGAGGCAGCATTGCGCGGGCCATTCCTTCGGCCATCTGGCTGCGGGCGGAATTGGCGACGCAGAGAAACAGGACACGCATGGGTAAGGTCCCGCTTTCGTTCAGCGGCACCATCAGCACGGGGCGGCGGGCGATTTCGCACAGGTTGGCGGCGGTCGAGCCGATGGTAATACTTTCCACCCAGCCCTGACCGTGCTTGCCGACGACAATCAGATCGGCGTCGCGGTCGGCGGCGGCCTTGGCGATCTGCTCGGACGGCTTGCCGGTTTCCAGATGAACCTCGGCCTTGCCGCCGGCGGTGGTGACCTCTGCCGTGATGTCCTCGAGCGCGGCGCGCGCCATTACCGGCCAACGTGCATAGCGGGCCGCCGCGTTCGGGTTGATGACATGCACCAGATCGACAATGCCCGCATGCGGGGCGAGCCTCGCCACCGCCGTTTCCGCGGCATGGGCCTGCGGTGAGAAATCGGTGGCCAGCAGGAGCCGCCGCAGTCCCGCGTGGCATGTGCGCTCGCGTGTCGCGTCACCGTCCTTTCCGGTGGCCTCGATCCATTCCAGACGCACCGGCAGGGGGCTGAGTCGGATCACCTCGCGCGCGACCGAACCCAGAAACAGCCCGCGGATCATGTTCTGCCCGCGCGAACCGATCACGATCAGATCGGCGCCATCGTCGCTGGCGGCAGCGAGGATGTCCCTGGCCACCTCGCCGGCGGTGCGGATGTCTATATCAACCTCTATCCCCGCCTCGCGCAAGCTCTCGGCACGGACCGAGAGCCATTCCTTGAGCGCGTCTCCATGGCCAATGCCTGCGCCCTGGCCGTGGCCCACCTTGGTGACGTGGGTCAGGACCACACGGGATACGCCCAGGTCGCGCAGGTCGCTCGGGCAGTCGAGCAGCGGGCCTTGGGCCGCAGAGTAGTCGAGCGCAATCAATGCAGTGCGAAACATCACCCCTGTTCCTTCGCCCTTGGTGCACGGATCGCGCTTTCCTCCTCGGGGAACCAGTGCGTGGTGCGGTTGGCGAACCACACGAGGCTCAGCATCACCGGCACCTCCACCAGCACTCCGACGACGGTGACGAGGGCGGCGATGGAATTGAGCCCGAAGAGGCCGATCGCCACCGCGACGGCCAGCTCGAAGAAATTCGATGTGCCGATCATCGCGCAGGGCGCGGCCACCTTGTGCGGTACGCGCCACGCCTTCGCCGCCCAGTAGGCCACCGCGAAGATGCCGTAGGACTGGATCAAGAGCGGAATCGCGATCATCACGATCACCAGCGGCTTGGTCAGGATCACCTCGCCCTGGAAGCCGAACAAGAGCACCACCGTGGCCAGAAGTCCCAGCACCGACAGCGGTTTCACGCGTCCGGTGAAGGCCTGCACCGCCGCCTCGGCCTCAGCGGCGTTTGCGGCCCGGCGTGTCATCATCACCCGCGTGACGATGCCCGCCGCCAGCGGGATCACCACGTAGAGGCCCACCGACAGCACCAGCGTCTCCCACGGCACCGTGATGTCGGTCACGCCCAGCAGCAGCGCCACGATAGGGGCATAGGCAAAGACCATGATCGCGTCGTTCAACGAGACTTGCGCCAGCGTGTAGTTGGGATCGCCCCGGGTCAGCGTCGACCACACGAACACCATCGCCGTGCAGGGCGCGGCCCCCAGCAGGATCATGCCCGCGATATACTGCCCGGCGGTGCCCGGCTCGATGAACGGCGCAAAAATCAGCTCGAAGAACAACAGGCCAAGTGCGGCCATCGTGAAGGGCTTGATCAGCCAGTTGACGGTGAGCGTGATCACCAGCCCCTTGGGGCGCTCGTGGATGCGCGCGATCGATGAGAAATCCACCGCCACCATCATCGGGTAGACCATGAACCAGATCAGCACCGCGACCACGAAATTGACCGAGCCGTATTCGAGGCTGGCGAGGTAATTGACCAGCCCCGGCGCGATCTGGCCGAGCCCGAGACCGGCGAGGATTGCCAGCGCGACCCAGACCGAGAGGTAACGTTCGAATGCGGGCATGGTGGGGCTGTCCTTTCGTGATCAGGCAAGGGCGGGGGTGCGACCGTTCAGGGTGCGCAGGCGGTCGGGGCCGACCGGGTCTTCGGCCTGCACTGGCACGACGGCATGGCGCGTGGCAAGGGTGTCGCGCACCTGTGCGATCTCGGCCCCCTCGGTCCCGGCGCGGGCGGCGAGGACGGGATGCGTGGTGCCGGTGGCGGCAAGGCTCGCGTTCACCACCCATCCGTAGGGCGTGATCCCGGCGCGGCCAAGGTCGTCCTGAAGCCGCGCGGCCTCGAGAACCGGGGTGGTTTCGGGCAGGGTGACGATGAGGATTTTCGTCTTTTCGGGGTCTTGCAGGCGCATCATCGGCGTGGTCATGCGCGCCGCCTGCTCCTCTCCGGCGTGGCGCAGCACGTCGCGGTGATACGAACCGGTGGCGTCGAGCAGTAACAGCGTGTGCCCGGTGGGCGCGGTGTCCATCACCACGAATTTGCGCCCCGCCTCGCGAATCACCTTCGAGAACGCCTGGAACACCGCGATTTCCTCGGTGCAGGGCGAGCGCAGATCCTCCTCGAGCATGGCGCGGCCCTGCGCGTCGAGGCTGGCCCCCTTGGTGGCAAGGATATGGTCGCGATAGGCCCGCGTCTCGGCCTCGGGGTCGATGCGGCTCACGGTGAGGCCTGGCACATCACCCGCCAGCGTCTCGGTCAGGTGCGCGGCGGGGTCGGTGGTGGTGAGCAGCACCTCGTGCCCGCGTGCGGCCAGTTCCACGGCGACGGCGGCGGCGATGGTGGTCTTGCCGACGCCGCCCTTTCCCATCGTCATCACCAGTCCCTTGCCGGGGGCCTCTATCCCGTCAACCAGCGCGGCGAGGGGCGGCAGGTAGGTATCGGTTTGGCGGGGGGCGGCCTCGGCCATGTCCACCGGCGCGGCCATGCGGCGCAGCGCGTCTAGGCCGACGAGGTTCTCGGGGCGCAGGGCAAAGCGGCTTTGCGGCAGGGCCTTGAGGCCCGCGTCTATGCCCGTGATCGCCGCGCGTTCCCGCGCGATCATCGCGCGCGCCAGCGCATCGCCCATGTCCTGATCCGGCATCATCCCGTTGATCGCCAGATGCTGGTTGGCGATGCCGATCCCGGCGAGCTCAAACGACGTGCGCGCGGCCTCCGACAGCGAGGTGACGCGCGGGCGGGCGACGAGGATGAGCCGCGTGCGCGCGCCGTCCGACAGGCTCTCCACCGCCGCCGCATAGCGTGTGCGCTGCTTTTCCAGCCCTGCCAGCGGGCCAAGGCAGGAGGCATCGCCGCCGGTCTCGAGAAAGCCCGACCACGCGCCGGGCAGCTTGAGCATCCGGATGGTGTGGCCGGTGGGGGCGGTGTCGAAAATGATATGGTCATAAGCCGCGGTCACCGCGTCATCTGTCAGAAGCGCGGTGAACTCGTCGAAGGCGGCGATCTCGGTGGTGCAGGCCCCCGAAAGCTGTTCCTCGATGCTGCGGAGGGTGCCTTCCGGCAACACCCCGCGCATCGGCCCGACGATCCGCTCGCGATACTCCGCCGCCGCGCCCTCGGGGTCGATCTCGAGCGCGTCGAGGCCGGGGACGGTGGTGATCTCGGTGATGCTGTTGCCGATCCGTGCGCCAAAGACCTGCCCGACATTGGACGCCGGGTCGGTGGAGACCAGCAGCACGCGCCGGCCCGCATCGGCGAGGGCCACGGCGGTGGCGCAGGCGAGCGAGGTCTTGCCCACGCCGCCCTTGCCGGTGAGAAAGACGAATTTCGGCAGATCGTTGAACATCGGGGGAACCTCTCAAAGCGGACGGGCGGGCCGAAAGCGCCGCCGTCCCTCATGAATGTTGTCTCAGCAGCAGGCGCTTGGCGCATCCGGCGCGGTGGACTGCGCGGTTACATCCGCCACCCCGGCCCAATCGGCCAGTTCGGCGCGCGACGGGTAGCGCCCGTGGCTGACGAGCGTGCCATCGCGCAGGATCGCGGGCAGGCTTGCCTCGCCGCCATCCTCCAGCAGCGCCTTGACCTCGGGGTTGGCGACGAATTCGGCGGGCTCCTGCCCGAGATTGATGCGCCGCACCTGCGTGCCCTGCGCCTTGAGCCAGTCGAGATCGGCGGCGAAATCGACGATATGCTGATCGACGCGCGGGCCGCAGACGCCTGTGGAACAGCACATCGCGGGGTCGTAAACGGTGAGTGTGGTCATTGACGGGTCTCCTTTCGGGGCCTTCTACCCGGACATCCGGGCGAGGGAAAGCATATTATTCGTTATATCCCGAATTATGGGTTTGTTATGGTCGACCACCCCCTGCCCTCCATCATTGGTGATCGGTGCGCAGCTTGCGCTCGAGATACATCGAATATTTCGACATGCCGAAACAAACGGTGAAGAACAGCAGCGCGATGAAGCCGTAAAGCTCCCAGACTATACCGTTCCATTCCTGGTTGGCCCGGATCGACACCGTCAGCCCCAGCGGATCGAGCAGCCCGATGATCGACACGAGGGTGGTATCCTTGAACAGCGCGATGAACCTGTTGACGATGCCGGGGATCGAGATTTTCAGCGCCTGCGGCATGATCACGAGACGCTGCGCCTGCCAGTAATCGAGCCCGAGGCTGGCCGCGCCCTCGTATTGGCCGCGGGGCAGGGCCGCAAGGCCGCCGCGCATCACTTCTGCCATGTAGGCCGAGGCAAAGAGCGTCGCCATGATCATCACCCGCAGGATGATGTCGAAATCGGTGCCCGGCGGCATGAAGATGTTCAAAAGCGTCGAGGCCACGAACAGCAGCGTGATCAAGGGCACGCCGCGGATGAACTCGATGAAGCCGATGCAGAGCGATTTCACGAGAATAAGGTCCGATTGTCGCCCCAGCGCCAGCACAATGCCAACCGGCAGGGAAAAGCCGATGGCGACCACACCGATTGTGAGCGACAGCATGAAGCCGCCGAAATTGCGGCTCCTGACCGGTTCCAGCCCGATATCGGCAAGGCCCGCGAGCGCCGCGGCCACCGGCGTCATCAACAGCCCCCACCAAAGGAGCGCGGCCAGAGCGCCGGCGATCAGGCCAAAGAGCGATCCCGACGCGCGGCTGACTACCCGGTAGGCCGAGGCCCCGATGACGAACCCTGCCAGCGCGCCGAGGGGGAGCCAGGTGCTGCCGCCCCAGAGCAGCCAGGGCATGACGAACGGATAGAGCGCCGACCCCCAGAGCAGCCGCGACGGCATGTATTCCCAGAAAAGCACCGGAGCGAGCGCGAGCGCCAACAGGCCAAGCGCAAGGATCGGCCGCCAGTACAACTCTGGCGGGTAGAAGCCGAACAGCAACTGGATGCCGCGATCCCGGATCACCCCCCAGCAGGCCCCGGACGCGTGGCCGGGCCGGATCTCGCGCAGGATTTCGCGGCACGCCGACAGAGAGTCTGCCTGCCATGTGGGCACTAGAATCCACGACGCGAGGAACACTGCCCCCACCCCGAGGGCAAGCGCGGTCACGACGGTCAGCGTCCCGTTCACCGGGCCGGAAAACAGGTGAACTCGCATCCATCCCCAGATGCCGACCTCGGAAATCGGCGGGGATTCTTCAGGCAGTATTTCGGTTCTGACGAAGGCGCGCTCTGCCATCTTAATGTTCCACCAGTTTCATGCGGGCGTTGAACAAGTTCATCACCGCAGAGATGATGAGCGAGATGACGAGGTAGACGAGCATCAACAGCAGGATGCTTTCCAGCGCGCGCCCGGTCTGGTTCATGGTGATCCCGCCAAGCGTGCCGGTTATGTCCATGTAGCCCACCGCGATTGCCAGCGAGGTGTTCTTGGTCAGGCTGAGATACTCGGAAATCAGCGGCGGGATGATAACGCGCAGTGCCTGCGGCAGGATCACCAGCCGCATGATCTTGCCGGGCCGAAGCCCGAGCGAGGCGGCGGCCTCGGTCTGGCCGTGGCTGATCGCGAGGATGCCGCCGCGCACGATCTCTGCGATAAATGCCGAGGTATAAAGCCCCAGCGCCATCGCCAGCGCGATGAGCGAGGTGCGCATGTGGATGCCGTCACGAAAGTTGAACCCGCGCAATTCGGGGGCATCGACGTGAAACCCCAAAAGCAGCAGGAGCGCCGCAGTCGGCAGTACGAGAATGACGAGCATCGCGGGCCACGTGCGCGGGCGCGTGCCCGTCGCGTTCTGGATTTTCACCGCCCGCAGCGCCACTTTCCCGGCGGCAAAGACCGACAGCGCGAGGACGGCGACCAGCGCCAACAGGTCGAGCGAGATGTCCATGCGCAGGCTGCCCGAGCCGAAGAGGTGCAGGTTGCCCAGCGAATTGGAGAACAGTGGCTCGGGGATATAGGTGCCGCGATTTGTGACCGCGACGCCGTCGAAGAGCAACATGGTGGCCGCCGGGTCGTCGCCGCGAAATGCGTTGGGGGTGGGCAGGGACTCGGTCAGCACGGCCATGATGAACACGATCCACAAGAGCACCGGCACGTTGCGGAAAATCTCGACATAGGCGGCCATCAACTGCGCGATCAGCCAGTTCTTCGACAGCCGCAGGATGCCGACCAGCGTGCCGATGATCGTGGCCGCCACGCAGCCCAGGACCGCGACCAGCAGGGTATTGAGAAGCCCCACCAGCGCGGCACGGAAATGCGTGTCTTCGGGCGTGTAGTCGATCAGGCGCTGGTTGATCTCGTATCCGGCGGTCTGAAACAGGAAGCCGAAATCCACCTCGCTGCCGGCATTCGCGAGGTTCTGGAGCGTGTTGTGGACCAGCCATACCACCAGTGCCACGAACAGGCCGAAGGTAATCGCCTGGATGGTCAGCGATCTGTAGCGGGTGTCGTAGAGCAGTTGCGACAGCCTGAACGGTGGGTCGCTTTCGTCTGGGGTGGAGGACATCGGGACGCAGCCTCATCTGGCCGTGGCGCGGTCGTGGGGCCGCGTCAGCAGGGCATATGGGAGACAGGAGGGAAGGCGGGGCGCCCCCCCCCTCGCGACAGTCCGGATCAGCGGAACGGCGGCGCGTATTGCAGCCCGCCATCTTTCCACTGCGCGTTGAGATTGCGCTCGATCCCGATCTGGCTGTTCTCGCCGATGGTGTTGGCGAAAAGCTCGCCATAGTTGCCACCGGCGCTGATCGCGTCCACCGCCCATGTCGCCGAGAGGTCGTTCATCTCGCCAAGGTTGCCCTCGGTCCCGAGCAGGCGCCGCACCTCGGGGTTGTCAGAGCCTTGCGCCATCTCGGCCACGTTGTCGGCGGTGATACCGAGTTCCTCTGCCGCGACGAGCGCGTTGAACGTCCAGCGGACGATATCGCCCCAGTGCTGATCGCCATGCAGAACGGCAGGCCCCAGCGGCTCCTTGGAGATGACCTCGGGCAGGAGGATATAATCGGAGGGCGTTTCGGTGGTCGCGCGGAACGCGGCCAGTTTCGAGCCGTCGGTGCTGAACGAGTCGCAGGCATTGGCGAGGAACTGCTGATGCGCCTCGGAATCGGTCTCGACGGGGACGGGATCGTAGCTCATGCCGTTGCTGCGGAAGTAATCCGACAAGTTCAGCTCCGAGGTGGTGCCGGTCTTGATGCATATGGTCGCGCCGTCCAGCTCCAAGGCCGAGCCCACGCCCAGCGCCTTTTTCACGATGAAGCCCTGTCCGTCGTAAAAGTTGACGCCGACGAATTCCACGTTGAGGTCGGAATCGCGGCTGTAGGTCCAGGTGGTGGTGCGCGACAGCATGTCGATTTCGCCGGATTCCAGCGCGGTGAACCGGGTCTTGCTGGTCACCGGGACGAATTCCACCGCCATCGGATCGCCTAGGGTCGCTGCGGCGACCGCGCGGCACATGCCGACGTCAAAGCCCTGCCACACGCCGTTCGCATCTGGCGCGGAAAAGCCCACGACGCCGGTGGACACGCCGCATTTCAACTCGCCGCGCTCGCGCACCTCGTCAAGCTTTCCGGCGATCCCGGAGGTCGCTGTCACGGCCAGGCCGGCCGCAAGTGCCATTGTCCATTTCATGAGTGTCTCCCTTTTGTTGGCCCCGGGGGTCCATCCCGGATTTCGATTTCATCGGCGCGTGATCGCGCTTCTCTCTTAGAATCGATATATTGGCATTTCGCCAATTAACGAAACGATGGGCGTGTTTTTTCATTCTGTCAACCCGTCACGATCCAGTGCCTTGCCGCTACCCCGTCCGCAAAAGTTCGCAGAACCGCGCCGGATCGACATTGCCGCCGGTCACCACGGTGGCGACGACGCGGTCCTCGATCGCGACCATTCCATTCAATACCGCCGCGATGCCTACCGCCGCCCCCGGTTCGACCACGATGCGGAACTGCTCATAGGCAAAGCGCATGGCGGCGCGCACCTGCGTGTCGCTCACCGCGATGCCCCCGGCCAACAGGTCGAGGTTGATCGGGAACGTCACCTCGTTGGGGATCGGTGTCATGATCGAATCGCAGATCGTGCGCCGCCCCTTGGGGTTGGCGACGCGCGTGCCCGCCTCGAGAGACCGGCGCGTATCGTCGAATAGCTCCGGTTCCACAGCATACACGCGCGCGTCGGGGGCCAGCGCATCGGCCACCACGGCGGTCGCCGCTGTCAGGCCGCCGCCGCCGCAGGGGATGAGCACGGCATCCGGCGCGGCCCCGAGCGCGTCGGCCTGCTCGAAGAGTTCGAGCGCCGTCGTCCCCGCCCCGGCCAGAACCCGGGCATCGGCGCTTGGTGGCACGATGATGCGCCCGGTCTGTGCCCTTATGCGCGCGACGACATCGTCGCTGCTTTCGCTGTCGCGCTCGAAGGTCACCACCTCGGCCCCGAGCGCCTTTACCCCGTCTATCTTGGCTTGCGGCGCATCGGATGGCATGACGATCAGCGCGCTCGACCCGAGCAGCAACGCCGCCCGCGCCACGCCAAGCGCATGGTTGCCGGAGGAATAGGTGATCACGCCTTTGGCGCGTTCCTTCGCGCTCATCTGCGCGATGCGGTTGTAGGCGCCGCGGATCTTGAAGGCCCCCGTGCGCTGTGCACATTCCGCCTTTATCATCAGACGCCCGCCAAGCAGCGCATTGACATCCGGGTTTTCCAGAAGCGGCGTTCGCACCACAACCCCGCGCAGCACCTCGGTGGCCTGCCGCACATCCCCGAGGCCAAGCAAGTGGGCCATCGCGCTTGACTGCCCCATGATCCGGATTCCTTAATTTGGGATTTCGGCATATTCCGATACATAAGATTGGTTGCATGCGCCCTTGTCAAGTATCGAGGCTTCGGGCATTTACAAACCATGGATCAGAACCGCGTCATCGACTGTTTCGCAGCACTTGCCCAGCCCAGCCGCATGAGCGTGTTCCGCCTGCTCGTGCGCGCGGGACCAGAGGGAATGCGCGTCAGCGACATCGCGCAAAAGCTCGACATGGTGCCCTCGACGTTGTCGGGGCACCTTTCGATCCTCAAGCGATCCGGCCTTCTGCAATCCACGCGCAAGCAGCGCGAAATCTATTACGCCGCCGATCTTGCGACAGTGAACACACTCGTTCGCTTTCTTCTCGAGGATTGCTGCGACGGGCGGATCGAGAATTGCGCCGAGGCGCTTGCGCTGCTCTCGCCGGGGACCGAGAACGCCTGAGCGAGCGTCGCCTCGGTGCCACGCCTTTTTTGTTTCGATGCCTCCCGAATTAACAAATCTTGACCGCCCGCCTCCCGTGATCTAGCAATTCCTGAAATCCCGTCGCCGCAGTCGGGTAGAGGAGCGTATGGCCGACACCCTCATCACATCGGAGATCGATCTCAAAGCCGAGGGAAAGCAGGCGGGCTTTCTGCGCGTGCCGCATTCGACCCACCGCTCGGCCTATGGCTGGATCGCGGTTCCGATCACCGTGCTGAGCAACGGCGAGGGTCCGACGCTCGTCATCACCGCGGGCGTCCACGGCGACGAATACGAGGGGCAGATTTCCATCGCCACGCTTGCGCGCAGCTTGCAGCCGCAGGACATGCGTGGCCGCCTGATCCTGCTTCCGATGCTGAATTCTCCGGCGGCGGAGGCAGGTACGCGCACCTCGCCGCTCGACGATGGCAACCTCAACCGGCTCTTTCCCGGCGATCCGCGCGGCACGCCTTCGCAGATGATCGCGCATTACCACGAGGAGGTGATCCTGCCGCTTGCCGATCACGCGGTCGATCTGCATTCGGGCGGCTCGTCGCTGCTCTACCCGGCCACGCTTCTGCGCGGCCCCGCTCATTCGGCGCAGGAAGAGGCCGGGTTGCGGCTGCTCACCGAGGCGTTCGACCTGCCCTATGCCTGGGTCTTCACTGGCGGCGGCGGGCGGACGAGCACCGCGCGCACCGCGATGGGAGCGGCGAACCGCAAAGGCGTGGTGAACGTCATGGCAGAGCTTGGCGGCGCGGGCGGCGTGACGCCGGAGGTGCTGCAGCGCACCGAGCGCGGGCTGCACCGCATCCTGCACGCGCTTGGGATGCTGCCGGGCTATGTGCCCGACGCCACGCAGGGCACACGGATGCTGCACGCGCGTGGCCTTGTTGCGGCCTTCGAGACGGGCCTCTTCGAGCCGCTCAAGATGATCGGCGACAGCGTGGCCGAGGGCGAGGCGGTCGCGCATATCCACCATCCCGACACGCCCGGACAGGCCCCCGACAGCGTGACCTCGCCCCATTCCGGGATCGTGCTCGCCATGCGCGCGATGGCGCAGGTCCGGCGGGGCGACGCGCTCTACCAGATTGCCGCCGATGTCGGATGAGCAACGCGGACCCGCCCCCCGAGAGGACAATCCGATCCGATGACCCCGTTCGACTTTGACGAAGAGATCGACCGCCGCGCGGTGCCCGCGCTCAAGCATCACCGCCGTGTGCTGGGGGCCGACGGGATGGACCTTTTCCCTGGCGGGGTGGCGGATATGGATTTCCGCGTGGCCCCCTGCATCGCAGAGGCTATTTCCCGACGTGCCGCGCATGGCGTTTTCGGCTACGAGGCGGTGCCTGACGGGCTGTTTCCCGCGCTCATCGGCTGGCTTGCGGCGCGGTATGGCTGGCAGGTGGACGCGGATCACATCCTGCGCGCGCCCAACGTGCTCAATGCGCTGGCGATGGCGGTCAATGTCTTTTCAGACCCAAGCGAGGGCATCATCGTGCAGCCGCTGGTGTTCTTCGATTTCGCCGATATCATTGCCGAGAACGGCCGCCGCATCGTGGAAAACCCGCTGATCCTGCGCGATGGCCGCTACGAGATGGATTTTGACGGGCTGGCGCGGGTGGCCGCCGATCCCGGCACGCGGATGATCTTCCTGTGCAACCCGCACAACCCCGTAGGCCGGGTCTGGATGCGGCACGAACTGGCCCGGCTGGGCGCGATCTGCCGCGCGCATGACGTTCTGGTTGTGGCCGATGAAATCCACGGCGACATCACCTTTGCGGGCCACCGCTACACGCCTTTTGCATCGCTTTCCGACGCCGACGCGCAGAACTCGATCACCTGCCTCTCCCCCGCCAAGAGCTTCAACATCGCGGCCTGCTGCACGTCCTTCACCGTGGTGCCCGGCGCCACCCGCCGCGCCGCCTTTCAGTCCGAAAACAGTCGCCTCACGGTCAACAAGAACAACGCCTTCGCCTCCGCCGCGATGGAGGCGGCCTATGCCGGGGGCGGCCCCTGGCTCGACGCGGCGCTGGCCTATATCGAGGGCAATCTCGATCTGGTGCGCGCCCGGCTTGACGCTATTGACGCGGTCGACCTGATCGAGCCGGAGGGCACGTTCCTGCTGTGGCTCGACTTTCGCAAACTGGGGCTCGCTCCTGATAACCTGACCTCCTTCCTGCGCGCCCGCGCCCGTTGGGCGATCACCCGCGGCATCGCCTTCGGTACCGAGGGCGCAGGTTTTGGCCGCCTCAACATCGCCTGCCCACGGGCGCAACTTGCACGCGCCCTCGATGATCTGGAGGCAGCTCTTGCCACCAACGCGGGCCGCTGACCCGCCTCGTCAGTTTGAATTCCAAAAAGTGAACGTCTGACAGCGTCGCTTTGAAAGGTGCAGTACAATACCAAAAATAGCACGTGGCTTCGAGGAAATACGTCTGCAAGAAGAAGTGTCAGATCTGGTGAACGCTGCGCTGCAGCGCAGGATGATATCAGATTGATTGCAATGGGCCGGTTGCGTCATTTCGAACTTGGGGAAAGCGGCTTTGCAAATGGCGCTTTCCGCGCACTTCCGACACTCAGGTCGACCCATGTTGCGGTTGCAGCGAAAAGCAGCTCCGTCCGGATTGCGTTGAAGAACCGGCAAGCCAAAAACTGTGTCGGAAATCTGGAAAAAATTCCCCCAGATCGACTTGGCAGAAACAGAATTTGCGAAACGCAAATCTTGCGGGATGATGTTCTGCCGATTTGCCGAAGCTCAGCAGAGCACCGAGTTTTTTCAACACAATCTCCGCTCACCCGGCATCCAGCCTCTGAAAATGCAGCGCGATCCATGAACGCCCGGTTCGGTGAAGCCGCACTGTGGCGCTGACCTCTGCCTCCAAAGTCCGGTTCGGTGGCTTGGGTTTCGAGTTCCTCGAGCTGCAGTTCCATCTGGTCGATCAGACGGACACGGCGTTCGGAGCTGTGGCCACACTGTTCACGCTGGAGTTTGGCGATCTCGAGCCGGAGATGCTTGATCATCGCCTCGCAGGTCGAGACCACCGCACGGGCCCGCGCCAGATCGCTCTCGGCACAGGCCTCCGAGGCCGCAAGCGCGGCGCGCAATCTGGCAATCTCGGAAGCGTTGCTCGACAAGAGTGACCATGCCGGCATCGGACAGCAATGCAAATAAAGCCGATGAGGCCGTTTTATAATCCTTTTCAAGCCGTTGAGTCCAGAGGTGGATTGCGCCAGTCGATCCCTTCCAGGAGATACCCGAGCTGGGCAGCGGAGATCTGCACCGCATCGCCACTTCCGCCGGTCGGCCAGATGAACTTCCCAGCCTCCAGCCGCTTGGTGTAGAGGGACATCCCGACGCCGTCGCGCCAGAGCCTCTTGACCAGGCTGCCCTTGCGTTCTCGGAAACCGAATATCTCGCCCGCGTGCGGATCGCGTCCGAGCCCCTGCTGCACCTTCAGCGCCAGGGTGTGCACGCCGCGCCGCATGTCGGTCACGCCTTTTGCGATCCACACGCGCCAGGCTGCTTGTGTAATGCTGCCATATGGCGAGTTCCGCATCGCCCTCACCAAGAGCGCGCTGCGCGCGGAGTTCATCGAACTCTCGCTGCCATTGGGGTGTAGCCAAGTGGTAGCGCGGCATTGGAACTACAAAGCAATGCAAAGCGGGCTTCGGCGTTAGTGTGCATCGACTGATGGAAGTCCGGGGGCGTATTCCGGGCCTGGAGGACGGTATTGGGAATATTTTCGTGCAAGAGCAGAATGGCCCCCATGGCGGGAAATCAGCACTTCCTGGATTTGCGCGGGGCGGGGCATTGGGCGAAAAAGAGGGTGATGGCGCTGATGTGGCGATGGTCGCCAGGTTGGAACCCCTTGGCTTTCGGGGATTGCCTTTGGCATCAGGACGGGCATCATGGGACCAGATAGGGAGGTACGCCCATGGGTCGCAAGATCATCATAACCTGTGCCGTGACGGGTGCCATTCATACTCCGAGCATGTCGCCGTATCTGCCGGTCACGCCAGACGAAATTGCCGAGGCAGCGGTGGGCGCGGCCGAGGCGGGGGCAGCGGTGGTGCATCTGCATGCGCGCGATCGCGAGACTGGCCAGCCTGACCAGACCCCCGAAGCCTTCGAGCCGTTCCTGAAAGTGATCAAGCAGCGCAGCGACGCTGTGATCAACATCACCACCGGCGGCTCACCCTTCATGCGCGTCGAAGAACGGGTGCGGCCAGCGGAGGTTTTCGCACCGGAAGTGGCCTCGCTCAACATGGGGTCGATCAATTTCGGGCTCTACCCGATGCTGGAGAGGTTCACCGAGTTCGAACATGACTGGGAGCGCTCGCATCTGGAGAACAGCCGTGACCTGGTATTCCGCAACTCCTTCAAGGAGATCGAATACGTGCTGCGCACGCTTGGTGACAATGGCACGCGGTTCGAGTTCGAATGCTATGATATTGCGCATCTCTATAATCTGGCGCATTTCCTCGACAGGGGGCTCGTCAAACCGCCGCTCTTTGTCCAATCGGTTTTCGGCATCCTCGGCGGCATTGGCGGGCATGAGGAGGACGTGATCCACATGAAGCGCACCGCCGACCGGCTGTTCGGGGATCAATACCAATGGTCGGTTCTGGGCGCGGGGAAAAACCAGATGCGGGTGGCCGCGCTTGCGGTGGCGATGGGCGGCAACTTGCGCGTGGGCCTCGAAGATTCGCTTTGGGCGGGGCCGGGCGTTCTGGCGCAGTCGAATGCCGAGCAGGTTCGGATCGCGCGCGGCATCGTCGAAGGGATGGGGCTGGACATTGCCTCGCCCAATGAGGCACGGGCGATGCTGGATCTCAAGGGCGGGGACAAGGTGGCGTTCTGAAACCCGCTTGACGCATCCATCGATTCCGCCTAAGGACTGCAAACGGATTTCGGGGCGCTGCATTGTCGGCGCTCGTTTGTATTATCGAGGCTGACGCCTCGGCCCCGAGGCAAGATGAGGATGAACCCATGTCGCGTGTCTGCGAACTGACCGGCAAAGGCCCGATGACTGGCAACAATGTCAGCCACGCCAACAACAAGACCAGACGGCGTTTCCTGCCGAACCTGAACGATGTGACCTTGCGGTCGGAGGCGCTGAGCCGTGGCATAAAGCTGCGCATTACGGCTGCTGCGCTGCGCTCGGTCGATCATCGCGGTGGGCTCGATGCCTATCTGATCAAGGCAAAGGATGGCGAACTTTCGGCCAATGCGCTGAAGGTCAAGAAGGAAGTCGTCAAGGCGCTGGCGACGGTCTGATTCCAGGCCGAGGGACAGAAAAACAAGGCCCTGCCCGACCGGCGGGGCTGTTTTTCGTTGGGCCGGGGCCGTGCGGTGGGGTGCGGGGCATGCACGCGCGATTCCACGCGATTGCACATGAACCGGGGCCGGGGAGCGAGGGGCCAGCGCCTCGCGCTCCCCGAGGTATTTTGGGTCAGATGAAGCCGGGGGCTGACAAGGTCGGAGCCTTTGTCGCGGGATGATTTCTCCCTTTCGCATCGGGCGTGTGCGGGGTATCGTCCTCGGTAATGAAATACAGGTTTCGCCCCTTTCTCGGCCTGATGCTCGCCCTTGTTCTGGCGTTGACGGGCCAGAGCATGGCGGTGGCACGGGGCATGCCCGATGCCGCCGGGCGGATCGTGCTTTGCAAGGGCGCGGGTCCGATTACTGTGCTGGTGGACGACGAGGGCCAGCCGGTCGGCCCGGCCCATATCTGCCCGGATTGCGCGCTGTCGCTTTTCGCGATGGGCGCGGCCGTGTCGGAGATGCCGGTGCGCAGGTTGGGCAAGGGTGTCCGGCTGCGCCCCGAGGCCGCGGTGCGGATGGGCGCGCTGGATGGACCGGTGGCGCGTGCGCGCGGTCCGCCGGTGGGCGGCATGTGACGCGGACCGCGTCAAAGGATTTTCCAACCCAATCGAAATACTGATCCAGAGGAGAGACGCGATGTCTTTCAAGACCCATATGCTGGCGGCCGCTTCCGCCGCCGTTCTGAGCCTGGGTGCCCTGCCCGCATTCGCCCAGGAAATCGAGGTGCATGACGCCTATGCCCGTGCCTCGTCGATGATGTCAAGTTCGGGTGCGGCCTTCATGATGATTCACAACAACGGCGGTGCCGACGATCATCTGGTCGATGCCCGGTCGGACGTGGCCGACAAGGTCGAGTTGCACACCCATCGCGAGGATGACAACGGGGTGATGCGGATGATCCATGTCGAGGAGGGGTTTGCCCTGCCCGCGGATGGCATGATCGAGATGAAACGTGGTGGCCATCACGTGATGTTCCTGGGGCTTCGCGAACCTTTCGAGCAGGGCGCCATGATCCCGCTTACGCTGGTGTTCGAAAAAGCCGGAGAAGTGCCGTTTGAGGTGCCTGTCGATCTGGACCGCAAACCGATGCATGGCAAGATGGAGCACAAGCACGGCGGTTGAGGCGCCGGGCCCGGTTCAGGGCGAATTGCGTTCTTTTGAAGTCACGCTGCCCGGGTCGCCTGAAGCCCGGACAGCGTCCTGAAGCGTTCCGCGAAAAACCTGCAACACAGCTTTTCGCGGAGCGCGCACTCCGCTGAAATGATCCGCTGGGTTCCACCTTATCCCTGTCTCAGGGTTGAAGCGGAGGGTTTATCGGCCGGCAGGTGAATTCTCTCGGAAGTATAAACCGAGCGGCGCCCGCCCCCGATAAGGCTGGATGATTCCGGTTGGCGCAATATGCGCTGGTTGGGGCAGTGCAATCTTGATCCGGGAATATTTGGTGCGATGTCTGTCCGAGTTTTCAACCAGCCAGCGTCAGGTTCAGCAATTGGGCACGTTCACCGCGAGGCCGCCAAGCGAGGTTTCCTTGTATTTCTCGTGCATATCCTGTCCGGTCTGGCGCATGGTTTCGATCGCGGAGTCGAGTGGCACGAAATGGGTGCCGTCGCCGCGCAGGGCGAGCGAGGCGGCCGAGACGGCCTTGATCGCGCCCAGCCCGTTACGCTCGATGCAGGGCACCTGCACCAGCCCCTTGACCGGGTCGCAGGTCATGCCGAGGTGGTGTTCCAGCGCGATCTCTGCGGCGTTCTCGACCTGTTCGGGACTGCCGCCCATCACTGCGCAAAGCCCGGCGGCGGCCATGGCGGCGGCGGAGCCGACCTCGGCCTGGCAACCGGCCTCGGCGCCCGAGATCGAGGCGTTGTATTTTACCAGCCCGCCGATGGCGGCGGCGGTAAGCAGGAAGTCCTCGATCTTTGATGGCACGGCACCGGGCACATGATCGAGCCAGTAGCGGATCACTGCGGGCATCACCCCCGCCGCACCGTTTGTGGGGGCGGTCACAACCTGACCTCCGGCGGCGTTTTCCTCGTTCACCGCCATCGCATAGGTCGAAATCCAGTCGTTGATCGTGTGCGGCGCATTGAGGTTCATGCCGCGCTCGGCTTCGAGCTGTTCGCGGATCGCCTTGGCGCGGCGTTTGACGCGCAACCCGCCGGGCAACTCGCCCTCGGCGTCGAGGCCACGCGTGATGCAATCGTCCATCACCTGCCATATCCGCGCCGTGCCCTTGGCAAGCGATTGCGAACAACCGCGCGAAATCTCGTTCTCACGCTTCATCTCGGCAATGGTCTTGCCCGTGGTTTTCGCCATGTCGAGCATCTCGGCGGCAGACTTGAACGGGTAGGGGACGGGCGGGCCGGTATCGGTGTCCTTGCCCGCGGCCAGTTCTTTTTCGGTGAGCACAAAGCCTCCACCGACGGAGTAATAGGTCTCTTGCAAAATCACGTCGCCCTGGGCGTCGGTGGCCATCAGGATCATGCCGTTGGCGTGGCCGGGCAAGGCGGGGCCATAGTCGAAGACGAGGTCATCCTTGGGCCGGAAATTCAGGGGCGGCAGGCCGGGTGGCGTCACCGTGCCGCTGTCGCGGATCGCGGCGAGGGTTTTCTCGGCCCGGGCATGATCATAGCTTTCGGGCAGGAACCCGGCGAGGCCGAGAATGGTGGCGCGATCGGTGGCATGGCCAACACCGGTAAAGGCCAGCGAGCCATGCAGTGACCCGCGCAGCCCCGCAACACCGAAGGGGGCGGCGCGTATCAGGTCGAGAAATCGCCCAGCGGCCACCATCGGTCCCATGGTGTGCGACGAGGACGGGCCGACACCGATCTTGAACATTTCGAAGACGGAGAGGAACATCTAGTTTGGCGATCCTTCTGGTGGGGTGGCGATCGAGGGGGCGGTGAATGGCTTCGGCCCCAACCCCTCGGCCCGTATCGCGCGTTTCACGCTGTGGCGCTGTTCGATTCGCGCCGCGAGGCGGGCCAGATGCGGCGTTCGGGCAAGCGAGAACCAGGCGGTTTCGCCTTCGGGATAGAGTGCCATCCAGCGCAGGCAGGCACAGACGTAAAGGTCGAGCATGGTCAGTGGAATGCCGCCCAGCACCGGCGCCTGGGTCGCCGCGAGATCGTCGAGCCGGGCAAGATGCGTGAGGAGATTGGCCTTGGTCTGAGCGCGCAGCGCGATCTGGGCCGCAGGCTCTGTACCGGCGTATTTGCGTGGGTAGAACAACATGCGCAGATTGGCATGGAGCGTGTTCGAGGTAAAGAACAACCATTTCAGAAATGTCGCCCGGTCTGGATCGGCGGGTGCAGGGGCCAGCGCACCATGGGTGTCGGCCAGCCATAGAAGGATCGCCCCGGTCTCGAAGATCGGGCCATCGGGGGTGTCCAGCGTGGGGATCAGCCCATGCGGGTTGAGCGCTAGATAGTCGGGCGCCGTTTGCCCGCCGGTCGCGCGGCCGACCAGCGAGGTTTTATAGGGCAAACCCAGTTCTTCGAGCGCAAGACGCACGATGAGCGACGCATTGTCGGGGGCATAGTAGAGGCGATAGTGGGTCGTCATGCCGTGACAATAGGTCAAGCTTGGCTGGCAGGTGCAAGGAAAGCGGCATTGCGGGTGTGGCCGACGACCAGGCATGTGTTTACGCAATGTTAAGCTTAATTTGAAACAAAGCGGGAACATGGATCGTAAAGGAGAAACCGATGATGTGGATCATGTTCTGGGTTGCCGTTCTGGCCGGGCAAATCATGCTGGCGATCGAGGGTGGCGGGGGGCTGGTGCAAACCGATGTCGCCGGGATTGTCCCTCCCGAGGCGGCGTCATTCTTTGGGTGGTGAAAACCCGGCGATACCCGCCCGCAGTCATTTGCCCCTCGCCTGATGTTGGCAACTCACTTATAAGTCTGGTGGAATAACAGGAAGGGGACTGCGATGTCCGGGGAACTTTCACCGATCGACAAGGCAAAATTCGTTGCCGCAAAACGCGCGGCCGACATGGTCGAGGACGGGATGCGCGTGGGTCTGGGTACTGGCAGCACGGCGGCGTGGCTGGTCCGTTGTCTGGGCGAGATGGTGCGTACGGACGGACTCAAGATCAAAGGGGTGCCGACATCGGTCCGTACAGCGGAGTTGGCCCGCGATGTCGGCATCGAGGTGATCAGCCTCGACGAGGCGAAATGGCTCGACATCACCATCGACGGGGCGGATGAGTTCGATGGCGACCTGAACCTGATCAAGGGTGGTGGCGGGGCGCTCTTGCAGGAGAAGATTGTCGCCACGGCCAGCGACCAGATGGTGGTGATCGCCGATATCGGCAAGGAGGTCGAGACGCTGGGGGCCTTTCCGCTGCCGGTCGAGGTGATCCCGTTCGGCTGGCAGACGACCAAGGCTCTGATCGAGGAGACGTTGATCAGCATGGATGTTCTGGGACGTCAGTCCTCGCTTCGTATGAATGGCGAGGTGCCATTCATGACCGACGAGGGCAATCACATCCTCGATCTGCATCTGATCCGGATCGGCAATGCGCGGCAACTGGCAATGGTCTTGAACCAGATGCCCGGTGTGGTCGAGAATGGGCTTTTTATCGATATATGCGACGTGGTGGTCGTGGGGTTCGGCGACGGACGGGTCGAGCTGCGCGACATAAACGCGGGCACGATCGAGGAGGATCGACTGGATTTCGTGGAAGAGGACAACCTCTTCACCGATCTGATGGATTGACGGCTTCTGGCCAGGTTTCCTGCGAAATTCCTGGATTCGCCGCAACGCGGCTTTCGCGCGGGGTAGACAACCGGGCCTGATGCAATAGATGTGGGGCGCGCGGTTGGAAAGGTGCGGCTTATGGCATTCGACTATGATCTTTTCGTGATCGGCGGCGGCTCGGGCGGGGTGCGCGCAGGGCGCGTAGCGGCGTCGGAGGCGGGGGTAAAAGTCGCTTTGGCCGAAGAGGACCGGTATGGCGGAACCTGCGTAATTCGGGGCTGTGTTCCCAAGAAACTGATGGTATTCGCCAGCGAGTATTCCGGCATGATCGATGATGCCGCCGCTTATGGGTGGGCTGTTCATGCTGGCGGGTTCGACTGGGCGAAGTTCCATCGCAAGCTTGAGGCGGAACTCGACAGGCTGGAAGGTATTTACCGAAAGTTGCTGGCCGGGGCCCGAGTCGAGACCTTCGACGCCCGTGCGCGGCTCGTCGATGCGCATACGGTCGAACTTTCGACTGGCGAGCGGAAATCCGCGAAACACATCCTTCTCGCCATGGGTGGCCGGCCTGTGAAAGCGGGGATTCCCGGCGAGGAACATGCCATCACCTCGAACGAGATTTTCCATCTGCCGGGCTTGCCCAAATCCCTCCTGATCGTTGGTGGCGGCTATATCGCTTGTGAATTCGCCGGAGTGATGAATGGGTTGGGGGTGAAAACGACCCAGTATTACCGTGGCGCGCAGATCCTGCGCGGTTTCGACGAGGAAGCGCGCGGACTGGTGTCGGAGGAAATGATCCAGAACGGGGTCGAACTTCACCTCGGGACCAATGTTCTCGAGATGGAGAAGACCGAAAACGGGATCCATGTGAAGGCTACCAATGGTGACAGGCGCGACTTTGACGTGGTGATGTTCGCCACCGGTCGCGCGCCCAATACCGCCGATATGGGGCTTGAAGAGATCGGAATCGAACTCGGGCGAAAGGGCGAGGTTGTCGTGGATGACTATGGTCAGACCTCGGTGCCCAGTGTATACGCGGTGGGCGATGTGACTGATCGCGTGAATCTTACACCGGTTGCGATCCGCGAAGGGATGGCTTTTGTCGAAACCGTTTTCAAGGGCAATCCTACCAGGCCGGACCACGACCTGATCCCGACTGCAATCTTCACGCAGCCCGAATTCGGGACGATCGGTCTGAGCGAGGAAGAGGCGCGCGACAACGGGCCGATCGAGATCTACTGTACCTCGTTCCGGCCGATGCAGACGCTGTTTGCGGGCAGAGAAGCACGTGGCCTGATGAAGTTGGTGGTCTGCGCCGAAACGCGGCGCGTTCTTGGCTGCCACATCGTCGCGCCGGGGGCGGGCGAAATGATCCAGCTGGTCGGGATCGCGGTAAAGATGGGAGCCACGAAAGAGGATTTCGATCGCACCATGGCAGTGCATCCGACAATGAGTGAAGAGATCGTGACCATGAGAACACCTGTACGGGTGGCTTGAAATTTCCGGCACATTGCACAGGTAGTGTGATGAACCGGTGCGACGCAGAGAGGAAGATTTGAATGGCTGGACATTCTGGCGGCCCATGGGGCGGCGGAAGCAACAACGGCGGCGGCGGTGGCAAGGACGACCGCGGCGACCGAGAGAGTGGGGGCCGGCGGCCCGGTGAAGACAAGCCGCAGATTCCCGAGATCGACGAACTGATGAAAAAAGGCCAGGAGCAGTTGCGCGTTCTGATGGGCGGACGCGGCGGCGGCGATGGCACACGCGGTGGCGGTGGCGGTCAGGGGCCGAGCCTCAACCGGGGCTCGATCGGAATCGGGATTCTGGCGGTTTTGGCACTTTGGCTCTATGCGAGTTTCTACACGGTCAAGCCCGAGGAACAGTCGGTCGAGTTGTTTCTCGGCAAATACTATTCCACGGGCAGCCCCGGTCTGAACTTTGCGCCCTGGCCTGTCGTGAGTGCCGAAGTGGTCAATGTGACCTCTGAGCGGACCGAGAATATTGGCAGCGGTCGTGGTAGCGTGGGCGGTGACGGTCTCATGCTGACCACCGATGCCAATATCGTGGACATCGACTTTCAGGTGGTGTGGAACATCAATGATCCGGCCAAGGTGTTGTTCAACATCCGTGATCCGCAACTGACCGTGCAGGCGGTGTCCGAGGCGGTCATGCGCGAGATCATCGCGGCCAGCAACCTGGCGCCGATTCTCAACCGCGACCGGGGGATCATTGCGGATACGGCCCGCGAAGATATTCAAAGCACTCTGGACGAGTATGAAAGCGGCATCTCGGTCGTTCGGGTCAACCTCGATACCGCTGATCCCCCCCCCGAGGTGATCGACGCCTTCCGTGAGGTGCAAGCTGCCGAGCAGGAGCGCGACCGGCTGCAACGTCAGGCGGACGCCTATGCCAACCGTGTTCTGGCCGAGGCGCGTGGTAACGGGGCACAGATCATTCAGGAAGCCGAAGGGTATCGCGCCCGCGTGGTCAACGAAGCCATCGGTGAGGCCAGCCGCTTTATCGCCGTGGCGCAGGAATTCAACGAGGCGCCCGAAGTGACGCAGCGCAGGCTCTATCTGGAAACGGTCGAGCGCACTCTGGGTAAGATGGACAAGATCCTTCTGGATGAAGGCCTCGGAAAAGACGGTCAAGGTGTCTTGCCCTATTTGCCGCTCAATGAATTGCGACGCTCGGGTCAATCGGGCACTGGAGGATCGAACTGATGCGCAAAACTACATTCATTCTCCCGATCCTCGTGATAGTCGGGGCGGGCATTCTCTCCGCGCTTTACATCGTGGATGAACGCGAAAAGGCACTGGTTCTGCAATTTGGCCAGATCAAGAAAGTGGTCGAAGAACCCGGACTGGGCCTGAAGATCCCGCTTATTCAGGAGGTTGTTCGATACGATGCGCGTATCCTGTCGCTTGATACAGATACGATCGAGGTGACGCCGTCGGATGATCGCCGGCTTGTGGTCGATGCCTTCACGCGCTACCGAATCGCTGACGTCGTGCAATTCCGACAGGCGGTGGGCATAGGAGGTATTCGTGCCGCCGAAGACCGTTTGTCCTCGGTTCTTAACGCACAGATCCGTGAGGTTCTGGGGTCCGATCAGGTCACATCCGACACGATCCTGTCACCACAGCGGCGCGAACTCGCGGTGCGTATCCGGGCGCAAGCAAGGGCGAGTGCGGCTGGACTGGGCCTTGAGATCGTGGACGTGCGGCTCAAGCAGACCAACCTTCCGCAGCAGAACCTTTCTGCGACCTTTGCCCGGATGCGGGCCGAGCGCGAGCGGGAAGCCGCTGACGAGGTCGCGCGCGGCAACGAGGCGGCGCAGAGGGTGCGCGCCGCGGCCGACCGGACCGTGGTCGAAACGGTTTCGAATGCCGAACGCGAGGCCGAGATCACCCGCGGTGAAGCCGATGCCGAGCGCAACCGGATCTATGCCGAAGCCTTTGGCAACAATCCGGACTTCTTTGCCTTTTACCGTTCGCTCACGGCATTGGAACGGTCGCTGAACGAGGAGAATTCGACTATCGTGTTTTCGCCCAACAGCGGATTCCTCAGCCAGATGTTTGGGGCGGTACGTGCTGATGGTCTGGGAAAGGTTGAAATGGAAAGCATTGATGTTGATCGTCTTCGCGACATGGCGCCGAAAAGTGAGATTTCGCCCGACCTGCCCGAGATGGAGCGCGAGAGACTCAAGGAAGAAGGGCTAGAACCCGCGGCCGAGAATGAAGACGGCTCAAACGGTTCGGATGCATCGAATTGATCGGCACGGCGCTTCTGGCCCTCGGGCTGGTATTGATTGTGGAGGGGCTGGTCTATGCGCTGGCCCCTTCGCTTGTTGAGCAGATGCTTGAAGCCTTGCGGCAGATGCCACCAGAGGCGCGGCGCATTCTTGGGGGGCTGGCGATCCTGTCCGGCTTTGTTCTGGTCTGGCTGGCCAAGATGCTGGGTGCGTGATCAAGATAATCTGCGTTCTCACGATGGCTTGACCAGGACGCCAGAGGATTGTGTTGCGCCGCGCCCGCCCTAGATTAGACTTTGAGTGGAAAGCACCGCCATTCGTGGCGGCGCGAGAATGAAAGCCAAGGAGATTTCGGTGTGAGAGAGCATGCGATTGCAACACCCATCAATCCGACCCTTGAGGGGGTCAGCACGTCTGTTCAACGCGCGAGCGCGGTTCGCGCCATGTGGCTTGGCCTTCTGACTTTCATGGTTTTGATGGCCAATACGCTTCAGGCTGATGCGCGCCCCGAAAGTTTTGCCAATCTGGCCGACGAGGTGAGCCCGGCCGTGGTCAACATTACCACATCAACTGCGGTCGCACGGGGCACTGGGCCGGGTCCGATCGTGCCCGAGGGCAGTCCGTTCGAAGATTTCTTCCGTGAGTTCCAGGATCGCAACCGCGACAACGACCGCCCGCGCCGATCATCGGCGCTCGGGTCGGGGTTCGTGATCTCGGAAGATGGCTATGTGGTGACCAATAACCATGTCATCGAAAGCGCAGATGAGATCGTTATCGAGTTTTTCACGGGCGAGGAGCTCACTGCTGAAGTTGTTGGAACCGACCCCAATACGGATATTGCGCTGTTGAAGGTCGAAGCGGAGAAACCGTTGCCTTTCGTCAGTTTTTCTGACAGCGATTCGGCTCGTGTCGGCGATTGGGTGATGGCGGTAGGAAATCCGCTGGGACAGGGATTTTCGGTCAGCGTCGGAGTTGTGTCGGCGCGCAACCGAGCCTTGTCCGGGACCTATGACGATTACATCCAAACGGATGCGGCGATCAACCGCGGCAACTCGGGCGGGCCGCTTTTCAACATGGATGGTCAGGTGATCGGTGTGAACACCGCAATTCTGTCACCCAACGGCGGGTCGATCGGCATCGGGTTTTCTATGGCCTCGAACGTCGTGACGCGGGTGGTTGACCAGCTGCGCGAATATGGCGAGACCCGGCGCGGCTGGCTGGGGGTGCGCATTCAGGATGTGACCGACGACGTGGCCGAGGCGATCGGGCTTGAAGAAGCGACCGGGGCGCTTGTCACCGACGTGCCCGACGGCCCCGCCAAGGAGGCCGGGATCAAGGCGGGCGATGTGATCATGAACTTTGACGGGGGCGATGTCGAAAACACCCGTGGTCTTGTGCGGCAGGTCGGAAACGCCCCGGTCGGCAAGAGCGTGCGCGTGGTGGTATTCCGCGAGGGCAAGACCCAGACGCTCAAGGTGGTGCTCGGTCGCCGGGAAGAGGCTGAGGCGGCACGTTCGGAACGCGGTGAAGGTGCCGTGCCCGAGGAAGATGACGCCCCTGCCGAGATGGAAATGATGGGGCTCACGCTTGCGCCGCTCAGCGACGATTTGCGCGGCGAGCTTGGCCTTGATGCGGATGCGCAGGGACTTGTCGTGCGCGATATCGACGAGATGTCCGAAGCTTATGAAAAGGGGCTGCGCGCCGGGGATCTGATCACCGAGGCCGGACAGCAAAAGGTCAATACGGTCAGTGAATTGGAAGACCGGGTCGAAGAGGCCAGAGAGGCCGGGCGCAAATCGCTTCTGCTGCTGGTACGCCGGGCGGGCGATCCGCGGTTCGTGGCGCTTTCGCTCGAGTAAGACGTTTCGCCTGGTGACATGGAAACGGAGAAGGGCGGGTATCATCCCGCCCTTTTTGATTGGTGGGAGCGATGTGCCGATCCGCTATTCCTCAGGGGTTCGTTCGACTGCGACCAACCCCATCTTGCGCGCGGCGGCGAGAGACAGGATGCCGCTGTCGATCCCCTGCGGTGCCTGAAACTGGCGAATCGCGCGGCGGGTTCGGGCATCCATCTCGCCGGTGACCGCCCCGCGATAGAGACCGCGCGCCGCGAGCGCGCGCTGGACCGAGGCCACGAAATCCGGGGTGAGCTGGTCTTCGCAAGGGGTTTCGAACCAGAGCTCGCGACGCTCTTGCACAATGGTCTGTCGCGTTTCGAGCTTATAGATCGGTTCGGCGATCACCGTGCCATCATCGAGCACTTCGGCTGGTTGGATCAGGATGCGGTCGGTCACGGTTTCGATTATTGCGGGCGTGACATCCTTGCCCCAGCAGGTGCCGGGAGCCGCGCCGGGCGGTGCCAGTTCGTGGCTCTGGACCAACGCCGGTTCTCCCAAAAGCACCTGGTTGGCCTGGATGTTGCAGGCCCCGAGTGCGGCGAGGGCAGCAAGGTTGGCAAGAACTCGTGTCACTTGAAAATTCATGGCTGCCCGGCTTGTTGGTAGTATTGTTGACGCAAGATTAGCCGGTTTGACCTGCCTGTGAAAGGGATGGCGTATCAGGTCGCGCTGCGTCATCCAGGGTGAGCAGATGGTCAAGCAGGCCGGAAACATCCTCGATATGTTCGGCGATCAGATGACTGACACCGCTTTGGACCTGAAGCCGCCCCGTCACCCGCAGCATCCGTCCACCCATGACCGCCCGCCGGGAGCGTTCAAAAAGCTTCCGCCAGACGATGACGTTGACCACGCCGGTTTCATCCTCGAGCGTGAGAAAGATCACCCCCTTGGCAGTGCCGGGACGCTGTCGCAGGATGACCAGCCCCGCAACAGTCAGCCATGCGTCATGATACGCTGGACCCAGCCGAGCGGCGGGCAGGCAATAGCGCGGAGGGAGGCGTGATGGGATCATTCGATTTGAAGGGAAATTGCCAGGGTGGAACAAAAATAGAACAATTGTCGATTTATACAAGACCTGTCTGTGAGGTGTCGCAAATGGGGGTGGCAGCTTGTGGATCGCTTGTCTAGAACACCGCAAGGTTCAAGAAAGGGAGTCCCGAGCGTTATGGCCAAGATTACCTATATCGAGCACAATGGCACCGAGCATACCGTTGACGTGGCCAATGGCCTGACCGTGATGGAAGGTGCGCGCGACAACAATATTCCCGGAATCGAGGCGGATTGCGGTGGAGCCTGTGCCTGTTCGACCTGCCACGTCTATGTGCATCCTGATTGGGTGGCAAGGTTGCCGCCCCGGGAGGACATGGAAGAAGACATGCTCGATTTTGCCTATGAGCCCGACCCCGATCGCTCGCGCCTGACCTGCCAGCTCAAGGTGAGTGATGCACTTGACGGGTTGGTTGTGCAGATGCCCGAAAAGCAGATCTGATGTTGCGGGCGAGGCCGTTCCGCTGGCGGGGTGTGGTGTGTTTGGTGGCTGCGTCATTGGTGTTGGTCCTGGCCTTCGTGGCAGGCACCGCGCAGGCGGAGCGCGGCGTGATTCGAGACGCGCGCTATAGCGAGCCGACGACCCGTTATGCGCATGGCGTCCTGGGGGATGACGTGGAATGGGGGGCTTTGGAGCTGATCTTGGGGCCCTGTGCCGATTGCGCGCAAGCAGCGGTCAGAAAGGTGACGATTCGCCTGTCCGAGACGCGGGTGTTCGAGGATCTGGCGCCGCGGCTGGTTGATCTGGAGGCGGATGGATCCCCCGAGGTCATCGTGGTGGAAAGCGACATGTCGCAAGGGGCGCGGCTGGCGGTTTATGACGAAACCGGAGTGATCGCCGCGAGTCCGTTCATCGGGCGCGCAAACCGTTGGCTGGCGCCCGTGGGGGCAGCGGATTTCGACGGTGACGGAGTGCAGGAGATCGCCTATATCGACCGCCCGCATCTGGCCAAGACGTTGAGAATATGGAGTTTTGACCGCAAGGCTGGTCTAAGGCACGTGACGGATGTTCCGGGGCTGACCAATCATCGGATCGGGTGGGATTACATCCTTGGCGGTGTCCGGGATTGCGGGCAGGGGGCCGAGATCATCACGGCGGATTCGGGCTGGAGCCGGGTGATGGTGACGCGATTCGACGGCAAAGGCTTTGCCTCCCGGGTCTTGGGGCCGTATCGTGAGGAGAGTGATCTGAGCCGGGCCTTGGCGTGTGAGTGAGGTCGGCATTTGTCGACACGGTTGTGGAGTGTGAAGGCATGACGCGGCGACTTGCCCATATCCTCTTGCTAGGGGCGCTGGTCCTTCTGGGGGCCTGCGCGCGGCCGGAATTGACCGGTTTTTCAGACCCTTACCCCGGCGCCACGGTCGAGCCCATTTTCGTTGCGACGCAGCGCACGCCCGGGCAACTGGGGCAGATCTTCGGAGAGCGGCGCAGTGCGAGGCTCAATTTTGCGCAGGTCGAGGTTTCGATCCCGCCCGGGCATGAGGCGGGCAAGATCGAACGCACCTCGGGGGTGGCGGATTCTGCGCGGTTCTTTGCGCCGCTCGGGATCAAAATGTTCAATGGGATCAACGCTTTTGCGAGCGCATTGCGGCGTGATCGGTCGGGCGACGGCGGCATCCTGCTTTACGTTCACGGTTATAACAACACCACCGAGGACGCGACGTTCCGGTTGGCGCAGATCCGGCATGATTTCGGGATCGATGAGCCTGCGGTGCTGTTCTCGTGGCCGTCGGCGGGCGATCCGCGGGGCTATGTCTATGACCGGGACAGCGTGCTTTTCGCGCGCGACGGATTCGAGGAATTTCTGAGGGAATTGAGGGGGTTGGGGCAGCGCAAGATATTGATTCTGGCGCATTCCATGGGGGGGTATCTGACCATGGAGGCGCTGAGGCAGATCGCGCTCAAGGGGGATCATCATGTCATGGATGCGATCGAGGGCGTGGTCCTGATGTCGCCCGATATCGACCCGGACGTGTTTCGCCGTCAGGCCAAGGTGATCGGTGAGCTGCCGCAGCCCTTCATCGTGATGACATCGCGGAAGGACCGGGTCCTGAACGTCGCCGAGTTCCTGACCGGACGCAAACCGCGGCTGGGCAGGATCGAAAGTTCCGAGGCAGTTCAAGGACTTGGCGTGACCGTGGTGGATTTCACCGATCTCGACGACGGGGACCTGGGCGGGCATAGCGCGTCGGTGAGTTCGGCTCGGGCGATCAAGGTGTTCAGCGGGTTGGAGCGGCAGATCCGCGAAGGTGGCGGGGCGTTGCGCGACTTTGTCCTGCAGGGGCGTGATCGGCGGATCGACGCGGCGCTGGTCCTGCAATAGGTCGCTGTGACCGAAAGCCTTGCGCAACGTCCCGCGCGGTTAACACGATTGTTTCGGCAAGAAACAGGGGGGTGACATCCGGCTGACATTCGGCTGCCACCCGGCTGCCGGGTGAAATGGCCAAAGGTTAACCCGCGTTAAGTTAACGCGCCGCGCGGTCTTCGGTATCGCCGGGCGCGCGAAACGCGAGGCGCATCTGCTTTTCGGTCTCGATCAGGGCGAGGAACACCGCACCCAGACCCACGATCAGCAACCCGTCCAAGAGGGGCACGGGCCGTGTGCCGAACACGGTGTTGAGGAGCGGAACATAGGTCATGGCAAACTGCGCCGCCGTGACCGAGATCACCGAGATCCAGATCACCGGCGTTCCGCGCACCGCCTGCCAGGTGAACGACCCGCCGTGCAGATTGCGCACATAGAACAGATAGGCGATTTCGAGAACCACGAGCATGTTGAGCGCCATGGTCTGGGCCAGTTCGA
This sequence comes from Paracoccaceae bacterium, assembly GCA_011389685.1. GTDB lineage: Bacteria > Pseudomonadota > Alphaproteobacteria > Rhodobacterales > Rhodobacteraceae > Aquicoccus. The sequence continues at coordinate 29,577 of JAABTV010000015.1, forward strand.
GCGGATGGCCCTTGTCGATCGCATAGGCGTAGATGCCAAAGATCGCCGCGATGAACAGGGTCGAGACGAACAGGATCTGCCAGATCAGCGTGCCGCTGAGCAGGGGGGCGTGGCGCGGGCGGGGCGGGCGGCGCATGGTGCCGGGTTCGGGCGGTTCGAACGCCAGCGCGAGGCCCAGCGTCACCGCGGTGACGAGGTTGACCCAGAGGATCTGGACCGCGGTAATGGGCAGGTTCATCCCGGCAAACAGCGCGATGATGATGGTCATCGCCTCGCCGGCATTGGTGGGCAGGGTCCAGCTGATCACTTTCCGGATGTTGTCATAGACGGTGCGGCCCTCGCGCACCGCCGCCGCGATCGAGGCGAAATTGTCGTCGGCGAGCACGATCTCGGCGGCCTGCTTGGTCGCTTCGCTGCCCTTCTGGCCCATGGCGATGCCCGCGTCGGCGCGTTTCAGGGCGGGCGCGTCGTTCACACCGTCACCGGTCATCGCGACGGTGAGACCGCGCGATTGAAGCGCGGTGACGAGGCGCAGTTTGTGTTCCGGCGAGGTGCGGGCGAAAATGTCGGTCTCGGCCGCTGCTTCGGCGAGGGCGGCGTCGTCCATGGCCTCGATATCGGCACCGGTGAGCACGCGTCCGGTGTTCCGCAGGCCGATCCTTGCGGCGATGGCGCGGGCGGTGGCGGCGTGGTCGCCGGTGATCATCTTGACCCGGATCCCGGCGGCGTGACAGTCGGCCACCGCCTCGATCGCCTCGGGGCGGGGCGGGTCGATGAGGCCGACAAGGCCGATGAGGGTCAGTTGCCCGTAGATATCGGCGTGTCGCAGGCCGGAGTGATCGGCGGGCGCCGTACGGGTGGCCAGCGCCAGCACGCGCTGACCGTCGGCGGCGAGGGCTTCGACGCGGTCGTGCCACGCGGCGGGATCAATCGGTTCGGTTGCGCCGTCGGCGGCGCGCTGATCGGTGCAGAGGGCGAGCACCGCTTCGGGTGCGCCCTTGACGTGGATATGGGCCGTGCCGTCGGGGTCGCGGTCGAGCGTGGCCATGTAGCGACGCGCGGCGTCGAAAGGGATCGCGTCGGTGCGTCTCCAGCCGTCGAGGATATCGCCGGGGCCGAGCATGTCGGCCTGTTCCGGCCGCATGATCCGGGCGGCGAGCGCCATGAGCGCGCCCTCCATCGGGTTGCCCTGGCTTTGCCAGCCGGTATCACCGTGTTTCAGCGCCGCGTCGTTGCACAGCGCGGCGATGCGGGCACATTCGGCCAGCCGGGGGTCGGCCATGTCGGCCTCGGCGCCGTCATCGGTGCGGATCGTGCCTTCTGGGGCATAGCCGGTGCCGTCGATCCCGTAATCGCGCGCGGGGGTGGCGATCCGGGCGGCGAACATCTCGTTGCGGGTCAGGGTGCCGGTCTTGTCCGAGCAGATCACCGAGACCGCGCCCAGCGTCTCGATGGCGGGAAGGCGACGGACGATGGCGTTGCGCCTTGCCATGGCCTGCACGCCCACGGCAAGGGTGATGGTCAGCACCGCGGGCAGCCCTTCGGGGATGGCGGCGACCGAGAGGCCGACCACGGCCATGAAGAGCTCGGCAAAGCCCATGTGGCCGATGAAATAGCCATAGGCCAGAAGCAGTGCGGCGACGATTAGGATGAAGACGGTCAGCCAGCGGGCGAAAAGGTCCATCTGGGCGACAAGCGGCGTGGTCAGGGTCTCGACCCGGGCGAGCATGCCGCTGATAAGGCCGATCTGGGTGGTGGCACCGGTGGCGGTGACGATGCCGCGCCCGGTGCCGGTGGTGACCAGCGTGCCGGAAAACAGCATCGGGTGGCGATCACCGAGGGCGGCGTCGGCGGCGACCGGGGCGGTGTCTTTCTCGACCGGCATGGATTCGCCGGTCAGGATGGCCTCTTGCGCGCTCAGGCTGCGGGCCTCGATCAGGCGCAGGTCGGCGGGCAGGAGGTCGCCCGCCTCGATCTGCACGATGTCGCCGGGCACGAGTTCGCCTGCGTCGAGCGTGACGCGCTGGCCGTCGCGGCGCAGCGTGGCGCGGGGGGCGAGCATGCGGTTGATCGCCTCCATCGCCTGTTCGGCGCGGCCCTCCTGCACGAAGCCGATCACCGCGTTGGCCAGCACCACGGCGAGGATGACGCCGGTATCGATCCAGTGGCCGAGCCCTGCGGTGACGACGGCCGCGCCCAAGAGGACATAGATCAGCACGTTGTGGAAATGCGCCAGGAAGCGCAGGACCGGATGGCGCCTTGCCGCCCGGGGCAGGCGGTTGGGGCCATGGGTGGTGCGGCGCCTCTCGGCCTCTTGCGTGGTCAGGCCGGTCTCGTTGGTGGCCAGTGCGCGCAGCACCTCGGGCGCTGCGCTGGCATGGGGGTTGGTGGGCAGCGCGGTCGTGTCGGTCATGGTGGTCCGGCTCAGGGTCTGGGGCCTCCGCCGGTGTCGAACGCGATCACGGTGCCCAGATCGGCGATGCTGTCATGCAGGAGTTGCAGCAGGTAGCGCGGGTTGTGGACATAGCCGCCGGGGTCTTTCTTGACCGCCTGGTAGTTATAGGCGGCCTTCAAGAGGCGCGGGGTCCAGCTCTGGTAGCGGTTGGGGAAACTGGCCTCGTCCGCGTCGATCATGCCGTTGCCGTTGGTGTCGGTGAAGAAATAAGGGAAGCTGCCGGGGGCATAGCCGATCGGGGTGCCGATCACCTCGTCCGCGTAGGTGCGAATCGCCGCGTCGAGTTGGGCTTGCAGGCCGGTGATCTCGGCATGGATGCCGCCCGAGATGTCGCCGTCGCCGTCGAAATCGCCGTGCTGCATGCGGATGTCGCGCAGGGTCTCGACGCCGCGGTGGCAGCTCATGCAGCTTTCGGTGTCTGCGACCTGTGTGCTGTGCGGGTCGTGGCAGTCGGCGCAGGTGTTGGCCGAGGGCACATGGGTGAAGGTGCCGGCATAGCTTTGGCCCGGATACTGATAGCCGCCGCGCAGGTCGGCCCCCCCCATCACCGCCGAGGCGATGCCGTAATGGATGTTGAGAAACCCGAGATCGGCCGAGACGGTATCGGCGTCGAGTCCTTCGGTCGCGGCGGCCACGTCGTCGCCCGAATGCCGGCCCTGGTGACAGACCGCGCAGGTCGCATCGGGGCCAAGCCCGGTGAGGGTTTCGCCCGAGGGGAAGGTCACCGCGTCGAGCACATGGGCGGCCTCGGTGTGGCAGGAGGCGCAGCCGATGGGCGCGTTGATCGCGGCGGGGGCGTTGACGGTGCCGGGGGCAGAGCCGTCGGCGCCGAGATAGTCGAGAAAACCGGGCTGCGAGTGGCAGGCGGCGCAATTCTCGGGCACGGCGCCGTCCTCGTTCCAGTGGGTGAAGGAGTGCGAATCGTAATCGCCATGCCCCGCATCGAGCCATTGTTGAACGATGGCGGCCAGCCCGTCGCGGTGGCGTTGTTCCCAATCGGGTTGGGCCATGGCGGGCGTGGCGATGAGGCCCAGTGTGACAATCGGTGCGACAAGCAGCGGTTTCAATGAGCGTATCAGGGCATGCGGGGTCATCTCGGGCTCCTTTGAGCTGGGTGTGGTTGCCTTGCGGTGTCAGGATTACACAGACGGTAACCGATTCTTTTGACACGTATCAAAGAATGTCGGCGAAAGCCGGGTCAGGTTGGATAAACAGAGCAGAAACAGGAGTGCAGGCGATGACGAAGAGGGCAGAAGTGACGCCCGGGGCAGCATGGCCGGCCCTGCCGGCGCGGGCGATGGCGCTGGTCTATCTTGTCGCCTGTGTGCTGCCCATCGGGATCGGTGCGCTGTCGCGGGCCGCGCCGCTCGATCCGTGGGAGGCGTTCGGGGCGGGGCTGGGGCTTGCCGGGCTGACCGCGATGGCGGTGCAGGTGCTGACCTCGGGGCGGTTTCGCCGTGTGTCGGGGGGCATGGGTATCGACCGGGTGATGGCGTTTCACAAGATCGCGGCCTATTTCGTCTTGCTGATGCTGGTGCTGCATCCGCTGGCCTATGTCTGGCCGACATGGCTGGACGATCCGGCGCGGGGGGGCGAGCGGATGATGGCTTATCTCACCGGGCCGGATTGGCGCAGCGGGGTGATTGCGCTGGGCGCGCTGGTGCTTCTGGTGGTGATGGGGGTGGCGCGCGATCTCTTGCGCTACGAGATATGGCGCGGCAGTCATGTGATCCTGGCGCTGGTGGCGCTGGGCGGCGGGTTGCATCACGCGGTGAGCGCCGGGCGGCTAAGCGCGCTGGGGGCGCTGCATGGCTTCTGGTGGGGCGTGGGGGCGGTGATCGTGCTGGCTTTCGCGGTGCTTTATGGCTGGCGCTGGCTGCGTCTGCATCGCCAGCCCTGGGAATTGCGAAGCGTCGAGAAAAGGGCGGATCGGGTCTGGGAGCTGGATATTCAGCCCGCCGAGGGCACAGTGCCCGTGGCCTATCGTGCCGGGCAGTTCGTGTGGATGACGGTGGCGGGGCGGCGGTTCCCGCTGTTCGATCATCCGTTTTCGATTGCCGACAGCCCGAGACGCGCGGGGCTGAGCCTGATCATCAAGGAGGCAGGAGATTTCACCGGCACCGTGGGCGATCTGCGCCCCGGCACGGCGATCGGGATCGACGGGCCCTATGGCACCTTCACGCTTGAACGGCACAAGGGCGATCATGTGCTTTTGATCGCGGGGGGTGTGGGGATCGCGCCGATCATGGGGCTGTTGCGCGATCTGGTGGCGCGCGGCGACAGCCGGCCGGTGCGGCTCGCCTATGCGGTGGGGCAGCCGGAGAATTTCGCCTGTCTGGACGAGATCGAGGCGGCGAAGGCGGTGCTCGACCTCGATGTGCTGCTGATCAGCGAGAGCGGCGCGGGCTGGGACGGGGCGACCGGGTATCTCGACCGTGACAAGCTGGGCGCGCTTCTCGACGGGCTTGCCCCGGAGCGGGGCGTGGCGCTGATGTGCGGGCCGGGGCCGATGGTGACAAAGGTGTCGGATACGCTTGAGGACATGGGGATGCCGTCGCGCAATGTCGTCTATGAGCGGTTCGATTACGCGGGCGGGTTGTCGGCGCGCCAGGATCGGCGGCGGACGCTGGGGTTTCTGGGCGTATTCGCCGGGCTGGCGGGGCTGGTGGCGGTGTTGTCGCAGGTGGTGTTGTGAAGCCGGGGCGGGGTCGGTTAGGATGAGACGGGTCAAAGGGAGATGCGGAGATGGCCGGAGGCTGGGCAAAGGATGGCGCGGTCAGCGAACAGATCGAAGCCTCGATCGAGGATGAGCTGGCCCGGATGAAGGGGCGCAAGGCGCCTTCGGGCGAGAGCCTGAGGGAATGCGCCGAATGCGGCGAGGAGATTCCCGAGAAACGGCGACAAGCGATCCCCGGGGTGAAGCTGTGCGTGGACTGTGCCGCCGAACGCGACGGCGCGGATCGGGGGCGCGGCGGGATCAACCGGCGCGCAAGCAAGGACAGCCAGTTGCGGTGAGATGCCGTTTGCAAGGGGCGGCAGGGTCTGGTGCTGTCTCGGTCGGTCGTCATGAAATGGGAGCGGTTTGATGAAATCGAGAGCATTGGTTTTTTTCGCGGGCGTGGCGCTTGCGGGAGCTGCATGGGGCGACGAGCTTGGTCGGATCGATGCCGATCTGGGCGGTGAGGCGCGTGTCTGGCATACGATATCGCTCGAACAGGATGGTGAGGTCCACGCATCGGCGGAGTTCAGGAAATCGGCGATGTTCACGATGCTGCATCTGCAGGGCCACCCCGAGGCGCGGTTCACGACAAGCGATGTTCTCAATATCGACCTGATGTGGAGGGGCGACCCCAAGCCGGGCGCCGCGCCGATGAGCGTGGAGGTGATGTTCATGCCGGCGGGCATGAAGGGGCCGTTCTGGATCAGCGAGGGCGCGCCGGAGGCGGCCGGGGCCGATCTCGTGGTTGAGCGCGACGGCGACCGGGGCCGGGTCAGCGGCACGTTCAGTGCGATGCTGTGCCGACAGGACAGTGTCACGGCCGCGCCCGATACCGGCGATTGCAGGACGATCAGCGGCTCGGTCGATAGCGGCCTGATCGTGACGGGGGATTAGGGCGTGTCGGGTTTGAACGAATTCGCCCCGCCCGGAACGGCGGCGTAAGCCGCCCCGGCAGCACACGGCCGCCCCGTCGTGCCGGAGGCACGCCTTCGGCGTGACCGGGTGCTTTCGATGGGTTTCGCGTCGCTTCGGGCAGGGGGTGACGCTGCAAGATAAACTGCCCCGCGCGGATGTTGTGAGCACCCGACCGCGGCCCTGTGCTGCCCTTTGGTTCGGCATGGGGCGATTCTGATTTGGTGCGACACGCCATGGCCGCGGCGACCGTTCAGCCGCCGGCGCCGGAAAACCCGGCATCGAGCGCCGAGAGGATGGTCTGGACATCCTCGGCGGTGAGGACCAGCGGCGGTGACAGGATGATGTTGGGCCCCGAGACGCGCACCATGGCGCCGGCGCGATAGGTGCCTTCCTGCACCGCGTTGATGGTTGTCTTGTCGATCGGGGTCCTGGCGCTGCGGTCGGAGACCAGTTCGAGCGCGCACATGAGGCCGTGACCGCCGCGCACGTCGCCGATGATCTCGTGTTTGTCCTGAAGTGCCAGCAACCCGTCATGGAGTTCGCGGCCCCGCGCGGCGGCGTTTTCGTTGACCTTGAGGCGTTTGGTCTCGGCCAGGCAGGCCAGCGCGGCGGCGGCGCCGACCGGGTGGCCGGAATAGGTATAGCCATGGCCGATGGCGGCGCGGCCGGTCTCGTCCTGTTCGAAGGTCTGGGCCACCTCTTCGGCGATCATCACCGCGCCGAAGGGGAAATAGCCGTTGGTGATGGCCTTGGCGGTGCAGGCGAAATCGGGCTGCACGCCCCAGTGGCGCGAGCCGGTCCATGACCCGGTGCGCCCGAAGGCGGTGATGACCTCGTCCGCGATCAGCAGGATACCGTGGCGCGAGCAGATCTCGCGCAGGCCGGGCATGAAGGATGCGTGCGGGGGGATGACGCCGCCCGCGCCGAGGACCGGCTCCATGATCAGCGCGGCGATGGTGCCGGCGCCCTGGAACGCGATCTCGTCTTCGAGCGCGGCAAGGCAAAGCTGCGCCAGCTTTTCGGGGTCGGGCTCGTTGAAGGGGTTGCGATAGGTGTAGGGCGCGGGGATGTGAAAGCAGCCCGCCAGGAGCGGCTCGTAAGCGGTGCGGAAATTGGCGTTGCCATTGACCGAGGCGCCGCCGAAATGGGTGCCGTGATAGCCCTTTTTCAGGCTGAGATACTTGGTGCGCCCGGCCTCGCCCCGGATCTTGTGATACTGGCGGGCGAGGCGCAGGGCGGTTTCGACGCTGTCGCTGCCGCCCGAGGTGTAGAAGGCGCGGGAAAGGCCGTCGGGGGCGAAGAAATCGCGCAGCTCCTCGGCCAGCTCGATCACCGCGTCATTGGTGGTGCCGCGAAAGATCGAGTAATAGGGCAGGCGGTCGAGCTGGGCCGAGATCGCGTCCTTGATCGGCTGGCAGGAGAACCCGAGATTGACGTTCCACAGCCCGCCGACGCCATCGACAACGGTGTGACCGTTAACATCGGTGATGGTGACGCCCGCCGCATCGGTCACGATGGTCGGCGGGTTGGCGAGGCTGTCGGCGGGATGCGCCATCGGGTGCCAGAGCGAGCGCGCGTTCTTTTCCTTGAGGAAATTGCCGTCTTTCATGTCGTCTGTCCTTTCATTCAAGGCCGAGGAGGCGGAGCGCCTCGGCATAGCTGCCGCCTGGGCGGGCGACGTCGAAATGCACGGTTTGCAGCCCGACATCGCGCGCGCCCTCGATGTTGCGTTTCTGGTCATCGACAAAGACGCAAGCCTCAGCGGGCAGGGCGAGCGCGTCGAGCGCGGCCGCGTAGGCGCGCGGGTCGGGTTTGAGGATGCCGGTATGGGTGGCATCGATGATGGCGTCGAAATCCGCCAGAAAGGGCAGTTTCTCGCGGAAATCGGCGCCATAGAAGAGGTCGAGCTCGTTGGAGAGAATGGCGAGGCGGATGCCGGCCACCTTGCAGGTGTCGAGGGTTTCGCGAAACTCGGGGCGGATCACCGCGTCGGGGTCGGCGCCGCGGGCGGCGCGAACGAACTGTTGCATCTCGGTCCAGTGTTCGCCCACCAGCGCGCCCACCTCGCGGGTGCGTTCAAGCCAGTAGTCGCGTTCGGTTATCCGCCCGGCCTGCATCGCCTGCCAGAGCCCGTCACTTTCGGGGTGGAACGGCCCGAACCATGTGAGCGTGCCGGGGCCGAGGCCGAGGGCGCGTTCGGTTTCGTCATGGGTCTCGAACAGGGTGCGTGTAATCACCCCGCCGAAATCGAGGATCAGGGCGCGGTCTGCGGGGGTGTCGGTCATGCGGCCTCCTCTCGCTGGAATCCGTCGGGCAGAAAACCGCCCATCAACCGGGTGAGGCGCAGCCCGTGGTGACGCAGGGCGCGACGGATCAGGGCCTGATGGTCGGGCGTCATGCGGGCCGAGGGCGCGGCGACGGCGATGGCGCCGATCACCCGGGTTTCGGAATCAAAGAGCGGCATGGCGTGGGAATGGACATCGTCCTCGAACCCGCCGACGCATTGCGACATGCCGGATTCGCGCACACGGGTCAGCGTGGCGCGGATCCTGGCCGGGTCGGTGACGGTGAGGGGGGTGCGTTTCTCCAGTGGGCGGGCGAGCATCGCGTCGGTGAAATCCGGTGGCGAAAAGGCCAGAACGGCCAGCCCCGAGGCCGTATTGTGAAAGGTGAGCCGCTCGGCGTCCTCCATCGTGACGCGGGTGCCGTGGAGCGGCGCATAGGCATAGGTGAGGGTGACGAGCGCGTCGTTCTGGATCAGCGAGACATGGGTTGTCTCATGCGTGGCGGCGCAGAGATCGGCGAGCACCGTCTGGGCGAGATCGCGCATCGGAACGGCGGCCTCGCGCAGGGCGGCGAGGCGCAGGAAGGCGGGGCCGAGGCGGTATTCGCGCGCCGCGCCGGTCTGTTCGACGAATCCCTGCGCTTGCAATTCCGACAGAAGCCGGTGCACCGTCGCCTTGTTCAGCCCCGAAAGACGGGCCAGGTCGCTCAGCCCGATGGTGCTGCGCGAGCGGTTGAAAAAGTCCAGCAGGGACAGGGCTTTGGCAACGGTTCCCATCGGTGGCGGCGTGTCTTTCGTGGTTGTTTTCGATTGCTTTGAGTTGGCGGTTTCTGTTCACCTGTTAAAAGTGTTGACAGACTCGAGCATGGTCTGTCAATCTATTTTAGAACCAATGGTTCGAAAAATGAACCGAAGAAAAATGCGAAACACAGGGAGATATTCTTATGACGACACGCAACATTCTGGGCGGCGCGCTGGCGCTTGCCATGGCCGCGACAGGCGGGGCCGCGCTGGCGGATTACCCCGAAAAACCGGTGAGTTTCGTGGTGCCGTGGCCGCCGGGCGACCTTGAAGACGTTCTGACGCGGATGATCGCCGAGGATTTCCAGGCCGAATATGGCGTTGCGGCGGCGGTGGTGAACAAGCCCGGCGGCGGTGGCGGGCCGTTCCCCGGGGCGATCGAGGTGGCGAATGCGCCCGCCGATGGCTATACGATCGGCAGCTTCGTGATCGGGGTGCCGGTGGTCGGCCACCAGATCGGGATCGACGATCTGACCCCGGCGCAGTTCGACCCGTTGGGCATTTTCCTGACCTATCCGTTCGTGATCGCCACCTCGGCCGATGCGCCCTATTCGACGATGGAAGAACTGGCCGCGCATGCCAGGGAAAACGACGTGGCGCTGGGCCATTTCGGCGATGTCCTAACACCGACGCAGGTGACCAAGGCGCTGGCCGCGAACATGGATTTCGAATGGGGCAGCGACGCGGCGTTCGATGCGCTGGATTGCAACACGCTGGCGAGCGGCGATGCGGATGTGATCAACACCACGCTGCAACTGGTGTTGCCGTGCCTCGATGACATCAAGGTGCTGGTGTCGATCACCGATGAGCGCATCCCGTTGGTGCCTGACGCGCCGACGGCGGGCGAGGTCGATCCGACGCTCGACATCGCGCTGTGGAACGGGCTGTTCGTCCACAAGGACACGCCGAAGGACGTGCGCGAAAAGATCATCGCCGTCGCCCAGAAAACCGCGATGAGTGACCGGGCGCAGGCGGTGGCCAAGGAGACCGGGGCGCTGGTCTATTGGCAGGGGCCGGAAGAAAGCGCGTCGCGGATCGCGCAGGATATCGAGACGGTCGCACGGATCGAGAGCATCCTTGAATGATTGCATGCGGCCGGGCGGGTGATCCGCCCGGCCGTTTCACCAGCCCGAGCCGGGAGGCGGCGCAATGACCGAGGAAGAACGCCGGTTCAAGGGGCCGGTCCGGGGGCAGAGTCTGTTCGCGATCGTGTTCGTGGTCGCGTCGCTGTTGTTGCTCAGCCAGTTGGGCACCGAGACGCGCTGGGCCAAGGGCACGCAGCTTTTCGCGCAGCCGCGATTCTGGCCGGCGGTGGCGGTGGGCGGGATGCTCCTGTTCGGACTGCTGCATTTGTGGAAGCTGCCGCGCAAGCGGTTGCGCCGTGCCGATCTGGTGGAATGGCGGATCTGGTTTTTCGCCCTCGAATGGGTGCTGTGGTTCCTGGTTTACGTGACGGTCGTGCCGGTGCTGGGTTACCTGCCGAGCACGCTGGTCTTCGTTCTTCTTCTGGCTGGGCGGGTAGGGTATCGCAGCCCGAAGATGATGTGGATTTCGGCCGGTTTCGCGGTGGCGGTGGTGGTGGTGTTCAAGACCTTCCTGCAGGTGCGCATCCACGGCGGGGCGGCGTATGAGTATCTGCCGGGCGCGTTGCGCTCGTTCATGATCCTGAATTTCTGAGGCCGGCATGGAGCTTTTGGTATCAGCCGTCGAGATCCTGGCGCGCTGGGATGTGATCCTGGCGCTTGTGGTCGGATCGGTGGGCGGCGTCATGATCGGGGCGATTCCGGGGGTTGGCCCGGCGGTGGCGATTGCCATCCTGTTGCCCGCGACCTTCAGCATGGACCCGATCGTGGGGCTGACCGTGCTTTTGGGCATCTATGGCAGTTCCATGTATGGCGGCGCGATCCCGGCGATCCTGATCAACACGCCGGGCACGGCGGTCAATGCACTGACCACCTATGACGGGTTCCCGATGACCGCGCGGGGCGAGGCGCGGCGGGCACTTTCGCTGGCCTATTCGGCCTCGTTCTTCGGCGGCGTGTTCTCGGTGATCTGCCTGATCCTGTTCGCGCCGGTGCTGGCCCGGATTGCGCCGATGTTCGGCAGCCGCGAGATTTTCCTGGCCGCGCTTCTGGGGCTGATCCTGGTGGTGATCGCGCATCGCGGGCAGACGCTGATTGCGGCGGCGATGGCGTTTTTCGGGATATTCCTCAACACCGTGGGGCTTGAGCCGGTCAAGTATTCGAAACGCTATACCTTCGATCAAAGCTGGCTGTCGTCGGGGGTGGACCTGATCGTGGTGGTGCTGGGGCTGTTCGCGCTTTCCCAGGCGTTCTACCTGTTGCAGGGTGATGATGAGAAGGTGCGCCTGACCCCGTTGCGCGGCGGGCTGTTCCAGGGGTTGCGCGAGCTTTCGCGCCATCCGCGCGTGGCCGGGGTGTCGGGCGCCTTCGGTGTCGTGATGGGGATGATCCCCGGCGTGGGCGAGTTCACCGCGCAATTCATGAGCTACACGTCCGCGCAGCGCAGCAGCAAACGCCCGGAGGATTTCGGCCACGGGTCGAGCGAGGGGTTGATTGCCGCCGAGACGTCGAACAACGCGGTGCCGGCTGCTGCAATGGTGCCGCTTCTGGCGCTGGGTATTCCGGGCGAGGCGCTGACCGCGATGATGCTGTCGGTCTTCTATGTGCATAACGTGGTGCCGGGGCCGCAGTTGTTCCAGAATGACATGCCGTTCGTGGTGGCGCTTTATCTGGCACTTCTGGTGCTCAACGTGCTGGTGCTGATCTTCCTGCTGTCGGCCACCGGGCATCTGGTCAAGGTGGTGAAGATTCCCAACCGGTTCCTCGGAGTGGGCATCCTCACGCTGTCGTTCGTGGGGGTTTACAGCTTGCGCAACTCGTTCACCGATTGCCTGATCGCGGCATGTTTCGGGGTGTTCGGCTTCGTGCTCAAGCGGCTGTCGCTGCCGGCGGTGCCGATCGTTCTGGGCATGGTTCTGGGCGGGATCATGGAGGTCAAGCTGCGCGCGGGCATGGCGCGGGTGAAGACGCCGCTTGATTTCATCGACCGGCCCATCGCGATGATCCTGTTTGTGATGATCCTCGGCGTTCTGGCGCTGCACATCCGCCATGTGCTGATCGAACGCCGCAAACTGAAGGAGGCCAAATGGTCAGCCAGGAGAAGATCGACTCGCTTCGGAATGCAGATGTTCCGCCGCAGAGATTACTTGTCGACGGAGCGTGGCAAGAAGGTTCGGGAGAAACGCTCGAAGTATGTTCCCCGATCGACGGGGCCGCGTTCACCACGCTAGAGCGGGCGGGGGCCGAGGATGTGGACCGCGCGGTTGCGGCGGCGCGGCGGGCGTTCGAGGATGGGCGCTGGTCACGCGCGGCCCCGGCCGAGCGCAAGCGGGTCTTGCACCGGATCGCGGATATCATCGAGGAACGGGCGCTGGAATTGACCGTGCTGGGCGTGCGCGACAACGGCACCGAGTTCAACATGGCGCTGAAGGCCGAGGCCGGATCGGCGGCGGGCACGTTCCGCTATTACGCCGAGGCCGTGGACAAGATCTATGGCGAGGTGGCGCCGACGCCCGAGAACGTGCTGGGGCTTGTGCATCGCGAACCGGTGGGCGTGGTCGGCGCGATCGTGCCGTGGAATTTCCCGCTGATGATCGGGGCGTGGAAGCTGGCGCCGGCGCTGGCCGCGGGCAATTCGGTGGTGTTGAAACCGGCCGAGACCGCCTCGCTCTCGCTGTTGAAACTGGCCGAGTACTGCATGGAGGCGGGCCTGCCCGATGGCGTGCTGAACGTGGTGACGGGGCAGGGCAGCGTGGCCGGCGAGGCGCTGGCGCTGTCGATGGATGTGGATGTGCTGGTGTTCACCGGGTCGGGGGCGACGGGGCGGCGGCTGCTGGAATATTCCGCGCGCTCGAACCTCAAGCGGGTTTACCTGGAGCTGGGCGGCAAGAGCCCCAATGTCGTCTTTGCCGATGCGCCGGACCTTGAGAAGGCGGCGCAGGTTTCGGCAATGGGAATTTTCCGCAATTCCGGGCAGGTCTGCGTGGCGGGATCGCGCCTGTTGGTGGAGCGGTCGATCCATGATGAATTCGTCGCGGCGCTGTCGCGCCATGCCGGGGCGCTCAGGGTGGGTGATCCGCTTGATCTTGGTAGCCAGGTGGGAGCGATCAATTCGCTGGGCCAGTTGGAGGGGAACCTTGGCTTCGTGGCCGATGCCACGGCGCAGGGGGCGGAGATCGCGCTGGGCGGTGGGCGTATTCTTGAAAGCACGGGGGGCTATTACATGGAACCCACGGTGCTGACCGGGGTGCGGCCCGACAACCGGGTGTTCCGCGAGGAGGTGTTCGGCCCGGTGCTGGCCGTGACCGCCTTTGACAGCGACGAAGAGGCCGTGGCGCTGGCCAATGCCACCGATTACGGGTTGGCGGCGGGGGTCTGGACCGGGAACCTGAGCCGCGCGCATCGCATGGTGCGGGGCATCCGGTCGGGCATCGTGCATGTGAACACCTATGGCGGGTCCGACAACACCGTGCCGCTGGGGGGCGTCAAGCAATCGGGCAATGGCCATGACAAGTCGCTTCATGCGGTGGACAAGTATCTGGACCTCAAGACCGCGTGGATTGAGTTGTGAGGCAAGGCAGCAGGATATTCCGGGCAGTTTCGGCGCGCGTGAGCAAGGCCATCGCGCATGGCCTGATACCATGTTCCCGCCGGGGCGCGCAGCGTCCTGGCATGCGCCCGCCCGCCCCCAGGCGGGCGCATGCCTCTGATCTGCTTGTCTTTCCACGGTTGCCGGACCACTTGAGGGTATCCACCCCGGGCCGGGCGCTGCCCTTGTTGCTTCCACGGAGACCGTCATGACCGAATCCCTTCTCGATCGCCGCGAGCGCCTTTTGGGCCCGCGCATGACGACCTTCTATGACGAGCCCGTGCATCTTGTGCGGGGGCTGGGCACGAAACTTTGGGATGTGGAGGGGCGCGAGTATCTCGATTGCTATAACAACGTGCCGCATGTGGGCCATTGCCACCCGAAGGTGGTCGAGGCGATCTGTCGGCAGGCAGGGACGCTCAACACCCATACGCGATACCTGCATGAGGGGATCGTGAATTATGCCGAGGACCTGACCGGCACGTTCGCCGATCCGCTGAAGGCGATGATGGTGACCTGCACCGGCTCGGAGGCGAATGATATCGCGCTGCGCATGGCGCGGGCGGTGACCGGGAAGACGGGGGTAATCGCGACCGATCACACCTATCACGGCAATACCGATGCGGTGAGCCAGTTGAGCTGCACCAACCCGCCGCCGAACCGCTGGGAGTCGGTGGAATTCGTGCCGGCGCCGGACAGCTATCGGCCCATGTCGGCGCAGGACTGGGCCGGGCATGTGGAGGCGGCGATTGCGTGGCTTGAGGACAAGGGGCATGGGGTCTCGGCGCTGGTCATCTGTCCGTTCTTTGCCAACGAGGGCTTTCCCGATCTGCCCGGCGGGTGGTTGACGCCCGCGATCGAGGCCGTGCGGCGCGTGGGTGGCGTGATCATCGCCGATGAGGTGCAGCCCGGTTTCGGCCGCCTTGGCACGCATTTCTGGGGGCATGAGAAGGCCGGCTTCCTGCCCGATATCGTGACCATGGGCAAGCCGATGGGCAATGGCCATCCGGTGGCCGGAGTGGTGACAAGCCGCGAGGTAATGGAGGCGTTTCGCGATACGTTCCGCTATTTCAACACGTTCGGCGGCAACCCGGTGAGCATGGCGGCGGCGCAGGCGACGCTGGACGTGATCCGCGAGGAAGGCTTGCAGGAGAACGCGCGCGCGGTGGGCGAGTATGCCCGCGCGGGGCTGCGCGATCTGGCCGCGCGGCATGACTGCATCGGGGATGTGCGCGGATCGGGGCTGTTCTTCGGGGCCGAGCTGGTGCTGGACCGCGAGGCCAAGACCCCGGCGACCGCGTTCACCAAGGCGGTGGCCAATTCGCTGCGCCACAAGGGGGTTTTGATGAACTTCCTCGGGGTGCATTACAACGTGCTGAAGATGCGCCCGCCGATGGTGTTCTCGCAAGACGATGCGGACCGGATGCTGAAAGCGGTGGACGAGGCGTTGGGCGAGGTGCCGCTTGCTTGAGATCGCACAGGAAGCGGCCCGGCATTGGGGGCTGGAGGGGGCCGGGATCGCGCTGGCGGCGCGGCGCGAGAATGTGGTTTACCGCGTGTCGGCCCCCGGGGGTGAATATGCGCTGCGGCTGCACCGGCCCGGCTATCGCAGCGATGCGGAACTGACCTCGGAACTGCAATGGATGGCGGCGCTGGCGGCGGGGGGCCTTGATGTGCCTGTGCCGCTGGCTGCGCGTGACGGGCGGTTCATGGCCCGTGTCGCGGGGCATCAGGTCGATGTTCTGAGCTGGGTGCCGGGGGCGGCGCTGGGCCGTGCCGGAGAGTTGCAGGGGGTCGCGGATCGGCCGGGCTTCTGCCATGCGCTGGGCGTGGCGATGGCGCGGATGCATGACATCTCGGACGCCTGGGTGCGGCCCGAAGGGTTCACCCGGCCGGCGTGGGACCGCGCCGGCCTTCTGGGTGAGGCGCCGCTTTGGGGGCGGTTCTGGGAGCATCCGCATCTGGGTGCGTCGGAACGGGCGCTGTTGAGCCGTGTGCGGGCGGCGGCCGATGACGTACTGTCGCGCGTCGAGGGCGAGGCCGAATACGGGCTGATCCATGCCGACCTGATCAGCGAGAACATGCTGTGGGACGGGGCGCGGATCTACCTGATCGACTTTGACGATGGCGGGTTCGGGTTTCGCGATTTCGAACTGGCGACCTTTCTTCTGCGCTTCGAGGATGCGCCGGATCATGCCGAATTGCGCGCGGCGCTTTGCGATGGCTATGCCGCGCGGCGGCGGGTGCGGGCGGCCGATCTCGACCTGTTCCTGCTGCTTCGAGCGCTGACCTATCCCGGCTGGATCGCGGACCGGCTGGGCGAGCCGGGCGCGGCGGAACGGTCGGAACGCGCGGTGACGACGGCATTGCGCAGCGCGTGGCGCTGGCTGGACAGGATGGGAGGATGAGACATGAGTGAGGACAAGACGATCCTGGTGGTGGGCACCTATGACACCAAGGATGACGAGTTGAATTACCTTTGCGATTGCATTCGCGGGCAGGGTGGCAAGGTGCGGACCATGGATGTGAGCGTGCTGGGCGATCCGAACGCGCCCACGGATCATTCCAAGCATGACGTGGCCGAGGCGGGCGGGTCGAGCATCGAGGCGGCGATTGACTCGGGCGACGAAAACCACGCGATGCAGATCATGGCCGAGGGCGCGGCGGCGCTGGCGCTGCGGCTTTATCGCGCGGGAGAGATCGACGGGGTGATCGTGCTGGGCGGAACGATGGGGACCGACCTTGCGCTTGATCTCTGCGCGGCGCTGCCTTTGGGCGTGCCGAAATACGTGGTGTCCACCGTGTCGTTCTCGGCGATGTTGCCGCCTGAGCGGCTGGCCCCGGATATCCAGATGATCCTCTGGGCCGGGGGGCTTTATGGGCTGAACTCGGTCTGCAAATCCTCGCTTAGCCAGGCGGCGGGCGCGGTTCTGGGCGCGGCGCGGGCGGTGGAAGCGCCCCGGCGCGACAAGCCGCTGATCGGGATGACGAGCTTTGGCAAGACGGTGCTGCGCTACATGGTGCGCCTGAAACCGGCGCTGGAGGAGCGCGGGTTCGAGGTGGCGGTGTTCCATGCCACCGGCATGGGCGGGCGCGCCTTCGAGGGGCTGGCGGCCGAGGGCGCCTTTGCCTGCGTTTTCGATTTCGCGCCGCAGGAGGTGGGCAATCACCTGTTCGGCTCGGGGATTTCGGCGGGGCCGGACCGGATGACCAATGCGGGCGCGCGCGGTATTCCGCAGCTTGTCGCGCCGGGCTGTTATGACCTTGTCGATTTCGTCGGCTGGCAGGCGCCGCCCGAGCGATTGAAGGACCGCGAAACCCACGCGCATAACCGGCTGTTGACCTCGGCGGTGCTGGATGCGGATGAGCGGCGCGAGGTGGCGCGGGTGATCTGTGACAAGCTGGCGGATGCCAAGGGGCCGGTGGCCTTCCTGTTGCCGCTTGAGGGTTGCAACGAATGGGACCGCGAAGGCGCCGATCTGCATGATGCCGAAGGGCTGGCGGCGTTCTGTTACGAGATCGGAGCGGCCTGCCCCGCGAACGTGGCGCTGCACCGGCTGGAGGCGCATATCAACGATGCAGAATTCAGCGATGCGGCGCTGGCGATTTTCGATCGATGGGTCGCCGAGGGCATTGTGAAAAAGTGATGTTCGCCGCCCCGTGCGGGCGATAGATTGGCCTGCATGGAATGGCGGGATCAGGGCATATTGCTGAACGTGCGGCGGCATGGCGAGACCAGCGCCATCATCGAGATGTTCACCCAGACCCGTGGGCGGCACGCTGGGGTGGTGCGCGGTGGCACCAGCCGCCGGATCGCGCCGATATTGCAGCCCGGTGCGCAGCTTGACGTGACATGGCGGGCGCGGTTGGAGGATCATATCGGCAATTTCACGGTCGAGCCGCTGCGCTCGCGCGCGGCGGCGGGGATGGGCTCACGGCTGGCGCTGGCGGGGCTCAACGCGGTGGTGGGGCTGTTGTTGTTCTCGCTGCCCGAGCGCGAAGCGCATGCGGCGCTCTATCGGCGCAGCGAACAGTTGCTCGACCTTCTGGGGCAGGATGACCTTTGGCCGCTGGCCTATCTGCGCTGGGAACTGGGCCTGCTGGAGGAGATGGGGTTTGGCCTCGATCTGTCCTGCTGTGCCGTGACGGGCGCGCGCGAGGGGCTGGAATTCGTGTCGCCCCGGACCGGCCGGGCGGTGTCGCGGGAAGGGGCGGGGGAGTGGGTGGATCGTCTCCTGCCGCTGCCGCAATGCCTGTTGGGGCAGGGGGATACGCCGGATGCGGAGATTTCCCAGGGGTTTGACGTGACGGGGTATTTCCTGCGCGAGAAACTGGCGGCCGAGCTGTTGCACAAGCCCCTGCCCGAAGCGCGCGAGCGGTTCGTGGAGCGGTTTCGCCGGGGTATCGCGGTGACCTGAGCCCGGGGGTCAGCGCAGGGCCAGGACCAGATCGACCAGGGTGCCGATCGCGTCGCCATTGTCGCGGGGCGTGCGGGTGGAGAGGTCCGCCATGCCCAAAGCGGCAGCATAGAGCGCGTGGGCGAGATCGGGGTTGGTGACGCCGCAGGTCGAGAGCAGGGTGGTGAGCCGGTCGAGGCGGGCCGCATCGACGGCCTGCACGGTGCCGGACACCGCCGGGTCGGTATGGGCCATGGCGCGCAGCGCCGGTTCGGGGTCGGGGCCGGGCGGCGTGGCAAAGACCTGCAACAAGGCGCGCAGCCGTGCGGCGGCGGGGGCGTCCTCGGCGGCGGCGAGCACGGCCTGCGCACCGGCCTGCCAATGCCCGGCCATGGCGCGGGTGAAATCGCCCACATCCTTGAAATGCCAATAGAACGACCCCTTGGTGGCGCCCAGCCGGTCGGCCAGCGTATCGACCCGCACCGCATTCGGCCCGGCCTGTGCCAGCGCAGACAGACCGGCGATGAGCCAGTCGTCGCGGGTGAGCCGGGCCTTGGCTTCGCTTGGGCGGGTTTTCTGCACCATGGCGAAACCCTACTCTTGGGTATTGTGCATTTCAACCCGCCTGATATGGGGCGGCATCAATTCGGGCGGGCTGAGCAGGTGGCGCAGGAGCGCGACCGGGTGGGCGCGCAGCGAAAAGCGCATGGCGACGTAATCCTCGACCACCTCTTCGCCGAGCGGCATTTGCGGCAGGTGGGCGGCGGGCTCGACGATGCCTTCGCCGTCGATATCGCCGGAAAACAGCGGCAGGGGCGCCTTGCCGGTGATCGCCCTCGCCTGCCACAGGGCCGCGCGGCGGTTGAGGCCCAGCGCGGTGAAGGCGTCGGCCTCGGCCAGCCGTTCGAGCATGGCGGGCGGGGTGCCGGCGCGGCGCCAGACATCCTCGAGCGAGGTATAGCCATTGGCGCGCGCGGCGGTAATCCACTCGGCATCCTCCTGGCGCAGGCGCTTGACCTGACGAAAGCCCAGCCGCAGCGCGTGGCGGCCCGAATCATCGGTTTCGATCACGTTGTCCCAATGGCTCGACTGGATGCAGACGGGCCGGACCTCGACCCCGTGTTCGCGGGCGTCGCGGATGATCTGGGCGGGGGCGTAAAAGCCCATCGGCTGGGAATTCAGCAGCGCGCAGGCGAACAGCGCGGGGTGGTGGCGCTTGATCCAGGCCGAGGCATAGACCAGCAGCGCGAAGCTGGCGGCGTGGCTTTCGGGAAAGCCGTAGGAGCCGAACCCCTCGATCTGGGAAAAGCAGCGGTCGGCAAAACCCTCGTCATGGCCATTGGCGCGCATGCCCTGCATGAAACGGGCGCGGAACTCGCTGACATTGCCGTGTTTCTTGAAGGTGGCGAGCGAGCGGCGCAGGCGGTCGGCCTCGGTCGGGGAAAACCCGGCACCGATGATGGCAATCTGCATCGCCTGTTCCTGAAACAGCGGCACGCCCAGCGTCTTTGCCAGCACATCGCCAAGCGGGCCGGGGGGGAAGGCGACCTGTTCCTCGCCGTTGCGGCGGCGGATGAAGGGGTGGACCATGTCGCCCTGGATCGGGCCGGGGCGGATGATCGCCACCTCGATCACCAGATCGTAGAACGAGCGCGGGCGCATGCGTGGCAGGAAATTCATCTGCGCCCGGGATTCGACCTGGAACACGCCGATGCTGTCGGCGCGGCAGAGCATGTCATAGACCTTCGGGTCTTCGGGCGGCAGCGTGGCGAGGGTGAAATCCTGCCCGGCATGGCGGCGCATCAGGTCGAACGCCTTGCGGATGCAGGTGAGCATGCCGAGGCTGAGCACGTCGACCTTGAGAATGCCGAGCGCGTCGATATCGTCCTTGTCCCAGCAGATGACGGTGCGGTCCTCCATCGCGGCGTTCTCGATCGGCACAAGTTCGTCCAGCCGCCCCTCGGTGATGATGAAGCCGCCGACATGCTGGGACAGGTGGCGCGGAAACCCCTCGATCTGGCGGACCAGATCGAGGGTCAGCGCCAGTTGCCGTTCGTTCGGGTCGAGGCCGATTTCGCGGATGCGCTGATCGGCGAGTTTTCCGGCGCCGCCGAACCCCCAGAGTTGCGAGGACAGGGCCGAGATCAGGTCGCCGCTGAGCCCCATGGCGCGGCCGACCTCGCGAATCGCGCGCTTGCCGCGGAAATGCACCACCGTGGCGCAGAGCCCGGCGCGGTGGCGGCCATAGCGTTCATAGATATGCTGGATCACCTCTTCGCGGCGCTCATGTTCGAAATCGACGTCGATATCGGGCGGTTCGCTGCGCGCCTCGGAGACGAAACGCTCGAACACCATGGTGCCCACTTCGGGAGAAACGGATGTAACACCAAGGGCATAGCAGGTGATCGAGTTGGCCGCCGAGCCGCGCCCCTGGCACAGGATGCCGCGTGTGCGGGCGAATGTCACGATGTCATGCACGGTGAGGAAATAGGGCTCGTATTCCAGCCGGGCGATGAGCGCGAGTTCGTGTTCCAGCATCGCGCGCACACGGTCGGGCACACGGACGGGATAGCGCCGGGTCAGCCCCGCCTCGGCCAGCCGCCGGAGCCGTCCGGTGGGGGTTTCGCCCCCAGTAACCTCTGACGGGTATTCATAGCGCAGCGCGTCGAGCGAGAATGTCAGGCGCCGGGCGAGCATCCCCGCGCGATCGACCGCGTCTTCGAAACCGCGAAACAGCCGCCGCATCTCGGCATCCGCGCGCAGCCGGTTCTCGGCATTGCACAGGGCGGCGCGGCCAAGCTGATCGACCCGTTTTCGCAGGCGGATGGCGGTGAGCACATCGGCGAGGCGCCGGCGATGGGCGCGGTGCATGAGCGGCGCGGCGGTGGCGATGGTGGGCAGCCCGAGCCTGTCCGCAAGCGTGGTGAGGCGGGCGAATCGCTGGCTGTCTCGGCCGTCGTAGCGGGGCGGGAGGAGGAGGTGGAGCTGGTCGGGGGCGTGGTGGATCAGGCGGGTGGCACCGGTGTGCCAGGCGTCGTGATCCGGCGGATCGGCGGGCGGGTGGAGCAGCAGCTGCAACCCGTCGGCATGGGCGAGAAGATCGTCGAGGGTGAGGTGGCATGTGCCCTTGTCGCCGCGCCGTCGCCCCAGCGTCAGCAGGCGGCACAGGCGGCCCCAGCCGGTGCGGTTCTCGGGCAGGGCGACAAGGCGCGGCCCGTCGGCAAGGGCGAGCGTCGCGGCGGGGATGAGACGGGGCAGGACCGGCGGGTCGGGGGCCGGGGTGCCGGCCGGGGCCGGGGGGCCGGTGAAGACATTTTTCGCTTCTATTTCAGCGCGATAGGAGACATCCTGTGCCATCTTCCGGGCAGCGGTATGGGCCCGCACGATGCCCGCCACCGTGTTCACATCGGCAATCGCCAACGCCCCCATCCCCAGCGCCGAGGCGCGGTGCATATACTCTTCGGGATGCGACGCGCCGGTGAGAAAGGTGAAGTTGGAGAGGGCGCAAAGCTCGGTGAATGTGGGCGACTCGGTTGACATGTTCGCATTTTGTTCTCATCGCGGTTCCGCTGCAAGAGCATCAAGGCTCACCATTGCGTAACCGCAGCGCACCGGGGCGTTAACGCCGCGCCGCGCACCGCGAAACGGGGGGTGATCCCCGGCTGCTGCCCGGCTGCCGGGCGTACACCGCCGTAGCGCGGCAATTGTTAGGAAAAAATTGATCAATGCTGCGCGCGCTGGCCCGCCCCCTCGTCCAGACCCCGCCCACCCACCCGTCCGGCCGAGGGGGCGAAAAGGGGTGACTTGCGCGCGCCTTGTGGACAAGCTTGCGGGTAAAGACTAAGAATCCGCCCATATCACGGATTCCGCGAGGGTCTCGGCATAGGCGCTCATGTCGTGCTCGCCCAATTCGTTGATTTGAAGCGCCACCGCGAGGCGGTGATCGGGGTAATACTCGAAGACCGAGAGATAACCCGGCGTCCAGCCCCGGTGCCCCTGCGCCGGCCCGAGGTCGGTCGTGCGCAACGTCACGCCGAGGCCATACGCCACGTCTTCACCATGAAGACGCCGCTGCGATGCATCCTTGGGGACCGCGTCGAGCAACGTGTCGAGATAGGGCCCTTGCATCGCCTGTCCCTCATAGAGCGCGATGGCCCAGCGCGCGAGATCACCAGCGTTGGTGGCCAGCCCGCCGCCGGTCCATTCAGAGGCCGGGTTGTAGACCAGCGTGCCATCCTCGGTCACCTTTGGCGGCAGGTCGAACATGCCTTGGCCCGAGATGTAGCCGCTGGCGAGGCCAGGCAGGTCACGTCGGTCGGCGGGCATGGTCAACTCAAGCCCGAGCGGCTCAAGAAAGCGTCGCTTCAGCGTGGCGAAATAGGGCTCACCGGTGACTGCCTCGATGACGAGGCCTGCAATGATATAGCCCGTATCCGTGTAGGCGTATCCCGTGCCAGGCGCGAAAAGCGGCGCATCGTCGAGCACGAAGCCGATGAGGTCCGCGGGCGGTAAAGCGACATCGGGATTTGTCGGGAGCGCGCGCGCGACCCGCGCCTGGAACGCGGGATCGTGAACATGGTCGCGCAGGCCGCTCTGGTGGCGCAGCAGCATTCGCGGGGTAATCGCAGATCCACCGGGCAGGTCGGCGAACCAGGGCGCGTCGCCAAGCCAGCGGGAGATCGGCGCATCGAGATCCAGCCGCCCCTCCTGTGCGAGCGACAGCGCGACGGCCGCGGTAAACGACTTTCCGGTACTGCCCGAGAGCATCCGGTGATCCTCACGCATCGGCTTGGCGCTCTCGACATCGGACAGCCCGACGGCCACAACATGGATCGGTTCGTCGGCCCGAGCGAACGCCGCCACGGCGCCGGGAAAGCCTGCCTCGGCGTGCAGTCGCGTCAACGCGGCGCGGAAGGCCGCATGGGAAGAGGGTTCGTCGGCCGGGGCGGCGGATCCGACAAAAACACTTAGAAGAGCAAGGAAGGCACGTCGCATGGCATCCCGAGCCAATCTATTGAGATACTGAGTACAAGATAAACGCCGGGCACGCGGAACATCAATAATCAATAAAGGGTTGGGAACCGGGCGATGCAGCCAAAGCGGAAATGCTGTTGCGCAATCCGGCGCGGCGCCACGGGCAGGCGGCCCCGGGCCTGTCCCGGGCGATCCTCGAAGGTCTCGATGAAATCCTGACGGTCGTCAGGCTGGGCTTGTCAATCGAATCGCAGCATTCCCTGGCCAGAGCCAATCTCATCGAATCCATAAACAGCGCCATTCGGCAGGTCTGTCGCAACGCGGCGCGCCGGAGAAACGCAAGGACGGCATTGCGCTGGACCGCCGCCGGCATGTCCGAACTCAAGACGGGATTGCGGCGTATCAAGCCCTGCGAACTGATGCCCATTCTCAAGCATGCGCTCGTTGAGTGCCACGGACAGACCAGTCTTGACCCGATGAAGGCCGCCGCATAACTTCTCTCCGAACAGCGCCGACAAGCCGAGTTTCAAGAAAAGGCCAAGAAAAGGCAGGGGGCATTCTCCATCACCAAGCCCGCGGCGATTGACGGGCCAACCACGGCGAACAAATGCTGCGCGTGTTGTTGATTCTTCTTCTGGCTTTGCTCGTCGGGCTCGTGGTCTGGCTCGAGCGTCCCCGCTCCACGCCGCCGATCACCGGAGACGGTGGCCGCGCGCTTCCGGAAAGCATCGCGGTGCTGGAACCAATCCGCATTGGCGGCCTTGAGCAGTGGTTGCTGATCCGAGGTCGCGACCGCGCCGCGCCGGTGCTGCTGTGGCTGCATGGCGGCCCGGGTGCCGCGCAGATCCCCGTGGCGCGTGCCTATAACGGCGCTCTGGAAGAGGACTTCGTTGTCGTCCACTGGGATCAGCGCGGCGCAGGTCTGTCCAACCCGCGCGACTTCGACCCCGACACCATGACCTTCGCGCGGTTCATCGCCGATGCGCGCGAAGTGACCGCCTATCTCAAGGCACGGTTCGACACGGAAAGGATATACCTTCTCGGGCATTCCTGGGGCACCCAACTGGGGTTGCGACTCGTCCGCGATCACCCCGAGGATTACCATGCCTACATCGCAGTCGGGCAGGCTGTGGATCCAGACGCGACCGTGGGGCTCGCGCATGACTGGCTGACCGAACGCCTTCAGGAGGCCGGCGACGCAGATGGCCTCGACGAACTGGCGGCACTCGGCCCGCCACCCTATCGCGATCATCAAGCCTATGTCACCTTCGCAGGACTTGTCACGGAGCACGGGGGCGGCATCGACGTGCCCATGTCCGAGCTACTGCTGACGGCGCTGGCCGCGCCGGAATATCGCGCGTCGGACTTGGTCGCCTGGTTCCGCGGCGCGAACCGCGGCAGTGGACCGATGTGGCGAGAGCCGGCTTATGCCGACTTCAACGCACTCTCCGACACACCGCGTCTCGATCTGCCGGTCTTCTTCCTCAACGGACGGCGCGACTACATCACGCCGCTCGCGCTCACCAGGCGTTATCACGACCACGTTGCGGCACCGATGCGAGACCTCATCGTCTTCGAGAACTCCTCGCACGCACCGTTCTTCGCCGAGCCCCAACGGTTTCACTCGGTCCTGCGCGAGATCAAGTCGCGGACATGGCCCGGCCCGCCGCGCTGACGCCCAACCCTCACCGGTGGCCGCGTGCCTCGATGTTTCGGCGGACACGGCCGACTCAGGTTGAACGAACAGACACCGTTGGCATTGTGGCCTTTGCAACTGAACGCGGTCCCGAGATCCAACAATTCCAGTCTTGAACCGGAGGACGGGCATGTCCCGATCATCCGGCCTTTCTGCCCACCGCGACGAAGGTCTTTTCTCTGCCCACCCCGTCAGCTGCGGAAACCCGGCCAGGAAAAAACCCCCGACGACCGGGTCGCCGGAGGTTATTTCTTTTTTGTCCGTGGGTTAAGGCCTATTCGTCCCGGCTCTCCGGGGTCTCCACGAGATTGTCGAACTCGTCCCCGCCGATCACGTCATCCTCCATCGGAGCCGCCAGGGCCGCCGCCGCTTCAGCCTCTTCGCGCCGCGCCTCGATGACGACATTATCGCGCTGCTGCGCAACTTGCCGCATCTTCTGGGTCGCTCCCCCCGTCCCAGCCGGGATCAAGCGCCCGACGATGACGTTTTCCTTGAGGCCCACAAGCTTGTCACGTTTGCCCTGCACCGATGCCTCGGTCAGGACCCGCGTCGTTTCCTGGAACGAGGCGGCGGAGATGAAGGATCGGGTCTGAAGCGAGGCCTTGGTGATACCCAACAGGATCGTTTCCCCCTGCGCCGGGCGCCCACCCTTGGCCAGCGCCTTCTCGTTTGCAGCTTCGAGTTCCTGCTTCTCCACATGCTCACCCTTGAGAAGCGTGGTTTCCCCACTGTCGAGGATTTCCCACTTCTGGAGCATTTGCCGGACGATCACCTCGATGTGCTTGTCATTGATCTTCACACCCTGCAGGCGATAGACCTCCTGCACCTCGTTGATCATGTAGTCTGCCAACGCCTCGACACCCATGATCGACAGGATGTCATGCGGCGCAGGATTGCCGTCCATGATGTAATCGCCCTTTTGGACATAATCCCCTTCCTGAACCGGGATGTGCTTGCCCTTGGGAACCATATACTCGACCGGCTCCATCGTGTCATCGGCGGGCTCGATCGTGACGCGACGCTTGTTCTTGTAGTCGCGCCCATAGCGAACATATCCGTCGATCTCGGCGATGATCGCGTGGTCTTTTGGACGGCGTGCTTCGAACAGTTCGGCCACCCGTGGCAGACCACCCGTGATGTCCTTGGTCTTGGCACCTTCCCGCGGAATCCGGGCAACGACATCCCCTGCCATTACCTCTTGTCCGTCCTCGACAGACAAGATGGCATCGACCGACATCGGATAGGTCACCGGGTTGCCGGAATCGGTGCGAACCGGTTCACCATCACCATCCACGAGAATGATCTCGGGCTTGAGCTCATTGCCCTTGGGTGCAGCGCGCCAATCGGTCACGATCTTCTGGGTCATCCCGGTCGCATCGTCGGTCTCGTCCCGCAGCGAAACGCCGGTGGCCAGATCGACGAACTTCGCCGTCCCGGCCTTTTCCGCGATGATCGGCAACGTGTACGGATCCCATTCAAGGAGCTTGTCGCCCCGCGATACCCTGTCGCCTTCCTTGACGAAGAGCTTGGTCCCGTAACCCACCTTGTGACTCGCACGCTCGGTTCCGTCCTCGTCACCGATGATCAGCTTCATGTTGCGCCCCATCACCAGCGGCTCACCCGATTGGTTTTCCAGGATCTGCGCATTCTCGAACGAGATGATCCCTTCCTGGCTCGCTTCGAGGAACGATTGCTGGCCACCCTGAGCCACGCCACCGATGTGGAAGGTCCGCATGGTAAGCTGTGTGCCCGGTTCCCCGATCGATTGTGCCGCGATGATGCCGACAGCTTCGCCCACGTTCACCAGGGTCCCGCGCGCAAGGTCGCGCCCGTAACACATGGCGCAGACCCCGTCCTCGGCCTCGCAGGTCAGCGGCGAGCGGATACGTGCCGACTGAACCCCGGCATCTTCGATCAAATCGGCCATGCGCTCGTCGATAAGGGTCCCCTTGGGCGCGATGATCTCTTCGGTTCCCGGCAATTGGATATCATCGACCGTGAAACGTCCAAGAACACGTTCACCCAGAGATGCGACCACCTCACCGTCGTTGACCGCAGGCTCGGCGGTGATCCCATTTTCGGTGCCGCAATCATGTTCGCGAACGATGCAATCCTGAGCAACATCAACCAGACGCCGGGTCAGATAACCCGAGTTTGCCGTTTTCAGGGCCGTATCCGAAAGACCTTTGCGTGCCCCGTGAGTCGAGTTGAAATACTCGAGCACGGTCAGACCTTCCTTGAAGTTCGAAATGATCGGTGTTTCGATGATATCGCCATTCGGCTTGGCCATGAGGCCGCGCATACCGCCCAGCTGTTTCATCTGGGTGACCGAGCCACGGGCACCGGAGTGGGCCATCATGTAGACCGAGTTCGGCTCTTGTTCCGCGCCCGTTTCGTCGCGTGTTTCGGCCGAAATGGTCGACATCATCGCATCTGTGACCTTGTCGTTGCATTTCGACCATGCATCGACCACCTTGTTGTACTTTTCTCCCTGGGTGATAAGGCCATCCATGTATTGCTGTTCGAATTCCTTGACCTGTTCACGGGTCTCATCGACGATGCCCCATTTACTGTCGGGGATGACCATGTCGTCCTTGCCAAAGGAAATCCCGGCCCTGAACGCTTCGCGAAAGCCCATGGTCATGATCTGGTCGCAGAAGATGACACTCTCTTTCTGACCGCAGTAACGATAGACCGAGTCGATGACTTGCTGCACTTCCTTCTTGCGCAGAAGCCTGTTCAACAGATCGAACGGAGCCTTGGCATTCATCGGCAGCAGCGCCGCGAGGCGAACGCGCCCAGCCGTCGTTTCATATCGCTTCATGACCGTTTCGCCGGTTTCAGCATCCACTTGAGGGATGCGCGCCGTGATCTTGGAGTGAAGATGCACTGCGCCCGTATCGAGCGCATATTGCACCTCTTCGATCGAAGAGAAGGCCATGCCTTCGCCTTTCATGCCTTCGCGCGCGATCGTTGTGTAGTAAAGGCCGAGGATCATATCCTGCGACGGCACGATGATCGGGGCTCCGTTGGCCGGAGAAAGCACATTGTTCGTCGACATCATGAGAACACGCGCTTCGAGCTGTGCCTCGAGCGAAAGCGGCACATGAACCGCCATCTGGTCACCATCGAAATCGGCATTGAAGGCCGAGCAAACCAGCGGGTGCAGCTGGATCGCCTTGCCCTCGATCAGGATGGGCTCGAACGCCTGGATGCCCAGACGGTGCAGCGTCGGTGCGCGGTTGAGCATCACCGGATGTTCGCGGATCACCTCGTCGAGGATGTCCCACACCTCGGGGCGCTCTTTCTCGACCAGCTTCTTGGCCTGTTTCACCGTTGACGAAAGACCCTTGGCCTCTAGCCGCGAATAGATGAACGGCTTGAACAATTCGAGTGCCATCTTCTTGGGCAACCCGCACTGGTGCAGCTTGAGTTCCGGGCCGGTCACGATGACCGAGCGGCCGGAAAAGTCCACGCGCTTGCCCAGCAGGTTCTGACGGAAGCGTCCCTGCTTGCCCTTGAGCATGTCGGAGAGCGATTTCAACGGGCGTTTGTTGGCGCCGGTGATGACGCGGCCACGGCGACCGTTGTCAAACAGTGCGTCAACCGACTCCTGCAGCATCCGCTTTTCATTGCGCACGATGATATCGGGCGCACGCAATTCGATCAGACGTTTGAGGCGGTTGTTGCGGTTGATCACCCGACGGTAGAGATCGTTGAGATCCGACGTGGCGAAACGGCCACCATCAAGCGGCACCAGCGGGCGCAACTCGGGCGGGATGACCGGGATGACCGTCATGATCATCCATTCGGGGCGGTTGCCGCTTTCCAGAAAGCTCTCGACCACTTTCAGCCGTTTGATGATCTTCTTGGGCTTCAACTCGCCCGTCGCCACGGCCAGATCGGCGCGCAGACGCTCGGCCTCGGATTCAAGGTCGATCTGCGCCAGCATCTCGCGGATCGCCTCGGCCCCGATATTGGCCGTGAACGCATCCAAGCCGTAATGGTCCTGGGCGTCCATGAATTCTTCCTCGGTCAGCATCTGACCATAGGAAAGATCGGTCAGGCCCGGTTCGATCACCACGTAGTTCTCGAAATAGAGCACCCGTTCGAGATCGCGCAGCGTCATGTCGAGCATGAGACCGATCCGGCTGGGCAGGGACTTGAGGAACCAGATATGCGCCACCGGCGCGGCCAGTTCGATATGGCCCATCCGCTCGCGGCGCACTTTCTGGAGCGTCACTTCGACACCACATTTCTCGCAGACGACGCCGCGATACTTCATGCGCTTGTATTTGCCGCACAGGCACTCGTAGTCCTTGATCGGCCCGAAAATCCGGGCACAGAAAAGCCCGTCGCGCTCGGGTTTGAACGTCCGGTAGTTGATCGTCTCGGGCTTCTTGATCTCGCCGTAGGACCAGCTGAGAATCCGCTCCGGACTGGCCAGCGAGACCTTGATCTCGTCGAAGACTTTTGTCGGGGTCAGCGGATTGAACGGGTTGTTGGTCAGTTCCTGGTTCATTTTGATATCCTCATAACAGCGGTGGGAAGGGGCACGATTTTACTATGCAAAACCATGATCTTAATCCTCTTCCTCCGCATCCAGGAGTTCCATGTTGAGGCCGAGGCCACGGACTTCCTTCACAAGCACATTGAAGCTCTCCGGAACTCCTGCCTCGAAATTGTCCTCGCCCTTGACGATGCTTTCATAGACCTTGGTCCGTCCGGCCACGTCATCGGATTTCACTGTCAGCATCTCCTGCAGGGTGTAGGCGGCGCCGTATGCTTCGAGTGCCCAGACCTCCATCTCGCCGAGACGCTGGCCGCCGAACTGTGCCTTGCCGCCCAGTGGCTGCTGGGTGACGAGGCTGTAAGGCCCGGTGGACCGCGCGTGGATCTTCTCATCGACCAGGTGGTGCAGCTTGAGCATGTATTTCACGCCAACCGTCACCGGTCGCGCGAAGGCCTCGCCGGTGCGACCGTCATAAACGATCGACTGCCCACTGGAATCGAGCCCGGCCCGCACCAACGCATCGTTGATGCTTTCTTCCCGGGCCCCATCGAAGACCGGCGTCGCGATATGCGTGCCTCCAATGGCATTTCCCGCAACGCTGACCAGTTCGTCTTCGTCCATGGCGGCGATGCCTTCTTCGTAAACATCTTCTCCATAGGCAATGCGCATCGCTTCACGCACGGGCGTAAGATCGCCGGAACGACGATAAGCGGCCAGGGACGCATCGATCTTGGAACCCAATGTCCGGCAGGCCCAGCCCATGTGGGTTTCAAGGATCTGTCCGACATTCATCCGGCTCGGCACACCCAGTGGATTGAGGCAGATATCGACCGTCGTTCCATCTGCGAGGAACGGCATGTCTTCCATCGGCACAACCTTGGAAACGACGCCCTTGTTGCCGTGACGGCCGGCCATCTTGTCACCCGGCTGCAACTTGCGCTTCACCGCGATGAAGACCTTGACCATCTTCATCACCCCGGGTGGGAGGTCATCGCCACGGCGGACTTTCTCGACCTTGTCCTCGAACCTTGCGTCAAGCATGCGCTTCTGCGCCTCGTATTGCTCGTGCAGGGCCTCGACGATCTGCGCGTCCTTCTCGTCCTTGAGGGCGAGCTGCCACCACTGGCCACGGGTCAGGGTTTCAAGAAGCTCCTCGGTAATCTCGGAATTCGACTTGACACCTTTCGGACCTTTTACAGCAATCTTGCCTAGGATCACCGATTGCAGGCGCGCATAGATGTTGCGATCCAGAATGGCGAGTTCGTCGTCGCGGTCACGGGCCAGACGCTCAACCTCTTCCCGCTCGATCTGAAGGGCGCGCTCGTCTTTTTCCACACCGTGCCGGTTGAAAACCCTCACCTCGACAATCGTTCCGAAATCTCCGGGTTTGACCCTGAGAGATGTGTCGCGCACATCCGATGCCTTCTCACCGAAAATGGCGCGCAGAAGCTTTTCCTCCGGTGTCATCGGGCTCTCGCCCTTGGGAGTGATCTTGCCGACCAGAATATCACCCGGCTCGACCTCGGCACCGATATAGACGATGCCAGCCTCATCAAGGTTGCGCAGCGCCTCTTCGCCGACATTCGGGATGTCGCGGGTGATCTCTTCCGGGCCAAGCTTGGTATCGCGAGCGGCGACCTCGAATTCCTCGATATGAATCGAGGTGAACACGTCGTCGCGCACGATCCGTTCGGAGATCAGGATCGAGTCCTCGTAGTTATAGCCGTTCCATGGCATGAAGGCGACGATCACGTTGCGCCCGACAGCAAGCTCGCCCATGTCGGTCGCGGGTCCATCGGCGATCACCTCGCCCTTCTGAACCGTATCGCCCACCTTCACCAGAGGCCGCTGGTTGATGCTGCTGTTCTGGTTGGAGCGCTGGAATTTGCGCATCCGGTAGATATCAACGCCGGCATCGCCCAACCCGAGATCCTCGGTTGCGCGGACCACGATCCGTTGCGCATCCACCTGATCGATCACCCCGGCGCGACGCGCCGTGATTGCAGCGCCAGAGTCAACGGCAACCTTGCCCTCGATCCCGGTCCCGACAAGCGGGGCCTCGGTCTTGATCAACGGCAGAGCCTGCCGCATCATGTTCGCCCCCATGAGCGCACGGTTGGCGTCGTCGTTTTCCAGGAACGGGATGAGCGAGGCCGCGACAGACACGAGCTGTTTCGGGCTCACGTCGATCAGATCGACACTCTCGCGCGGGGCCAGCGTGTATTCTCCAGCCTGCCGGGTGTTGACCATCTCGTTGATCAGACGCCCCTCGTCGTCGAGCGTCGCGTTGGCCTGTGCAATGACGTGCCGTGCCTCTTCGGTGGCGGACATATAGACGACCTCGTCGGTCACCTGCGCGTCAGCCACTCTGCGATAGGCGGTTTCGATGAAACCGTATTTGTTGACCCGCGCAAACGTCGCAAGGCTGTTGATCAGGCCGATGTTCTGACCTTCCGGGGTTTCGATCGGGCACATCCGGCCATAGTGGGTCGGGTGAACGTCGCGCACCTCGAAGCCGGCACGCTCACGCGTCAGGCCGCCCGGGCCAAGCGCCGAGAGGCGGCGTTTGTGGGTAACTTCCGAAAGCGGGTTGGTCTGGTCCATGAATTGCGACAGCTGGGAAGAGCCGAAGAATTCACGCACCGCGGCCGCAGCCGGTTTCGCGTTGATCAGGTCCTGCGGCATCACCGTGTCGATCTCGACCGAGGACATACGCTCCTTGATCGCACGTTCCATCCGCAGAAGACCCACGCGATACTGGTTTTCCATCAACTCTCCGACAGACCGAACCCTGCGATTGCCGAGATGGTCGATGTCGTCGATATCGCCCTTGCCATCGCGCAGCTCGGTCAGCGCCTTGATGCAGGCGACGATATCCTCGCGGTCGAGGGTGCGCTGCGTGTCCGGCTTGTCGAGCGCGAGACGCATTTTCATCTTGACCCGACCGACGGCGGAAAGGTCGTAGCGATCGCTGTCGAAAAAGAGAGTCTCGAAAAGGGCCGAGGCCGCTTCTACGGTCGGCGGCTCACCCGGGCGCATCACGCGATAGATGTCCATGAGCGCGGAATCGCGGTTCATGTTCTTGTCCATCGCCATGGTGTTGCGGATGTAGGGGCCGACATTGATGTTGTCGATATCGAGCACCGGGATTTCGGTGATGCCGGCATCGAGAAGCTCTTTCAACGTGCCACCGGTGATTTCGCCGTCCTTGTCGCGCTCGACCGTCAACTCGTCACCGGCCTCGACATAGATCGCGCCGTTCTCTTCGTTGATGATGTCCTTGGCGACGAATTTTCCGATGATATTCTCGAACGGCACCAGAAGATCGGCGATCGCGCCTTCGTCGATGATCTTCTTGACCGCACGCGGCGTCACTTTCTTGCCGGCCTCTGCGATGATCTCACCCGTCTTGGCATCGACCAGATCAAAGGGCGGGCGGGTGCCGCGCACACGTTCGGGGAAGAACTTGGTGACCCAACCATTGTCCTTCTTTCGAAGCTTGTAGGTGACCGTGTCATAGTATGCGTCCATGATCGCTTCCTGATCCATGCCAAGGGCATAAAGCAGGGTCGTCACCGGCAATTTCCGGCGGCGGTCGATCCGGGCATAGACAATATCCTTGGCGTCGAATTCGAAATCCAGCCAGGACCCGCGATAGGGAATGATGCGGCAGGCAAAGAGCAGCTTGCCCGAGGAATGGGTCTTGCCCTTGTCGTGGTCAAAGAACACGCCCGGCGACCGGTGCATCTGGGAGACGATGACGCGTTCTGTTCCGTTCACGACAAAGGTGCCATTCGGCGTCATGAGCGGCATGTCGCCCATGAACACGTCCTGTTCCTTGATGTCCTTCACGCTGCGCGCGCCGGTATCCTCGTCCATATCGAACACAATGAGCCTGAGCGTCACCTTGAGCGGCGCGCTGTAGGTCATGTCACGCTGCATGCATTCTTCGACATCGTATTTCGGCTGTTCCAGCTCGTAATCGACAAATTCGAGAACCGAACTCTCGTGGAAATCCTTGATCGGGAAGACCGACTGGAACACACCCTTGAGACCCTCGCCATCCTGCGGGATCTCCTGGTCTCCGGAGTTCAGGAACAGATCGTAGGAGCTTTTCTGCACCTCGATCAGGTTCGGCATCTCCAGAACTTCGCGGATCTTGCCGTAATACTTGCGCAAACGTTTCTGGCCAAGGAAGGTTTGTGCCATGAGCGATGTCACCTTTCGTTTCTCGCAGGAAAGCGCACCGTCGGGCCACGGCGGCCTGTCCATCAGAGATGGCTGGTTCGGATCAATTCATGGCCACCGACCCAAGGCGGCCTCCCGATCCGTGAACCAGACCTTAGAAAACGCCCCGGGCAGGGGCCCTTGCTAAGACAGGTTCGGCTGGACCCGGCGATGCCGGATCCAGCCCTGAAATCACCCGAACTCCCGGGCAATGTCGATTACTTGAGCTCGACTTCCACGCCAGCCGCTT
>JAABTV010000016.1 GCA_011389685.1 Paracoccaceae bacterium
GCCATGACACGCT
This sequence comes from Paracoccaceae bacterium, assembly GCA_011389685.1. GTDB lineage: Bacteria > Pseudomonadota > Alphaproteobacteria > Rhodobacterales > Rhodobacteraceae > Aquicoccus. The sequence continues at coordinate 14 of JAABTV010000016.1, forward strand.
TTTCGGCGGTGCGGATGATGACCGGCTGGTTGGCGGCGATGGCAATGACAGCCTGCGCGGGAATGGCGGCGATGACGAACTCTTTGGTCTCGATGGGGCCGACATCCTGCGCGGCGATGCTGGCAATGATCTTCTCGCTGGTGGCAATGGCGCGGATTCGCTTTATGGCGGGACCGGGCACGACACGCTTTTCGGCGGTGCGGACGATGACCGGCTGGTTGGCGGCGATGGCAATGACAGCCTGCGCGGGAATGGCGGCGCGGACGATCTCTACGGCCTCGACGGGGCCGATCATCTGCACGGGGACGACGGCGATGACATGCTTTCGGGCGGCGCGGGCGACGATACGCTGGAGGGTGGGCCGGGCAACGACACGCTGCATGGCGGCGCGGGTGCGGATGTCTTCGTCTGGACGACGGTCGCCGAGAGCGCCTGGAGCTCGCCGGACAGTATCATGGACTTCGAGATCGGGGTCGACCGGATCGACCTGAGCGGGCTGGCGTCGGGGCTGACCTGGGTCGAAGCCTTCACCGGCATCGCCGGGCAGGTGCGTTACGACGCCGGGCCGGGCCTGCTTGAAATGGACATGAACGGATCGGGCGAGGCGGATTTCGGTGTCACCCTCACCGGGGCACCCGCACTGTCCGAAAGCGATCTTGTCTTTTGATTTCCGTGCACCGCCCCGCTGGACTCCGTCGCAACATCTGCGCGGGCCGCGGTGCGGCCTGCCCGACTCGTCCCAAGTGTGACATTCAGATGCCAGCCAGTCGGCGTTTTTCTGCTTCGCAGCACAATCCGGTCACCTGAGGCAAGCAGGCGCGGTTCCATCTCAAATGCACGAAGCAAGGTAACTCTTACGAATCCGTCGATGCCGGTGCTGAACTTTGGTCCCGCAAGCTTGACGCTGTTGACGGCGCGCCGACCGCAGCGAGCATGTGCTCGGCACCGGCGTGTATCGCGGGGGCGGGCCCTGGCAGGGTTCTTGCCTGTTGGATTGACCTGCGTGGCGGCGTGGGCTAGGTCGCCGGACCGGTCAGCAGGAAAAGGCATTGCCATGGCACGCAAACGCAAGGGGCGCGACATCTCGGGGTGGCTGGTGGTGGACAAGCCTGCGGGGATGACCTCGAGCGCGGTGGTGAACAAGGTGCGCTGGGCGTTCGACGCGAAGAAGGCGGGGCATGCCGGGACGCTCGACCCCGAGGCGACCGGGGTTCTGGCGATTGCGCTGGGCGAGGCGACCAAGACCGTGCCCTATATCACCGATGCGCTCAAATCCTATCGCTTTTGCGTGCGGTTGGGGCAGGCGACCAACACCGACGATGCCGAGGGCGAGGTGACGGCCACGTCCGACCTGCGCCCCGGTGACGACGAGATCAAGGCGGCGCTGGGCGGGTTCGTGGGCGAGATCATGCAGGTGCCGCCCCAATTCTCGGCGGTCAAGATCGACGGGGAGCGCGCCTACAAGCGCGCCCGCGCCGGTGAGGAGATGGAGATCGAGGCAAGGCCGCTCTGGGTCGAGGAGCTTTTGCTCATTGACCGGCCGGATGCGGACCGGGTGGTCCTGGACATGACCTGCGGCAAGGGCGGCTATGTTCGCGCGATTGCCCGCGATCTGGGCGAGGTGCTGGGCTGCCTCGGGCATGTGGAGCGGTTGCGGCGGATGTGGTCGGGGCCGTTCGATGTCGAGGACGGGATCGACCTTGACACGCTCGACCGGCTGGCGCGGCAGCCGGAACTGGATGACTGGCTGCGCCCGCTCGAAGAGGGGTTGGCCGATCTGCCCGAGGTCAGGGCCACCGATCAGGGCGCGGCGCGCCTGGGCAATGGCAATCCGGGCATGGTGATCGCGCATGACGTGGAGTATGGCGAGGAATGCTGGGCCTCCTACCAGGGCCGGGCGCTGGCGGTCGGGCGCTACAGGGCGGGCGAATTGCACCCGTCACGGGTGTTCAACCTTGAGGCGGATTCGCCGGGCTGACCCGGGCCGGCGACAGGCGCGTTGCGTCGGCCCCGCGCAGGGTGGGAGGGCGCGACGGTCAGTTTCGCGCATAGACGTCTTCATAGCGGATGATGTCGTCCTCGCCCAGATAGGCCCCGGTCTGCACCTCGATCATCACCATCGGCAGCTTGCCGGGGTTTTCCAGCCGGTGGCGCGCGCCCAGGGGCACATAGACCGATTGATTCTCGGTCACCAGCTGCACATCGTCATCCACCGTCACCCGTGCCGTCCCGGTGACGACGATCCAATGCTCGGCCCGGTGATTGTGCGATTGCAGGCTCAGTGCGGCACCGGGATGCACCACGATCCGCTTGACCTGAAACCGGTCGCCCAGAACGAGGCTCTCGAACCAGCCCCAGGGGCGGTGATCCTTGGGCAGGGCCGTTGCCTGTCTGGCCTGTTTGGCCTTGAGCGCGGCGACCGCCTGTTTCACGTCCTGTGCCCGGCTCTTGTCGGCGACCAGAACCGCATCGGGCATCGCCACCGCGATGATGTTGCGCAGCCCGATGCCGACGAGTTCGAGGCCCTCATCCTCGGAGCGCAACAGTGTCTCGTCGCAATCGAGCGCGGTTGCGCCTGCCGAGGTCACCACGCCGCGCGCGTCCGGCCCGCTTTCGCGCCAGACCGCATCCCATCCGCCAAGGTCCGACCAGCCGGCGCCGAAGGGCACCACGCTCAGATTGGCGGAGTGTTCCATCACGGCGTAGTCGATGGAGATATCCGCGGCCCCCGCCCAGGCCCCGGGATCGAGCCGCAGAAACCCCAGATCGGGCTTGCCGGTCTCGACCGCTGCGCGCACCGGTGCGATCAGATCGGGCGCGTGGGCCTCGAACGCGGCCAGTATCGTGCGCGCGGAAAACAGGAAGATCCCCGCGTTCCAAAGGTATGTGCCGGCCTCGAGCATCGCTTGGGCGCGCGCGGTGTCGGGTTTCTCGACAAAGCGGCTGAGCGGGATCACGCGCGCCGCGCAATCGCCCGGATCCTCGGTCAGTTCGAGATAGCCATAGCCGGTTTCGGCATGGGTGGGCCGAATCCCGAAGGTCACGATCTGCCCCGCCTCGGCTGCGGGCACCCCGGCCGCGACCGCCGCGCGAAACGCGGCGCCATCGGCCACGACATGATCCGACGGCGCCACCAGCATCAGCGCGCCGGGATCGTCACGCGCCAGCCACAGCGCCGCCGCGAGAACCGCGGGCGCGGTGTTGCGCCCCTCGGGTTCGATCAGGATCGCGCCGGGTTCGACACCGGCCTCGGCCATCTGTTCGGTCACGATGAAGCGGAAATCCGAATTGGTCAGGATCGCCGGCGGCGCATAGCCCGGCCCGGCGAGCCGTTGCGCCGTCTGCTGGAACAGCGATGTCGGGCCGATCAGTTGCGAGAACTGCTTGGGGTAGCTTTGGCGCGACAGGGGCCAGAGCCGGGTGCCCGAGCCGCCGCACATGATCACAGGGGTAATGTTGCCGGTCACGGAACCGCCTCCTCCGCATCGCACATTTCATCCCCCGCATCTTGCTTAACCCAAAAGCAAATCCTTCTCCAGCACCGGTTTTCATCGGCGCGAACAATCCGCGGAAACGGGGTTTTCTTTGCGGCGATCCTGCGAAAGTATCGTCATTGACCACGCAGGAGTTTCGCCCCGATGTCCGCCGATCCCCGCCCCGACCGCCCGGATATTGCGCCGCTTGGTGTGGACGGTTTGCTCGTGCGGTTTTCCACCCGGCTCGACGATGTGGCCAATCGCGCGGTGCTTGACTTTGCCGCCGATCTCGACGCGGACCCGCCGCCCGGCGTGGTCGAGATCGCCTCGGCGCTGAGTTCGGTCTATCTGCGTTTCGACCCCGAGGCCGTGACCCGTGCCGATCTGGTCCGAACCCTGCACGAGCGCGCCTCTGCGCGCGACTGGTCCGCGCAGGCGGAGGGCGCCGGGCGTCATTGGCACATTCCCACCGCCTTTGGTGGCGACCATGGCCCGCAACTGGCCGAGACCGCCGCCCTGCTCGACATGAGCGAGGAGCAGGTGGTGGCCGACCTCGTTGCGCATCCGGTGCGGGTGCTGGCGATCGGCTTTGCCCCGGGTCAACCCTATCTCGGCATGTTGCCGGAGCGGTGGGATATTCCCCGTCTGAAAGACATCACGCCGTCGGTGCCCGCGTCGGCGCTGGTCGTGGCGGTGCGGCAACTGATCGTCTTTTCCGCCGATACGCCGACCGGCTGGCGTCATGTCGGGCAGACCGCGTTCAAACCCTTTCGCGCCGAGTCGGACGCGCCGTTTCCGCTTCGACCCGGGGATGTGCTGCATTTCGACCCGGTCTCGCATGACGAATTCGACCGCATCCGCACCGGTGACAGTGACGGGTCGGGCGGTGCGCGGCTCGAGGTGCAGGAATGAGCGGGCAACTCGGCATCCACAGCGCCGGGCCGATGGTCACCGTGCAGGACATGGGGCGCAGCGGCACGCTCGGCCTCGGCCTGTCGCGGGGGGGGGCCGCCGACCGGCTGGCGCTGATCGAGGCGGCGGCGCTTCTGGGGCTTTCCGCGCCCGTGGCCGCGATCGAGATGGCGGGGATGGGCGGGGTGTTCTCGACCGATACGCCGACCCGGATCGCGCTGACCGGTGCGCCGATGCGCGCCACGCTCGATGGCGCAACGCTCGACTGGCACGGCGCTCACCTTTTGCCGGCCGGGGCGCGGCTTGACATCGGGCCGGTGACGCGCGGCGCCTATGGTTACCTGTCATTTGCCGGTGGAATAGAGACGCATCCGGTGCTGGGCAGCCGCGCCACCCATGTCAATGCCGGGCTGGGCCACCGTCTGTCCGCGGGCCAGACCCTGCCCCTCGGCCCCGACCCCGCGCCCGACAGTCCGCCCAAGGCCCTGCCGGTCGAGGACCGCTTTTCCGGCGGCGAGATCCGCATCATCGAGGGCCCACAAACCCGTCTCTATTCCGGCGCAATTCGTAGCAGATTCACCGAAACCGGTTTTCGCCGCTCGACCCATGGCAACCGGCAGGGGGTGCGGCTTGATTTCGACGGTGACCCGTTCACCGCCGAGGGGCAGCTTGGCATCGTCTCGGACGTGATCATCCCCGGTGATATCCAGATGACGGGCGACGGCATTCCGTTTGTCCTCGGTCCCGAATGCCAGACCATCGGTGGTTATCCACGGGTGGGCGCAGTGATTCCCGCTGACCTGCCGCGCGTGCTTCAGGCCGCTCCGCAGGCGCCGCTCGGCTTTCGGTTCATAACGCGGGATGAGGCCGACGCCGTCTTTACCGGCGAGGCGACCCTGCTCAAGCGCCTGCGCGCCGCCGCCAGGCCCCGCATCCGCGATCCGCGCGACATCGCCGATCTGCTGGGCTATCAACTGATCAGCGGGGCCACCGCCGGTGATGAATTGAAAGGAGACTGAACCATGGCCAAGAAGGTCGATCTCAATTCCGACATGGGCGAAGGTTTTGGCCCGTGGATGATGGGCGATGACGCGGCGCTGCTCGATGTGATCACCTCGGCCAATATCGCCTGTGGCATTCATGCGGGCGATCCCGACGTGATGGCCCGCACGATGAAGATGGCGGTGGAGAAAGGCGTTGGCATCGGTGCGCATCCCGGGTTCGACGATCTGCGCGGCTTTGGCCGGCGTCGCCTGCCGCGCACGGCCAACGAACTGACCAACCTCGTCACCTATCAACTGGGTGCCGCGCAGGCGATGGCACGGGCGGCGGGCGGGCATGTGCGCCACCTCAAGCTGCATGGCGCGCTGGCCAACATGTGTTCCGAGGATCGCGACATGGCGCTGATCTGCTATCGCGCCGCGCTCGCCGTCGCCCCCGATATCGTGGTGATGGTGCTGGCAGGAACCCAGCAACAGGCGGCGATGGAGGAACTGGGCGGAACCTGGGCGGGAGAGATCTTTGCCGACCGCGCCTATAACGACGATGCGACGCTGGTTGACCGGTCCCTGCCCGGCGCGGTGCTGCAGGACGCCGCAACGGTCGCGCCGCGTATCCTTGCAATGCTCGAAGCGGATGCGATCATCGCTGAATCGGGCAAACGCATCCCGGCGCGGATCGACACGATCTGTTTGCATTCCGACACGCCCGAGGCCGTCGCCATGGCCCGCGGGTTGCGCCGCCTGCTGACCGAGGCGGGCGTCAGCTTGCAAAAGCTCTGACGGCGCGTTCCGATTGCCGGGGCGATGCGCCCTTGCTAGCCTGCCGAGGTCAGATGACGGAGGGACATGACATGAGCAGACTCACCGGAAAGCGCGCCTGGATCACCGGCGGCGGCAGCGGCATCGGCGAGGCCGGCGCCCATGCGCTCGCCGCATCCGGGGCCGAGGTCTTTGTCTCGGGTCGCCGCAAGGACCCGCTCGACAAGGTCTGCGCCGAGATCAGGGCGAATGGCGGCACCGCCCATGCCCTGCCGCTCGACACCACCGACAAGCAGGCGGTGCAGGACGCCGGGCAGGACATCGGGCGGGTCGATATCCTCGTCGCCGCAGCCGGGCTCAATATCCCCAACCGGGCGATGGCCGACATCACGCCCGAGGCCTGGGATCATGTGGTCAATGTCAATCTCAACGGGGTCTTCTATCCCTGCCTTGCGGTTCTTCCGGGGATGCGCGCGCAGGGTGACGGGCAACTCATCATCGTTTCGTCCTGGGCCGGGCGCTATGCTTCGCGCATGACCGGTGCGGCCTATAGCGCCACCAAGCGCGCGCTGATCTCGCTCAACGAATCCTTCAACGACGAAGAGGGGGCCAACGGCATCCGTTCGACCGTGATCATGCCGGGCGAGGTGGCGACGCCGATCATGCAGGCCCGCCCGAAACCGCCCTCCGAGGCCGAGATTGCCCGGATGCTGCAACCCGAAGACATGGGCGACACCGTCCGCTTCGTGGCCGAGATGCCAGCGCGCGCCTGTGTCAACGAAGTGCTGATCTCGCCCACGTGGAACCGCTTCTACCAGGGGATTTCCGAAGTGTCCTGAAGGGGTTGGGGGTGATCTTTCGGCTTTGGTGCCGGCGTGGCAGCTATTCCACGACGCCGACGATCGGCCCCATCGGAAATCCGACATCCGACCGATTCAGCGCGGGCGCATGCAGCCGCGAGATACTGCCATCGAAATAGAGCGCCTGCGGCAGGTTCAGGGCGTCGCGAAACAACCGGCCGAATTCGTGAAACGTGACGGCATTTCTGGAGATCGCAAAGACCACGCGCGCCCCGTCGGCCGAAGTGCCGACCCCGTTCCTGACATAACGGCTTGTGCTGTCGGGCAGGAAGCGCGGATGCAAGGCGCCGTCGATGACCAGCATCGGCCCGGATTGGCTCGCGTCGCGGCAATCGGGACGCTTGCGCGCGAAACGCGTGGTTTCGATCACGTCCGCCCGTCCGTCGCGGATACAGAACACACCGTTCGGCAACAGGCCGAAATTGCCCGGTCCCGCGCTGGTGATCAGGCCACGCATCTCCTGCCCGTTCTCGCGGTAGAGCCCGACCGGGCTGCGGTCGCTGTGATACATCCCGGCATTCATCGCAAAGGCCAGCCGCTTGCCGCTCTGCGCCAGCATCGATTCGAGCGCCCGGAACTGGCCGATCACCTGATCCGTGTCGTCCTTGAGAAACAACCGGAGGTCCTCGCGCTGCGCATCCGCCTCGCAGATCGTGTAGCCATTGCCCTCATGGTGCATGTCCCGGCACTCGACCGCGCCGGCCAGCCCCGGAATGAGCGCCAATGCCAGACAGGCCCAGAGCCGCATCACTCCTCCAGGTCGCGTCGGACGTTCTCCTGATCGAAGAGCCGGCGCGTCTCGTCCAGCCGGTCGAAGGTCTCATCCGGCCGGAACCGCAGGTCGGGCGCGTATTTCAGAGTCAGATCCTTGCCGATGATGCGCCGCAGTTCGCTCTTGTTGCGGGCCAGGAACCTGATCGCGTCCTCCTGCCCCTCGCCGCCCAGCGGCAGGACATAGGCGGTTGCGATCTTGAGATCGGGAGTCACCCGCACCTCGCCCACCGTGATCGAAAGGCGGTTCAACTCGGGATCATGCACATCGCCCCGCGCCAGAACCTGTGCAAGGGTCCGGCGGATCAGCTCGCCGACCCGCAATTGTCGCTGTGACGGGCCGGACCCGTCCTGAAACCTGTTCTTTGCCATGACCCGCATTTAAGCCTTCCACCGGCCTTTGCCAAGCATGCGATGCTCGGCTATGCAAGGTGGAACCAGACAGGAGACCCTCACCATGACCGACCTGCCCCGCACCGACCTTCCCGGCATCGTGATCACCGGCGCTTCGGGGCGCATGGGCCAGATGCTGCTGCGCACCGTGGCGGCATCCGACAAGGCGCGGCTGGTCGGCGCGATCGAACGCAACGGGCATGACTGGATCGGGCGCGACGTGGGCGAGGCGATCGGCATCGGTGCGCTGGGCGTCGTGGTCGAGGATGAGCCGCTCGACTCCTTTGCCCGGGCGCAGGCGGTGATCGACTTTACCGCGCCCGCCGCCACGCTCGAATTCGCCGCGCTGGCCGCGCAGGCCCGCGCCGTGCACGTGATCGGCACCACCGGCATGAGCGAGTCCGACATCGCCGCGCTGGAGCCTGCCGCGCGGCATGCCGTAATCATCCGTGCGGGGAACATGAGCCTTGGCGTGAACCTGCTCACAAGGCTGACGCGGAAAGTGGCCGAGGCGCTGGACGAGGATTACGATATCGAGGTGATCGAGGCGCATCACAACCAGAAACTCGATGCGCCTTCGGGCACCGCGCTGATGCTGGGCGAGGCGGCGGCGCAGGGGCGCGGCGTGGCGCTCAAGGATGTGGCCGACCGGGGCCGCGACGGCATGACCGGCAAGCGCGCGCGCGGTCATATCGGCTTTTCCGCGATTCGCGGTGGCGACATCGTGGGCGAACATGACGTGATGTTCGCCGCCGCCGGTGAGCGGATCATTTTGCGGCACGTCGCCACCGACCGCTCGATCTATGCCCGTGGCGCGCTCAGGGCCGCGCTCTGGGGGCAGGACAAGACGCCGGGCCAGTATGACATGATGGATGTTCTGGGGTTGTAGGGTATGGTCCCAAGGCGCGCGACGGCCTTCGGCCCTGAATCCGCGCAGGTCTTGAACGCTGACAGCCTCAGAAATCGACCGCGATTCCCTTGCGTTCCCAATCGCCGTAGCGCACCGGCTCGGGCCCGTCGCGCCCGCCCAGTTCCGTGGGCAGCGCCTCGGCGCGGGCTTCGGCCTCCTTGCGACGCGCCTCGGCTTCGGCCAGGGCGCGGATCGCGGCGGGGGGAAGGTCTTTCTTGTCGCTCATGCCCCTGATATAGGCCGCCATCGACCGCTTGCCAAGGACATCTCATGCCACAGCCCCGCGCCCATTCCGCCCGCCGTTCGGCGGTCTACCTGCTCGACCAGATCCTGGGCGAGGGTCGCCTGATGAGCGAATTGTCCGGCGCGGGAGTGCTCGACCGGCTCGACCCGCCCGACCGGGCCCGCGCCCAGCGCCTGGCGAACGAGACCCTGCGCGGGCTGGAACGCGCCGACCGCCTGCTGAAGCCGCATCTGCGCAAGACCCCGGCGCTGCATATCCGCAACATCCTGCGGCTGGGCGCGGTCGAACTGGCACAGGGCGGCGATGCCCATGGCGTGGTCAACGAGGCGGTGAACATCGCCGCCGCACATCGTCGGCATGGCCATCTCAAGGGGCTGGTCAATGCCGTGCTGCGCAAGCTGGTCGGCGAGGCCCCGGCGAAATGGGATACCCTGCGCATCCCGCGCCTGCCCAAATGGCTGCGCGCGCCGCTGGTCGAGGCCTATTCCGCCGAAATAGTCTCGAAATTCGAGGCGGCGCATTTCGCCGGGGCGCCGCTCGACCTGACCGCGAAAACCGACCCCGAGGCGGTGGCGCAGGCCACTGGCGGTACGCTCTTGCCCACAGGATCGGTGCGGCTTTTCGGCGCAAGCCAGGTCTCGGCCCTGCCCGGCTTCGCGACCGGCGACTGGTGGGTGCAGGATGCCGCCGCCGCGCTGCCCGCCCTTATCCTCGATGCACGCCCCGGGGAACGGGTCATTGATCTCTGCGCCGCACCGGGGGGCAAGACCCTGCAACTCGCCGCCACCGGGGCCGATGTCACCGCGCTCGACCTTTCGGAGTCGCGCCTGCAACGGGTGCGCGACAACCTTGCCCGCACCGGCCTTGCCGCGCAGGTGGTGCAGGGCGACGCGCTTACCCACACGGGAGGTCCCTATGACGCGATCCTGCTCGATGCGCCCTGTTCGGCCACCGGCACGATCCGCCGCCACCCCGATCTGCCCCATGCCAAGGACGGGTCCGAGTTTGCCACGCTCATCGCCCTGCAATCCGCGATGATCGACCATGCGCTCACGCTCCTCGCCCCCGGCGGGCGGCTGGTGTTCTGCACCTGCTCGCTCTTGCCGGACGAGGGCGAATGCCAGGTTGAAGAGGCCATTGCCCGCCACCCCGGCCTTGTCACCGACCGCGCCGCGCTGGACCGCCCGGGCATCGACCAGGGCTGGATCACCGAGGAGGGCGGGTTGCGCCTGCGCCCGGATTTCTGGGCCGACCGGGGCGGGATGGACGGGTTTTACATCGCCTGCCTGCGCAAGCCCGCCTGATGGTCGGGCGACGGGTTTCCGCGCATCACTCGGGCCTTGGTGATTACCTGATGACCTGTCATGAAAGCCGGGCTATCATGGGATAAGCATCGCCAGAGAGCGACACGAGGCCGAGCATATGCCCCAAAGGGAAGCGAAACACGCGCTGGGTGCGCGCATCCTCAACCGCGTTCATGCGCGGGCCAGCACGTTGGCGAGAACCGCCACCGCCTTCGTGTCGCATCCGGAACCGCGCTCGATCGGTCTCTATGCAAGGGGAAAACAGCTTGTCGCGGGGAATTTCCTTTTCGCCGGGAGCCTTGTCGAGGATGATCGCAACAGCATCTGGCGGCTCGATCCGCCCAGTCCCGAATTCGCCGAGGACCTGCACGGGTTCGGCTGGCTCGACGATCTGGCTGCCGTGGGGGACGGGCCGGCGCGGGAGAGGGCGCAGGCCTGGCTTTGGGAATGGATCGCGCTTTTCGGGCGCGGACGCGGCCCGGGCTGGACGCCGGAACTCACCGGGCGGCGTCTCATTCGCTGGATCAGTCACGCGATCTTTCTGCTGCATGGCTCGGACAGGGTGCAAAGCGATGCCTTTTACCGATCATTGGCGCAACAGACCCTGTTTCTCGGCCGCCGCTGGCCGGCTGCGCGCCCCGGCCTGCCCCGATTCGAGGCGTTGACCGGGCTGCTTTATGCCGGTCTCTCGCTCGAAGGGATGGAGCCGCATGTGGCGCCCGCCAAGCGCGCGCTGGCGGCGGAATGCAAGGCCAAGATCGACGCAGAAGGTGGCATTTCCACCCGAAACCCCGAGGAATTGCTCGACGTTTTCACCTTGCTGACCTGGGCGGCGGCCGCGCTCGACGAGGTGGGGCAGAAACCCTTGCCGGCCCATCTCGGGGCAATCGAACGGATCGCTCCGACGCTGCGCACGCTGCGCCATGCCGACGGGTCGCTGGCGCGGTTTCATGGCGGCGGCAAGGGGATCGAGGGTCGGCTGGATCATGCGCTGGCCGCGTCCGGCGTGAAATCGCGCGCGCCTGACGGGCTCTCGATGGGCTATGCAAGGCTCTCGGCGGGCCGCACCAGTGTCATCATCGACGCGGCCCCGCCCCCGAAGGGCCGGGCCAGCCATGACGCCCATGCCAGCACATTGGCGTTCGAGTTGACCTCGGGGCGGCGCCCGCTCATCGTCAATTGCGGCTCGGGGGCGAGTTTCGGCAGCGAATGGCGGCGTGCAGGGCGCGCCACGCCGTCGCATTCCACCCTGTGCCTCGAAGGCTATTCCAGCGCCCGGCTGGTCGGTGGCACCGGGTCGCGCCGGGACCTGCTCGCCGATGCGCCCGCACACGTGCCTGTCGAGATGAGCCACGCCCCCGATGGTTTCCGCTTTCAGGGCGGGCATGACGGCTGGGTCCGCACCCATGGCCTGACCCATGCGCGCACGCTCGAACTCACCCATGACGGCATCGGGCTTTTCGGCGAGGATCTGCTGATCGCGCTCGATCCGCCCGACCGCAAGCGCCTGGACAAGCGGCTCGCCGAGGCGCTCGACCCCGGGATTCTCTTTCACATCCGCTTTCACCTGCACCCCGATGTCGATGCCGAGATCGACATGGGCGGGACGGCGGTGTCGCTGGCGCTCAAGAGCGGCGAGCTTTGGGTGCTGCGCACCGATGGCAGCATCGAAATGACGCTCGAACCTTCGGTTTACCTCGAAAAGGGCCGCCTCAAGCCGCGGGCCAGCCACCAGGTGGTGCTTGCCGCGCGCGCCACCGGAGACAGGACCCGTGCGCGCTGGTCCCTGGCCAAGGCGCAGAATTCGCCGCTGCATGTGCGCGATCTCAACCCCGACCTGATCGCCGCGACGCGGCCATAGGGTCGCGGCAAACCGGAGTCGCGCGGTGCCGAGAATGTCCAGCAAAAGGGCAGCACACGGCCGCGGTCGGGTGCTTCGGACGTCAGCGTTGGGCAGTTTATCTTGCAACGTCATCCTTTGCCCGAAATGAGGCGCAACCCCTCAAAAGCACCCGTTCACGCCAAAGGCGTGCCTCCGGCACGACGGGGCGGCCCCTCTCGGCAGATTTTTCGCGGAAAAATCGCCTGCCGGGCAATGGTGTGCTGCCCGGGCGGCTTCGCCGCTGTTCCGGGCACCGCGCGACTCCGGTTTGCTGGGACATGCAATAGGCCCGTGGATGCGCCGCGACACCGAAAGCGGTTCTATCTCCCGGCGAATTGCCTTATGCCGCGCCGCAAGACCGGCCCGCACCCCGGGCCGACCGCCACCAACCGTCTCATGGGAGACCCCGGCATGACCGACCTCGCCCCGCTTCGCCGCGCCCTTCTTTCCGTGTCCGACAAGACCGGTCTTGTCGATCTGGCCCGGGCCCTCGCCGACCGTGGGGTCGAACTGCTCTCGACCGGCGGGTCGGCCCGCACCCTGCGCGATGCCGGGCTGCCGGTCAGGGACGTGGCCGAGGTGACGGGCTTTCCCGAGATGATGGATGGCCGGGTCAAGACCCTGCACCCGATGGTGCATGGCGGGCTCTTGGCGCTGCGCGACGATGACGCCCATGTCGCCGCGATGGAGGAACACGGCATCGGCCCGATCGACCTTCTGGTGGTCAACCTCTACCCGTTCGAGGAAACCGTGGCCAAGGGTGCGGATCATGACACCTGCATCGAGAATATCGACATTGGCGGGCCCGCGATGATCCGCGCCGCCGCCAAGAACCATGCCTTTGTCAGCACCGTCACCGATGTCGAGGATTATCAGCCCCTTTTGGCCGAGTTGGAGACACATGAAGGGCAAACCACCCTGACCTTCCGCCAACAGCTGGCCCAGCGCGCCTATGCCCGCACCGCCGCCTATGAGGCGGCGGTCAGCACATGGTTCGCCGGGGCGCTGGGCGATCCGGCGCCGCGCCGCCGCGCCTTTGCCGGGACGCTGGCCCAGACCCTGCGCTATGGCGAGAACCCGCATCAATCGGCCAGTTTCTACACCGACGGCACGAACCGCCCCGGCGTCGCCACCGCGACCCAGCATCAGGGCAAGGAGCTGAGCTATAACAACATCAACGACACCGACGCCGCCTTTGAACTGGTCAGTGAATTCCTGCCCCAGGACGGCCCCGCCTGTGCCATCATCAAGCACGCCAATCCCTGCGGCGCGGCCCTGGGTGCGACCCTGAAAGAGGCCTATGCCAAGGCGTTCGATTGCGACCGCACCTCGGCCTTCGGCGGGATTGTCGCGCTCAACCAGCCGCTGGATGAAGCGACGGCGGAAGAAATCACGCAGATCTTCACCGAAGTGGTGATCGCCCCGTCGGCGAGCGACGCGGCACGCGCCATCTTTGCCGGCAAGAAGAACCTGCGCCTGCTCACCACCGGCGCCATGGCCGATCCGCGCGCGCCGGGGCTGAGTTTCCGGCACGTGGCGGGCGGGTTCCTCGTGCAGGACAAGGACAATGGCCATGTCGCGTCGGACGACCTGCGCGTGGTGACGAAACGCGCGCCTTCGGCTCGGGAACTGGCCGATCTGCTGTTCGCGTGGAAAGTGGCGAAGCATGTGAAATCGAATGCCATCGTCTATGTCAGGGACGGCGCCACCGTGGGTGTTGGCGCGGGCCAGATGAGTCGCGTGGACAGTGCCAATATCGCCGCGATCAAGGCCGCCCGCATGGGCGAGGCGCTGGGCCTGTCCGAAAGCCCGGCCAGGGGCGCGGTGGTGGCGTCGGACGCGTTCTTTCCCTTTGCCGACGGTCTGATGGAGGCCGCGGCGGCCGGGGCGACGGCGGTCATTCAGCCGGGCGGAAGCATGCGCGATGACGAGGTGATCGCCGCCGCCGATGCCGCCGGGCTGGCTATGGTCTTGACCGGTATGCGGCATTTCCGGCACTAATGGGCAATCGAGCAACCGAGGCCGGATCAACCGCCCGGATACGAGGCAGGAGATAAACCCATGCGCACCGTTTTCTGGGTGGGGTTCTGGACATTTCTGGCGGATCAGGCCAGCAAATGGGTTGTCGTGCATTGGCTGGGCCTGTCCCGGCGGTTGGAAATCGACGTGTTGCCGCCCTTCCTCAACCTGCGCATGGCGTGGAATCAGGGCGTCAATTTCGGGCTCTTCGGCGAAGGATCGGACCTGACGCGCTGGGTGCTCATCGCCGTGGCCGTGGCGATTTCCGGTGCTGTCATCTGGTGGGTCTATCACGAGAAAGCGGGCCTGTGGGCGCAGGTTGCCGCCGGGCTTCTGGTTGGCGGGGCGCTTGGCAACGTGGTGGACCGGCTGCTTTACGGTGCCGTGGCGGATTTCCTGAACATGAGTTGCTGCGGAATCCGCAATCCCTATTCCTTCAACCTCGCCGATGTCGCGGTCTTTGCCGGCGCCATTGGCCTGGTGCTTTTTACCGGTGGGCAGGATGGTGGGAAGAAAAGCGCGAAACCCGGCGGTAAAAAGGCCACCTGAGGCGAATCGGGTCGAAAACGGCCCGTGACGCGGGCGCGGTGATGGGTTAAACCTGTGCCAAGTTTTGTGGGAGTGCGAAGATGCGCAAGCGCGTCCTGATCCTGATGATCTCTGCCCTGGCCCTGTCGGCCTGCGGTGGCTATGAACGTGACATCACCCTGCGCGATGTCCGCTCGGCCACGCCGGGACCGGACGAATTCTCGATCCTTCCGACCAAGCCGCTCGAGGCCCCGCCCAGTTTCAACGAATTGCCTCCGCCCACCCCCGGCGTGGCGAATCTTGTCGATCAGAACCCGCGCGCCGATGGCGTGGCGGCGCTGGGCGGGCGGCCCGAACGGCTGACACCTGGCGGCGTTCCTGCCTCGGACGGGGCACTGGTGCGCCACGCGGGACGCAATGGCGTGCCCGCCAATATCCGCGAGGAACTGGCCGCCGTGGACGAGGATTTCCGCCGGCGCAAATCGCGCTTTACCAAGATCCGCATCGTCAAGACCGACCGTTACAACCAGGTCTACAAGGGCCAGACCCTCAACCCCCGCGCCGAAGCCGAACGTTTCCGCCGCGCCACGGGCGTGCGCACCCCGACCTTTCCGCCGCCCAGCCGGTGATTTCCGGCCTTCGGGCAAGGGGTCTTTCACTTCTGCGTCACCTGCGCCGGGGCTGGCTTGAAGCCCCGGGGCAATCGCCTATCTTGGCCACATCCATTGCCAGACCGAAGGACAGCACATGCCGCGTTTTCCAACCGTTCGCGCCGCCTTCCTCGCCTTGAGTTTCGTTTTCGCACTGGTTGCGACCCTCGCCATTTCTCCGGACGCCCGGGCCGAAGACGCGGTCACGCATTTCACGGTCGACAACGGCATGGAGGTCGTGGTCATCGAAGACCACCGCGCGCCGGTCGCCGTTCACATGGTCTGGTATCGCGTCGGCGCGGCGGATGAGCCGCCCGGGCAATCGGGCATCGCGCATTTTCTCGAACACCTGATGTTCAAGGGCACCGAGACCCTCGCCCCCGGGGAATTCTCGCGCCGTGTGGCGCGCAATGGCGGTCGCGACAACGCCTTTACCAGTTATGACTATACCGCCTATTTCCAGCGCGTTGCCGCCGACCGGCTCGACCTGGTGATGGGGATGGAGGCCGACCGGATGGTCAACCTGCGCCTCGCCACCGAGGATGTCGCCACCGAACGCGATGTCGTCATCGAGGAGCGCAACCAGACCACCGAGAACCGCCCCTCGGCGCTGTTTCGAGAGCAGAAGAACGCGGTGCAGTATCTCAACCATCCCTACGGCGTGCCGATCATCGGCTGGCGCCACGAGATCGAGACCCTCGACAGAGAGGCGGCCCTGGCGTTCTACGAACGCTTCTATGCCCCCAACAACGCGATCCTCATCGTTGCCGGCGACGTGGTGCCGGACGACGTGCGCGCGCTGGCCGAGAAACACTATGGCCCGCTGCCGCCCAATCCCGACCTCGCCCCGCGCGCCCGCCCGCAGGAGCCACCGCAACTGGCCGAGCGCCGCCTGATATTCGAGGACCCGCGCGTCGCCCAACCCTGGGTCAGCCGCTCCTACACCGCGCCTGCGCGTGAAAGCGGCGCGCAGGAAAAGGCTGCGGCGCTCAATATCCTGGCCGAGCTTCTGGGCGGTGGCACCACCTCCTACATGGCCGAAAAGCTGCAATTCGACGAACAGGTCGCGGTCTATACGTCGGCCTTCTACCGTGGCGTTTCCCTGGACGACACGACGTTTTCGCTGATCGTCGTGCCGACCGAGGGGGTCACCCTGCAACAGGCCGAAGATGCGATGGACGCCACGATCGCCGGTTTTCTCGAAGACGGGATCGACACCGAACAGCTCGACCGGGTCAAGATGCAACTGCGCGCGGCGCGGATCTATGCGCGCGACGATGTCGAGCGTCTGGCCAACCGCTATGGCCGGGCCATGACACAGGGCCTGACCGTCGCGGATGTGCAGGCCTGGCCCGGCATCCTGCAATCCGTCACCGAGGACGACATCCTTGCCGCCGCGCAAGAGGTGTTCGACCGCCGCCGCGCCGTCACCGGCTGGCTCGCCGCGCCAAGCGCGCCCGCTCCAGAGGAGATGATCCAGTGATCCGTTTCGCTTTCGCGCTTGCCGCCACGCTCGCGTTTGCCCTGCCCGCCCGGGCCGGCGTCGAGATCGAGGACGTCACCTCGCCCGGCGGTATCACCGCCTGGCTGGTCGAGGAGCCGTCGATTCCCTTTGTCGCGCTCGAACTGCGCTTTCGCGGGGGCGGGTCGCTCGACGCGCCCGGCAAACGCGGCGCGACAAACCTCATGACCGGCCTGCTCGAAGAAGGGGCGGGCGAGATGGATGCGCGCGCCTTCACCCGCGCCACCGAGCGGCTCGCCGCCAAGTTCCGCTATGACGTGAATGACGATGCGGTGACCGTCTCGGCCAAGATCCTGACCGAGAACCGCGACGAGGCCATCGCGCTGCTGCGTGAAAGTCTGATTGCCCCGCGATTCGATCCCGATGCCATCGACCGGGTGCGCGGGCAGATTCTCTCATCCATCCGCTCGGACGAAAAAGACCCCCGCGCCATTGCCGGGCGGGTCTTTGACGCGATGATCTATGGCGATCACCCCTATGGGACGCCGCTTGACGGCACGGTCGAAAGCGTTTCGGCCCTGACGCGCGACGATGTCATCGCGGCGCATCGCGCTGCGCTGGTCCGCGACAGGCTTTATATCAGTGCCGTGGGCGATATCACCGGTGACGAGCTGGGTGTGCTGCTCGACCGTCTTCTGGGCGATCTGCCCGAGACCGGCGCCGAGCTGCCCGGCCCTGCCGCGCCCCGGCTCGAGGGTGGGATTCACGTGACCGATTACGAAACGCCGCAATCGGTGGTGCGTTTCGCGCAGCCTGGGATCGACTTTGACCATCCCGATTACTTCGCGGCTTACATCCTCAATCACATCCTTGGCGGTGGCGGATTCGAATCGCGGCTGATGAGCGAGATCCGCGAAAAGCGCGGCCTGACCTATGGTGTCTATTCCTACCTCGTCGACAAGGATCAGGCCGATCTCTGGATGGGGTCGGTCTCTTCGGCCAATGACCGGGTGGCCGAGGCCATCGAGGTGATCCGCGCCGAGTGGACACGCGCCCGCGATGAAGGTGTCAGTGAAGAGGAACTCGATCGGGCCAAGACCTATCTTACCGGGTCCTACCCTCTGCGCTTTGAAGGCAACGGGCCGATCGCCCGGATCATGGTGGCGATGCAGATTTCGGACATGCCCATAGATTACATCGCGACCCGCAATGACCGGGTGAACGCGGTCACGCTCGACGATGTGAATCGGGTCGCGCGAGACCTGATCGACCCCGAGCGGCTGAGCTTTGTCGTTGTCGGGAGTCCGCAGGGGCTTACCAACTGAAGCGTTTCAGGTGTCTTTGTGGTAACCTGAAACGCCACGGGGGCGATGCGGATCAGATGCGTTCGATGGCGATGGCCGTGCCTTCGCCGCCGCCGATGCAGATGGCCGCGACGCCGCGTTTGAGGCCGCGTTTCTCCAGCGCGTTGAGAAGCGTGACCATGATGCGGGCACCGGATGCGCCGATCGGATGGCCCAGCGCGCAGGCGCCGCCATTGACGTTGACGATGTCGCGCGGCAGGCCGAGTTCGCGCATGAAGGCCATTGGCACCACGGCGAACGCCTCGTTCACCTCCCAGAGATCGACATCGTACTTGTCCCAGCCGATACGCTCGAGCAGCTTTCGTGCGGCGGGGATCGGCGCGGTGGGAAATTGCGACGGGGCCTGAGCGTGGCCGGCATGGCCAAGGATGCGGGCGCGGATGTTCATGCCCTCGGCCTCGGCATGATCGCGCCCGGCCAGCACGAGCGCGGCCGCACCATCCGAGATGGACGAGGAATTGGCCGCAGTGACGGTGCCATCCTTGCGGAAGGCGGGTTTGAGCATCGGGATCTTCTCGGGCCGGGCCTTGCCGGGTTGCTCATCGCGGGTGATGATCTCTTCGCCGGTGCGGGCGTGAATGGTGACGGGAGTGATCTCGTCGTCGAACGCGCCGCTGCGTTCGGCCTCGAGCGCGTTGTCGAGCGAGCCGATGGCGTATTGGTCCTGCGCGTCGCGCGTGAACTGAAACGCCTCGGCGCAGTCCTCGGCGAAGGTGCCCATCAGGCGGCCCTTGTCATAAGCGTCTTCGAGACCGTCAAGAAACATGTGGTCCTTGACCTCCTGATGGCCGATCCGTGCGCCGCCGCGCATCTTGGGCAAGAGATAGGGCGCGCAGGACATCGATTCCATGCCGCCGGCCAGCATCGTGGCATTGTGGCCCAGCGCGATCTGGTCAAAGCCCATCATCGCGGCGCGCATGCCCGAGCCGCACATCTTGTTGAGGGTGGTGGCGGGCACCTCTTCACCGAGACCGGCATTGAAACCGGCCTGGCGCGCGGGGGCCTGGCCCTGTCCGGCAGGCAGGACACATCCCATCAGCACCTCGTCGACGGATGTCACGCCTGCATCCTTCAACGCGGTGCGAATCGCCGCACCGCCGAGATTGGCGGCGGGCACGCCGTCAAAGACGCCCTGAAACCCGCCCATCGGCGTGCGGGCCGCGCCAGCGATAACGACTTCTTTCATGATCTGCCTCCAATATGGTCATTCCATGCATACCGAATGGTAAGGATTGGCGTCTAGCCTGTTCACGAGATTTCGTAGTTCTACGCATCGGAGAAGCCATGAACCTTGAGAGCAGCGGAACCGGCGATCTTCAGATCGTGACAGTGAAGGAAGCACGGATCGACGCGGCGGTGGCGATCCGCTTCAAGGATCGCATGCGCGAGTTGACGGCGAATGGGGCACCGCATGTCGTCCTCGATCTGGGCGAGGTTGATTTCATGGATTCGAGTGGCCTCGGCGCGATCGTGGCGGCGATGAAGCAGTTGGGCGCAACCCGGCGGCTCGATCTTGCGGCGTTGCGTCCGAATGTCGACAAGGTCTTTCGCCTGACCCGGATGGACAGTGTGTTCACCATCCACGACGACATCGCGCAAGCGCAGGCGATCTATGCCGCAGGATGAGGCCGGCCGGTGGATCGGTCCTGCGGCCGAAGGATATCCGGATGCCTGACCCGTTTCGTCTTGTCTTTACCGGGACCGGGTTTGCCGTGCGGGCAGCCCTGGAGGATCTGATCGCGGAGCTGAGTGCCCAAGGGCATGACGATTACCTGCAAAGCACGACCGAGATCGTTCTTGGAGAGGTTCTCAACAATATCGTGGAACATGCCTATGGACCGGACCGGCAGGGCAAGGTCGATCTGTGCTGTGAGAGCGGGCCAGATGCGATCTGGTTCACGATCTGCGATCATGGCGTGCCGATGCCGGGCTTGTGCCTGCCGCCCGGAAGACCGGCACAGGTTGACGGCGCGCGGCAGGACCTGCCCGAAGGCGGGTTCGGATGGTTTCTTGTGCATCGTCTTGCCGAAAATCTGGACTATCGCCGCGATGCCGGGCGCAATCGTTTGCGTTTTTCCATTCCATACCGGCCTGTCCCCGACAAGGACGGGCCCGGCCCTGTCGCAAAATAGCCAGATTCAATCCGTGGAATCGCCCAAACACCCCCGCATTGCCGCCAGATTCTAACGCGATAAGGGAGGGGTAGCTGCATATAGCTTCCCTCGGCGCCGGGCGTTAACAGCCCCCACCCAGTGTTCGGCGTCGAGGTTTCTCTGTCCAACGGATTGGTTCAGGTAGAACGTAACGGCCCGATTGGCATTTCTGCCATCGGGCCTTAGTGTTGCCCGAACGACAGGATGGAGAGACACGAGATGCGCGATTTTCATTTACCAGGACGGTCGGCGGTTCTGGCCACCAACGGGGTCTGTGCCACCTCGCATCCGTTGGCTGCGAAAGCGGCGGTGGATATCCTTGAACGCGGCGGCAACGCGATGGACGCGGCGATTGCCGGCGCGGTTCTGCTGGGAATTTGCGAGCCGCAGATGACGGGACTTGGCGGCGATTGTTTCGTTCTGTTCAAGCCGGCGGGGCGTGACGAGGTTCACGCAATCAACGGGTCCGGCCGGGCGCCCGCGGCGGCCAGTGCGGCGGCGCTGCGGGACAAGGGTCAAAAGACCGTGCTGGTTCATGCGCCTGAGGCGGTGACGATCCCGACGGCGATTGACGCGTTTTGCCGATTGAGCGCGGATTGGGGCAGGATCGGACTCGATTCGGTTCTCGCTCCGGCGATTCACTATGCAGAGACCGGCGTTCCGATCGCCCCGCGCGTTGCCTTTGACCTTCCGACCGCGGCCAAGGCATTGCAGGCACATGGGAAAACCCATTTCCTGATCAACGGAAAGGTGCCCAAGGTGGGGCAGGTCTTCGCAGCGCCCGGGCAAGCCGAGGTGCTGCGCAGAATCGCGACGGGTGGGCGCGATGCGTTCTATTCGGGCGAGGTCGCCGAGGACATGGTTGCCGCGTTGCAGGAATTGGGCGGGGTGCATACGCTTGAAGACTTCGCGGGCGCCGAGAGTTTCTATACCGAGCCGGTGAGCGGCGATTACAAGGGCACCGACCTGCTCGAGCATCCGCCCAACGGGCAGGGCGCGACGGCGATCCTGATGCTCAACATCCTGGCGCAGTTCGATCTGGCCAGCCTGGAGCCGTTCGGCGCCGCGCGGGCGCATATCGAGGCCGAGGCGGCGAAGCTCGCCTATGATGCGCGCAATCGCTTCATTGCCGACCCGGATCGCACGGCGCGGCTTGACCATATGCTGAGCATGGAGACGGCGAAGCAACTGGCCGCGCTGATCGACCCCGGGAAGGCGATGGCGGCGGCGGCCCCGGTGAGCGAGGCGGTCCACAAGGATACGGTCTATATCACCGTGGTTGACAAGGACCGGATGGCGGTTTCCCTGATCTATTCGGTGTTCCACGGCTTCGGTTCGGGGATCGCCAGCGAGAAATTCGGCATCCTGATGCAGAACCGGGGCGCCGGCTTCACGCTGGAGGAAGGGCATCCCAACGAGCTGGCGGGCGGCAAGCGACCGATGCACACGATCATCCCGGGCATGCTGCGGCGCAAGGGCAAGGTGATCATGCCGTTCGGTGTGATGGGCGGGGCCTATCAACCCAACGGGCATGCCCGTGTCGTCTCGAACATGGTCGATTACGGGATGGAGCTACAGGATGCGCTGGACGCGCCGCGCAGCTTTGCCGATCAGGGCAAGCTCAACATCGAGACGGGATATTCCGAATCGGTGCGCGCCGAACTGGCCGAAATGGGGCATCACGTTGCCGTGCCCGAGGGGCCGCTGGGTGGGGCACAGGCGATCCTGATCCGCGAGGACGGGGTTCTGGAAGGCGCGTCGGATCCGCGCAAGGATGGCATTGCATTGGGGTATTGAGAAATGGGCATCACACCGGTCAAGGACATGGTCGCACAGGCCAAGAAGACGATCACCTCGCTCAGCACCGAAGAGGCCGCGCGTATGGCCGAGGCCGGCGAGGCGCTTCTGGTCGATATTCGCGATCCGCGCGAGCTGAGCCGTGACGGGCGGATCCCGGGGGCGTTCCATGCTCCGCGCGGGATGCTGGAATTCTGGATCGACCCGGAAAGCCCCTATCACAAGGAGGGGCTGGCCACCGACAAGACGCTGGTTCTGTTCTGCGCCAGTGCGTGGCGGTCGGCCCTGTCCGTCAAGGCGTTGCAGGAGATGGGGGTCGATAACATCGCCGAGATGGAGGGTGGTTTCGCGACCTGGAAGAAGGAGCAGCGCCCGGTCGACATGTAGGGTGGGTGTCAACCCACCCTGGCTCTCAATTCAGTTGGAAATGCAGCGGGTAATGCCCGTCCTCGAACGGCCCGAACAGATCGGGGATGTCCGGGTGATCGACAGGTTCGCCGGAATAATCCGCAACGAGGTTCTGTTCGCTGACATAGGCGACGTAATAGCTTTGGTCATTCTCGGCGAGCAGGTGATAGAAGGGCTGGTCCTTCACCGGTCGGCTTTCCTCGGGAATGGACTCATACCATTCCTCGCTGTTGTTGAATTCCGGGTCCACATCAAAAACAACCCCGCGGAACGGGTGCTTCTTGTGTCGGACAACCTGTCCAAGGTGATATTTCGCTCGTGTTCTTAACATCATGGTGCAGCCCCTACCGATCGAGCATAAAGCCTTCAAGGGGGGGTTGTCCATTTCCGGGCCAAAGAATCATGGGAAACAGTCTGTGAACCCTGGTTTGACAGTGGTTAGCGGAACTTTTCCCGGCGCAGCGTGGGGGCGCCGCGCGACTGTGAGAGGAAAGACGTTTATCCCCGGGGGAAAAAACGCTAGACTGTCTTCAAAACACGACAAGAAACATAGCGAGAGGCAGATGAGCAGACTTCTTCGCGCCCTGGTGATTCTGGTCCTGCTGGGCAGCTGTGAAGGGCGGGACAATTCGGCGCCCGCATCTCTGGACAATGCGTGCCGCATTCTGGAGCAACGGCCGCATTTCGTGCGCGCCTTTCGCGCGACAGAGAGAAAATGGGGTGTGCCCGCGCATGTCCAGATGGCGACGCTTTATCAGGAGAGCAAGTTCATTGCCGATGCGCGCACGCCGTTCCGATATGCGCTTGGCGTGATACCGATGGGGCGGCAGTCCAGTGCCTATGGTTACGCGCAGGCGTTGGACGGGACATGGGATGAGTATCGTCGCGAGGCACGCAGATCCGGTGCGCGGCGCAACAACATCAATGACGCCACCGATTTCATGGGCTGGTACATGACCAAGACGCGAGAGCGCAACGGCGTGGCCCTGTCGGATGCGCGCAACCAGTATCTGGCCTATCACGAGGGCCATACCGGCTTTGCGCGGGGCAGCCATAACGGCAAGGCGTGGCTGCTGCGGATCTCGGGCGAAGTGGGTGCGCGGGCGGATGCCTATCGTGCGCAATTGGCGACCTGCCGGAAATGGCGTTGATCACGGCGTTTCGGGCAACGTGCGCAATGCGCAGAGGTTTCCCGGCGTAGTGCCCTATCCCTGGCTCGGGCACAGACGATCCGTTTCAGCGATCGGTTCTCCGGGTGTTCTGTTCGATGTCGAACAGCCGGTAGGGCAGGTTGCCGCCGACCTTCAACTCGCCCAGAACCACGGTGGTGGATGAGCCGGAATCGTCATTGACGATCCACTGGCGCAATTCGACCGGGTTGCCGGTGAACCTGAGTTGGATATTGCCATATTCGGGGTGTTCGGGGTCTTGCGCGGTCACGGTCGTGGCGGTGCCGTCATAGGTATGGCCGACAACCATGTTGGTGCGCCTCAGATCGATGTTTTCCGCGAGGATGATCTTGAGCGGCGTCCGGTTGAGCGGATAGGTTTCCGGCCCCTGGTTGGTTTTCGGATCGAAGATCGCGACGGCACCGGCCGAAGCGAGCACGAGGGTCTGTTCGGGCGGCTCGTATTCGAAACGGATCTTGCCCGGGCGCGCGATATAGATCGTGCCGATCGAGATCGTGCCGTCATCGTTGATCTGGGTGAACGCGCCCTGCGCGGTTTGCAGCCCGTTGAGATACTCGGAGATCGCGGCCAGCGACAGTTTTTCCGCCCAGGCCGGGGTCGCAAGGGCGATGGCCGTGGCAGAGGCGAGGACAAGTTGTTTCAGGGGCATGTACGGGAACCTTTGATGTTGCGCCGATGTCGTATTCGTTGAGATAGGCACAGACTGCCCCAAACCCAACCGTTAGGCGATAACATGCTGACAAGAGAGGGTGGGTTGATAACCCACCCTACTGTTCCGGGACGAGGATTTCGCGCTTGCCGACATGGTTCGCGGATGACACGACGCCTTCTTCTTCCATCTGCTCGACCAGCCGGGCGGCCTTGTTGTAGCCGATGGCCAGCTTGCGTTGAATATAGGAGGTCGAGCATTTGCGATCCTTGATCGTGATGGCCACCGCCTGATCATAGAGCGCATCTTCGCCGTCGGTATTTCCGCCCAGACCCAACACCGCGTCGATGCCGTCGGCCTTTTCGTCATCGGGGCCTTCGACCACGCCGCTCAGGTATTCGGGCGGACCGAAACCCTTGAGGTGGTTGACGATCTCCTCGACCTCCTCGTCGGAAACGAAGGGGCCGTGACAGCGAATGATCTTTGCTCCGCCGGCCATGTAGAGCATGTCGCCCATCCCCAGCAGCTGTTCGGCGCCCATTTCGCCAAGGATGGTGCGGCTGTCGATCTTGGATGTGACCTGAAAGCTGATGCGGGTGGGGAAGTTGGCCTTGATCGTGCCGGTAATCACATCGACCGAAGGGCGTTGCGTGGCCATGATGATGTGAATGCCCGAGGCCCGCGCCATCTGGGCAAGCCTCTGGATGCAGGCTTCGATCTCCTTGCCTGCGACCATCATCAGGTCGGCCATCTCGTCGACGATCACGACGATATAGGGCATCTTCTCGGGGGTGATTTCTTCGGTCTCGAAGACGGGTTCGCCGGTTTCGTCGTCAAAGCCGGTCTGCACCGTGCGCGAGAACATCTCGCCTCTGGCGAGCGCATCGGCGACGCGACTGTTGTAGCCGTCGATATTGCGCACGCCCATCTTGGACATCTTGCGATAGCGTTCCTCCATCTCGCCCACGACCCATTTGAGGGCCACAACCGCCTTTTTCGGGTCGGTCACCACGGGCGAGAGCAGATGCGGGATGCCGTCATAAACGCTGAGTTCCAGCATCTTGGGGTCGATCATGATCATGCGGCATTCTTCGGGTGACAGCTTGTAGAGCAGCGACAGGATCATGGTGTTGATCGCCACGGATTTGCCTGACCCGGTGGTGCCTGCAATCAGCAGGTGGGGCATCTTAGCGAGGTTGGCAACGATCGGATCGCCGCCGATATCCTTGCCCAGGGCGAGTGGCAGCTTGTGGTTGCCGTCGCCATAATCGCGCGACGAAAGGATCTCGCGGAAATTGACCATTTCGCGGTTGTCGTTGGGCAGTTCGATTCCGATCACGCTGCGCCCTGGCACGGTCGAGACCCGGGCCGAGAGGGCCGACATCGAGCGCGCGATGTCGTCGGCAAGACCGATCACCCGGCTGGCCTTGAGGCCCGGGGCCGGCTCGAGCTCATACATGGTGACGACCGGGCCGGGGCGGACCGAGACGATCTCGCCCTTGACGCCGTAATCGTCGAGCACGGTTTCCAGCATCCGGGCGTTTTCTTCGAGCGCCTCGTCGGAAAGGTGGTGGCGCTGCACCTTTTCGGGACTGGTGAGCAGCGACAGGGGAGGTAGTTCATAGGCCGGTTGCGGGTCGTCGAATTGCAGGGCCGGCTGCGCCTCGGCCCGGGCCCGGGTCGAGGGCTGGATCGGTTTGCGCTGCGGTTGCTGGACCACCTTGCGCGGTTGGGCCTGCGGAATGGGCGCGGCCATGGGTCCGGCATGAAGCGGGCGCGGGGAAATCTCGGCGACCGGATCATGGTCGGCCTCGGGCGCATGGTCAAAGCCGCTCGGCTCGGGCGGGGCCGTGAACGAAGGCTCCGGCATGTCATTCGGCGTCGTCAATGGCGGCTCGGGCGGCAGGCCCGTGGCGGGGCCGGGCGTGAGGATGAGCGGGTCCGGGCCGCGACCGCGCCCCTTGGTCAGCGGTGCATGGGTTTCGGACTGGAATGCGGGGTCCTGTCGCGCCCGGGTCTTGATCACATCTGCAATGCGGGCGCGGATACGGTCGTCGCCGGGGGCATCGGGGACGGTTCCGAAATGCGGCTCGGTTTCGATGAGTTCGGGTTCGGGCAAGGCGTTGATTTCGGGATCGGGCCGACGAATGAGGTTGCTCGCCCGGGACAGGATGCCGGGTTTCTCGGAGCGTTGCGCGGTTTCCAGCGGCGGCTCGGGGTGGCCCATGGTCGGCTGGTCGCGGTGGTGGGCAGGGGAAGGAGTGCTCCGGGTCTCTTGCATGGCGGCCCATTCGGCGGCCTCGGCCGCCTCTTGCGCGCGGCGCTGGCGGCGGGCGGCGTTCCGGGCCTGGAGTGTCTGGGCCGTGGCGACGGCGCCGCGTGCGGTCTTGCCCATCATGGCCATCAACCCGGCATAAAGCATGATGATGCCGATCAGCAGAAACCGCATGAAATGGCGCAGTTCGGATCTGGTAAAGCCCAGCACGAAGACGGCACCGGCGGCCATTGTAACGCCAAGAACGATCGACAGGACCTTGAGTCCGAAGGTTGCCGATATGGGCAGGAGAGTCAGCAGGCTGCCTGCGACGGTCTTGCCGAAGAGGCCGCCAAGGCCAAAGGAATGCGTCCATTCCGGGCCGGGAACGAGGGTCGCGGCATAGACCGAGAGAAGTGCGATCCAGATCGGGGCAAAGATCAGCCGACCGAGGGCTCGGTCGCTGCCGCGATGAAGGGCAAGGCGCAGTCCCCAGGCGACAAGCACGGCGGCAAGGCCCCAGCTGCCCAGACCCACGATCATGAACATCGGTGCTGCGACCGAGGCGCCGAACCGGCCCATCCAGTTCTCGACCGGTGCGTCCGTCGCCGACATCCACCAGGGATCGGAAGGTGCATAGGACCAGAACATCGCCACCGCCGACAACCCGATGAGAATGAGCACGATGCCAAGCAGTTCCTTGCCACGTTTCTCGATCGCTTCGGCCATGTTACTGTCGAGCAGCGGGTCGCGTCCTCGTGCCTGATATGCCATTTTTTCCCTCGTCCTCAGCTGTAGATGCAGTCACGCAAGCGAATGAGTGCGTGCTCCATTTCATCTTTTGGAGCCACCATTGCGGCCCGGATATAGGTTTTGCCCGGGTTGGAGCCATTCACGTCCCGCGCCAGGTAGGCGCCGGGCAGGACTCGGACACCGGTTTCCTTCCACGCCTTGAGCGCGGCGGTTTCACCGTCTTCGACCGGCAACCAGAGAAAGAACCCGGCTTCCGGGCCTTGATATCCCTCGATCCCCGACATCACCGCATCGGCGACTTCGTATTTCTTCTGATAAAGGCGGCGGTTCTCGGTGACATGCTCTTCTTCCGCCCAGACCCGCTCGGATGCGATTTGCAGCGGCAGGGGGACCGGTGCGCCCGCATAGGCGCGCAATTGCTTGAACCGGGCAATGGATTGCGGCCCGCCCGCAACGAAACCGGAGCGCAGCCCCGGCAGGTTCGAGCGTTTGGAAAGCGAGTGGAACACAACCACCCGTTCCGGATCGGCGCCCATTTCGGCGGCCACTTCCATCGCGCTGGGCGGCGAGGTGTCGCGATAAATCTCGGAATAGCATTCGTCGGCGAAGATCTGGAAATCGAACTGTTCGGCCAGACCGATCAACTCGCGCAGATAGGCACGGTCGGCGACGGCGCCCTGCGGGTTCGAGGGTGAGCAGATATAGGCCGCCGCGACCCGGTTGAGCATATCGGTGGGCAGGCCGGAATAATCGGGCAGGTATCCGGTGGCGCGGGTGGCGGGTACCATGACCGGCCGGGCATCCACCGAAATCGCACCGATCATGTAGACCTGATAGAACGGGTTGGGCAGCAGGATCAGTGGCTGATCGCCCCTCACCTTCTCGGGCACCAGTGCCATGCAGGCGTTGTAAAGCCCTTCGCGGGTGCCGTTCAGAACCATGACCTGGGTCTCGGGGTCGGTCTTGACGCCGAACCGGCGTTTGAGCCAGTCCGAGATCGCGCCACGCAAACCCAGGGTGCCGTCATTGGGTGGGTAGGCATTGAAGCCGGCGGCATTCTCGGAAATCACGCCCGGAACCCAGTCGGGAAAGGGATGTTTCGGCTCACCGATGGTCATATGCGCCACGTCACCCCCCGGCTGGTGATGATCCAGCAAGGCGCGCAGGCGCGGGAATGCATATTCCGGCAGGTTCGAGAACCGATCGGGAAACATGGGTTTACTGCTTTTTCTGCCTCAGGGCCGGGGTCATGAACGCCCCGTTTGAAAGCATGTTACCCAAGCGGCACGGCCACGTCCAGAAATTCACGCGTCGGCAGAGGCAGTTGTGGCATTTAGGCCAAAACCTTTTCGGCCCCGGCTGCCACGCGCAAAAGCGCCTCTTCGCCAAAGGCTTTGCCCATCAGGATCACGCCACAGGAGGGTGTGCCCGTGGGCAGGGTCATGGCGGAAAGTCCGAGCATGTTGCCGATCCGCGTATTGCGCAGGGTCAGGAGGTTCTCGGTCACGTAATAGTCGTGATCGCTGAGCAGGCGATCGGCCTTGGGGGGCAGGTTGGGAGCCGACGGGATGATGACCGCATCAAACCCGGCAACACGGGCGGCCCATTCGGCGCGCGCGGCGTCGATGTCGTGCCAGGCCCGGACGTAATCGGCGGCGTCGTGATCGCGCCCCGAGCGGAACCGTTCGAGAATCTGCGGGAACATCTTGTCCGGTGCGGTGTCGATCAGATCGCCCCATGTGCCCCAGGCCTCGGAGGTGAAGGAGACCGCCGATTGGTCCATGGCGCGGGTGACTTCGGGTGCCTCGAAGGGTTCAAGCAGCGCGCCGGCCTCGGTCAGCCGGTCCATCGCCTCCTTGTAGGCCGCAATTGGCGCATCCCGCACATCGTCGAGCGCCACGGTCTGCAACACGCCGATCCGTGCGCCCCGAATCGTCGCTCCGGCAAGGTCGGCGGATTTTCCGCCTTCCAGCGCGGCCAGCATCAACGCGCAATCCTCGACTGATCGGGCGAGCGGCCCGATGGTGTCGAACCTGGCACAAAGCGGCACGACACCCTCGATCGAAAGCCGTCCTGCCGTGGTCTTGAGCCCCACAAGGTCGTTCCAGGCGCTCGGGATGCGCACCGAGCCGCCGGTATCCGACCCGATCCCGCCAGGCGCCAGGCCGAAGGCGACCGATGCCGCTGCCCCCGAGGACGACCCACCCGGCACTGCCTCCGGGTCATTCGCATTCGGCGGTGTGGCCGTGACCGGGTTGAGCCCGAGACCCGAGAAGGCGAATTCCGACATATGCGTCTTGCCAAGGCAGACCGTCCCGGCCAGCGTCGCGTTCCGCAAAACACGGGCGTCGACCTCCGGCACCCGCCCTTCGAGCAGGGCCGATCCGGCCTCGGTCGCAACCCCGACCGTATCGAACAGGTCTTTCCAACTCACCGGCACTCCGTCGAGAGGGCCCCGGCGCTGCCCGGCCTTGGCCCGTTTGGATGCGGCCCCGGCCTCGGCCATGGCGCGGCTCTCGGTCAGGCGGGCATAGATGCGGTCGCGGTGTTCATGCGCCTTGATGGCCGAAAGATAGGTTTCGGTGAGGGCGACGGGGTCGATCTCGCCCGCCGCGATCCCACGCCCCAGATCGCCCATGCTCATCCACAACCAGTCCTTCATCCCGTCCGTCCTTCATCTTGCCTGAAATACTCCCGCCGGAGGCATCCGCACTCTCGGCATGGACCCACGCTAGCGGCGATCTGTGCCATGGACAATCCCGGGTGAATGACCACATTTAGGGGCATGGAAGAGATACGAGACATCCTGATCGTCGGCGGCGGGCTCAATGGCCCGGCGCTGGCCCTGGCGCTGGCCCGCAAGGGCTTTACCGTGACGGTGGTGGACGCGCTGCCCGAGACGGTGCGCAAAAACGCGGCATTCGACGGACGGGCCTATGCGCTGGCCCTGGCATCGCAGCGGCTTCTGACGCGAATCGGCATCTGGGACCGGGTGGCCGGGAACAGCCAGCCGATGCACGAGATCAAGGCCAGCGACGGGCGTGCGGGCGAGGGGCCCGCGCCGTTCTTCCTGCATTTCGAATCGGCCGAGATCGAGGAAGGGCCGATGGGCCATATGCTCGAGGACCGCTATCTCAGGCGGGCCTTTCTCGATGCGATGGGCGAGGCGCCGGAAATCCGCCAGGTTCAGGACCGGGTCATCGCGCAGGACGTGGATGCAAGCGGCGTGAGCCTGCGGCTGGAAAGCGGGCAGACCCTGCGCGGGCGGTTGCTAGTCGGTTGCGACGGGCGCGAGTCGGGCACGGCGCGGCGCGCGGGAATCCGGCGGACCGGCTGGGATTACGGGCAGACCGCGCTGGTCTGTGCGATCGAGCATGAAAAGCCGCATCATGGCATCGCGCATCAGTTCTTCATGCCACCGGGGCCGTTGGCCATCCTGCCCTTGCCGGGCAACGTGTCGTCTATCGTCTGGTCCGAGACGCATGACAGCGCAGCCGCGATCAACGCCTTGCCTGACAAGGAGTATCTTGAGGTCTTGCGCCCGAGGTTCGGTGATTTCCTTGGTCGGATCAGCATCAAGGGCAAACAATTCGCCTATCCTCTGAAGCTGACCATTGCCAACCAGTTCGTGGACGAACGCTTGGCACTCATCGGCGATGCGGCGCATGGGATGCATCCGATCGCCGGGCAGGGGCTCAATGCCGGGCTGCGCGATGTCGGTGCGCTGGTGGATGTCCTTGCCAAGGCCACGCGGCGCGGCGAGGATTTTGCGTCACCTCTCGTGCTGGACCGTTATCAGGAATGGCGCCGGTTCGACGTGGCGACGCTGGCCATGGCGACGGATCTCACGAACCGGCTCTTTTCCAACGACAACCCGCTGTTGCGCATGGTGCGTGACCTCGGGATGGGTGGGGTGAACGCCATGCCCGGCCTGCGCCGCGGCTTTCTGCGCGAGGCGGCCGGGCTGACCGGTGAATTGCCTGAACTGATGCGGTGACGCCGTCGCCAGAATGGACGCGCCAAGGCCGGGGCGGCTCAGCGCCTTGCCATCAACCCTGCCATATCCAGCATCCGGTTCGAGAACCCCCATTCATTGTCATACCAGCCGAAAACCCTGAGCAATCCGCCGACCGACACGCTCGTTTCGCGTCCGCTCATCACGATGGATTCGGGGCGCATGCGCAAATCGGTCGAGACCAATGGCAGGGTGATCCAGCCGAATACCGGGTTCTCCGCCGCCATCTGCTCGAGAACCGCGTTGACCTCGTTCACGCGCGCCGTTCTTCGGGTCTGAACCGTGAGGTCGATGCAGGACACGCTGGCGGTCGGAACCCGCACCGCCCTGGCCTCGATGCGGCCCGCCAACTCCGGCAGAACCGAACCGATAAGTCGCGCCGCGCTCGTCGTCGTGGGCACCATCGAAAGGGCCGCCGCGCGCGACCGCACCAGGTTCGCCCTGGGCTTGTCGACGGTCGGCTGGCTGCCGGTGTAGCAATGCACGGTAGTCATATGTCCGCTTTCCACGCCCCAATGCCCATTCAGCAACGCCAGCAGCGGGGCCAGCGCATTCGTCGTGCAACTGGCATTCGACACGATTCGGTGGGCTCCGATATCCCCGCCATTCGCGCCCAGCACCACGGTCACATCCGCAACATCCGAGGGTCCCGAGATCAGCACCGATTTCGCCCCGGCCTCGAGCCCGCGTTCGACTTCGGCGCGGCCGCCCTCGGCCCCGGTGCATTCCAGCAAGACATCGACGCCTTGCAGATCGAGTTCTCGAATATCCGCGACCGAATGAAACGGGATGTGCCTCCCATCGACGATGATCGCCCCGTTCTCGTGGCGCACATCGCCCGGATAGGGGCCGAACACGCTGTCATAGGCGAAAAGATGGGCACAGCTTTCCAGCGGCGCGATATCGTTGATCGCGACAAGCTCGAACCCGTCGTTAGCCCGGCTGGTCAGCAACATGCGCAGGATCGACCGTCCGATCCGCCCGAATCCATTGATCGCGATTTTCGTCATGACTCACAGGCCGGGGCCGACCCCGCCTTTCCGTCTTCTGCGAAAAACGGCGTCAACTGCGCCACGATCACGGCATTCTCATCCAGCGCGCGCTGAATCAGCACCCGCTCTTCCTCGGAAATCTCGTGCCCTTCGGCCAGCCGTTCCTCCAGCGTGCCATATCCGGTGACATCCAGCGGAGCGGTATCGGCCTGCTTCAGGATCGCCACCGTTTCGCGCACCGCCTCGGCTTCGTCCACGCCACTGGCAAAGACCATCAACGCCGCACCGGTTGCACGATCCGGCAAACCGTCCCCGGCCTTGCGGCCGATCTCGACCACGAGCGTATAGACTTGTTGACGGGATGATTTTTCGCGCGTTGCCATGGCGCATCGCCCTACCCGCTACCGTCCCGAGCGTCAATCCGGGCCGGATAAACCGCTGTGCATTTGTTTCACAATCTCCGCTTTTCGGGAACTTTCAAAAGCAGTGATCAACCGGATCGTAACGCGCATCCGCGACACTCCGGCGCCAAGGCATCGGTTGGAGAGATCGCATGGCACTGGCGTCGGAACTTCCCGTCGACACATCGGCAAACGCCCTTGAAATGGCCCACGAGATGTTCGGCAACGGCATCACCGTGGTGTCAGCCAGCTATGCGGGCGCCACGTCGGCCTCTGGCATCTATTCCGACGGTGACAGCACAGCACCCGGTGTGACCCCCTCGGACACGGGTGTGATCCTGTCGACCGGCAAGGCGACGGACATCACCAACAGCAGCGGTGATGCCAATACCAGCAGCGGCACCAGCACCAATCACATGCGGGCCGGTGACAGCGATCTGAGCAGCGTGTCAGGGCAGACAACCTATGACGCCGCCATTTTCGAGGCGGAGTTCATCCCGCAGGGCAGCGAACTGACCATGCAGGTCGTGTTCTCGTCGGAAGAATATCTCGAATATGCCAACTCAGGTTTCAACGATGCGGTGGGCGTGTGGGTCAATGGCGAGCAGGCCGTTCTCACCGTCGGGACCGGCGATATCACGATCAACAACATCAACGATCAGAGCAACGAGAACCTCTATATCGACAACCCTGCCAGCGGCGAGACCTACAACACAGAGATGGACGGTTTCACGGTGACCTTGACCCTCAAGGCACCGGTGAACCCGAACGAGGTGAACACGATCAAGATCGGGATTGCCGATGGCGGTGACGGGGCATTCGACAGCAATCTCCTGATCGCCGGATATTCGATCCAGACGGCCCTCGTGGGCCAGGATGACGACATCGAAATTCGCGCTGGTGGCAGCGAAGAATTCGACATTCTGGCCAATGACACCAGCAGTACCGGCAGCACCCTGACGATCACCGAGATCAATGGCCAGCCGGTCTCGGTGGGCGATACCGTGGTCTTGACCACCGGCGAAGCGATCACGCTGACGCAAAGCGGTTTGATTCTGGCAGCGGCGGACGATGACGTTGGGGAAAACACCTTTTCCTACACGGTCGAGGATGAAGCCGGAAATTCGGATGTCGCCTTTGTCAACCTGACCACGACCCCCTGTTTTACGGCGGGAACGTTGATCGAGACACCCGCGGGGCCGGTGAGGGTCGAGGCGCTTGAACCGGGCGACCTGGTGCTGACGCTGGATCATGGGCCACAGCCGGTGCGATGGATCGGGCAGACAAGGCGGCGTGCCGAGGACCGCGATGCACCCGTCACGTTCAAGGCGGGCGCTCTGGGGGTGCATGACGCCCTGGAACTGTCGCCCAATCACCGGGTCATGATACGCTCGGCCATGGCGGAGTTGCTGTTCGGGGCGCATGAGGTTCTGATCAAGGCCAGGGAACTGGTCAATGACGGCACGATCCGGCGGCGCCGTGACGGGAAACCGGTCACCTACGTTCACCTGCTGTTTGGCCGGCACGAATTGATCTGCGGCAACGGGCTCTGGAGTGAAAGCTACCATCCCGGGCGTGAGACGGCGCGCAGCTTCGATCTGGAAACCGGCGCCGAAATATGGCGCCTGTTTCCCGAATTGGAGAGCAATGCCGCGATCGGGTATGGCCCGACCGCGAGGATGACGCTGAAAAGCCATGAGGCGAGGCTCATGCTCGCCTGACAGGGGCGATCAGTCCCGCAAAAGCTCGTTGATCGAGGTTTTCGAGCGGGTTCTCGCATCCACCCGCTTCACGATTACCGCGCAATAAAGGTTGACCCCGTTGCTTGACGGCATCGAGCCCGACACCACGACCGACCCGGCGGGCACCTCGCCATACATGACCGCGCCGGTCTCGCGATCGACGATCTTGGTCGACTGGCCGATAAAGACGCCCATCCCCAGAACAGAGCCTTCGCGCACGATCACGCCCTCGACCACTTCGGAGCGCGCGCCGATAAAGCAATTGTCCTCGATGATCGTCGGCCCGGCCTGCATCGGCTCCAACACGCCGCCGATACCGACACCGCCCGACAGGTGCACGCCGCGGCCGATCTGCGCACAGGAGCCGACCGTGGCCCATGTGTCGACCATCGTACCCTCGTCGACATAGGCGCCGAGGTTCACGAAGGACGGCATCAGCACCACGCCCGGCGCGATAAAGGCCGACCGCCGCACGATGCAGTTGGGCACCGCGCGAAATCCGCCGGCCTTCCAGTCGGCATCGGTCCATCCGGCGAACTTGCTGTCCACCTTGTCCCACCAGCCGCCGCCCTGCGGCCCGCCCGATTGCTGTTCCATGTCCTTGAGGCGGAAGCCAAGCAAGACCGCCTTCTTGGCCCATTGATTCACCTGCCATGTGCCATCCGCACCACGTTCGGCCACGCGCAAACCGCCACCGTCCAGCGCATCGAGCGTCGCCTCGATGGCGTCACGGGTCTCGCCCGTGGTGGCCGGTGTGATCTGGTCACGGGTGTCCCATGCGGCCTCGATGGCCGCTTCGAGCTGCGCGTTCGACATGTTTCGTCTCCCCTGTCGGATTCTGGCGTTCCTGCGGCTATAGCGGCAAGGGGTGCGCCGATCAATGCGGCCCGTTCGTCAAGGAGTATTGCCGATGGCGCCGGGCCCGATCTGTCCCTGGGGGTTTCACCCCCAGACCCCCAAGGTATTTCGGGTCAGATGAAGACAGGAGTCAGCCCAGCGGATCGGGCGCCACGTTGGCCCCGCAGACGAGCACCGCCACGCGCTCACCCGGTTCGGGGCTATAGGCCCCGCTCAGAAGCGCGGCCAGCGCGGTCGCGCCCGCAGGCTCCACCAGTTGCCGCAGCCTGCGCCAGAGCGCCTTTTGCGCATCAATGATCGCATCGTCACCGACCAGCACGCTTTGCGCGCCATGCTCGGCCGCAAGGTCATGGCAAATATCACCGATCCGCCGCGCGCCCAGCGCATTTGCGGCCACGCCCGACACTTCGACATCGACCGGGTGTCCCGCCGCCAGCGCCTTGTGAAGCGCACAGGAGGTTTCCGGCTCGACCGCGACGACCTTGCGCGCGCCCTGAAGCCAAGCCAGCGCCCCGGCGATCAGCCCGCCACCGCCCACCGCGATCAGCACCGTGTCGGCGCACAATCCCTGGCCCTCCCATTCGGCCATGCAGGTGCCTTGCCCAGCCACGGTCGCTGGGGCGTCGTAGGCATGGATCTGCATCGCGCCTGAGGCGTCCTCGTATTCGCGCGCCGCGGCCAGCGCATTGGCATATTCGCCGCGCACCACCGTCAACTGCGCCCCGGTCTCACGGATCAGCGCGATTTTCGAGGGTCCGGCCATTTCGGGCACGAAGATATGCGCCGCATGGCCCAGCGCATGCGCGGCAAAGGCCACCGCGGCGCCATGATTGCCACCGCTGGCGGCGACCAGTCCGGCCTGCGGCACCGGTCCCGAAAGCAGCGTGTTGAACGCACCGCGCGCCTTGAAGCTCCCTGTGTGCTGCATCTGTTCGAGCTTGAGTTCGACCGGGTAGCCGAGGCCAAGGCCATCGCATGTCAGCACCGGTGTAAGCCGCACATGGCCTTCGATCCGCAATTTCGCTGCCGCGATTTCGCGTTTCCAGTTCATCCTTTCCCCCCCGGCTGGCCTTGATCAGGCGAACCTTATAGAGCTTGGACGAACGCGCAACCAAGGAAACCGCCATGAACGACGATCGCCGCAGCCCCTTTCGAGACGCCGTCACGGACCGATCCACGGCCGAGCACGTTCCCGACACGCCTCAGACCCGCGCCCCGGCCTATCGGCTGGCCTTCGACGATGAGGATTTCCTGCTGCGCGAAGAGTTGCGCCCGGTGCGGCTGCAACTCGAATTGCTCAAGCCGCAACTGATACTCGAAGAGCGTGGGATCACCTCGACGGTCGTTCTGTTCGGTGGCGCCCGCATTCCCGAGCCCGAGAAGAAGGACAAGGCGCGCACCAGGACCCTTGCCGAGCTGTCGCATTTCTACGACGTGGCGAGGGAGTTTTCCCGCCTCATGACGGCGAAATCGCTGGCCAGTTACGGCCGTGAATACGTGATCTGCACCGGTGGTGGGCCGGGCGTGATGGAGGCCGGAAATCGCGGCGCGGCCGATGTCGGCGGAGCGTCCATGGGGCTCAACATTGTTTTACCGCATGAACAGGCGCCGAATGAATATGTCACACCCGATCTGTGCTTCAACTTTCACTATTTCGCCATCCGCAAGATGCATTTCCTGATGCGTGCGCGGGCGATCTGCATCTTTCCCGGCGGCTTCGGCACGATGGACGAGATGTTCGAAAGCCTCACCCTGATCCAGACCAGGCGAATGGAGCGCGTCCCCTTCCTGCTCTTTGGCCGGGCCTTCTGGGAAAAGATCATCAACTGGGAGGCGTTGGCCGAGGCGGGAACGATCTCGGAAGAGGACCTTGATCTATTTCGCTATGTCGAAACCGCGGAAGAAGCGGTTCAGGTCATCGACGCTTGGGATCCAGGTCCGTGCCGCGATGACCTGCCAGGGCGCGAAGACGCGTCGCGAAAGACTTGATACATGACATGTCGCCAGCATGGTGTCTCGCATTCAACTCGCCCGGGCCAAAGACACAAGACGCTTCATTCACAGCGTTTTTCGGCGTCCTCTACCGCGGCGGTAAACCCCGAGAGTGAAAACGTGTCCTTGGTCGTCGTGCCGCGCGACGAGCGAGCGGTCAGAATCGCGGTTTGCCCACGCTTCATCGCCGTGAGGATCTTGGCGTCTTCCGAAGGCGAGGCAGGCCAGGCCCATTCCCCCTCGGTGAACAACTCGAACTCGGTGCCGTCGATATTGAGGTTCACGGTCGATCCGGACGCAAAGGGATACCCGCCGGTGAAGGTGATCTGACCGGCCACGCCTGCTTCGGGCCGGAAAAATGCCATCAGGAGAATCGACCCGCGACGCACGGCGACGACGCGGCCCTCCTTGGTGTTGACGGTTTCCTTGGGTGAGGAGACCGCCCAGCATTCCCGTGGGCTTTGTTCCTCGAAAACCGACCAGTCGGTCTTGGCCGCGACTTGATTCGTGCTCGTTTCCTGCGCCGCAACGTTCGTGGCGGCCAGCGTCATGAGAGCCCCGGTCAAGCCTAGCACAAAACGTGATACCATGTGTCCAGCCTCCAGCTGTCCTTTTGCCTCAATTCCGGCCCTTGCCGCCGGTCCTTTGCGGATCATCTTCGCGAGCAAGGGCTGTTTCATACTCGACATTGGAACATTAGCCTGAAATCTGCCATGTGCGAAAGGGAAATTGGCGAAAAATTGCCATGGGGCGCACGACATAGCGCGGCATGGCTTGCGAAGGGAGATCAGGATGACGGCAGCGGTGGAAATGGCGGAACTCTGGCGTGGCCCGATCCGCGAATCCATGCATCTGGGTCATGCGGTGGTCTGTGGCCCCGGGGGTGATATCGTGGAGAGCTGGGGCGATCCCGGGCTGGTCGTGCTGCCAAGGTCGTCCGTGAAGATGATCCAGGCCCTGCCGTTGGTGGAAAGCGGCGCGGCCGCGGCGGCGGGCCTTGGCCCCGAGCAACTGGCGCTTACCTGCGCGTCGCATAACGGGGCGGCGATCCATGTGAACCGGGTGCGGGCGTGGCTTGCCGGTCTGGGGCTTGGTGACGACGATCTGCGCTGTGGCTGGCACATGCCGCGCGACGAGGACGAGGCAAAGCGCCTCACCTGCACGGATTGCGCCCGTGAGCAGGTCTATAACAACTGTTCGGGCAAGCATGTGGGCTTCCTGACCCTGACACAACACCTTGGGGCGGGGCCAGACTATGTCGCGGTCGATCACCCGGTTCAACAGGCCGTGAAGGCGGCTTGGGAAGAGGTCACGGGCGAGGCCACGCAAGGCCACGGGATCGACGGTTGTTCCGCTCCGAATTTTGCTGGCACCCTGCATGGCATGGCCCGTGCCATGGCGTTCTTTGCCGCGGCATCGGAGGATGGCGACGCTAGGTCGCGCGCGGCGGTGGCGCTCAGGCAGGCGATGGTGGCATGGCCCGAGCTGGTGGCGGGCGAGGGGCGCGCATGTACCGAGCTGATGCGGGCGATGAACGGGCGCGTGGCGCTCAAGACGGGGGCGGAGGCGTTTTTTGTCGCCATCATCCCCGAACGCAAGCTGGGCGTGGCGCTCAAGATCATCGACGGTGGCACGCGCGGCGCGGAAAGCGCAATCGCGTCGATCCTGGTGCGGCTCGGGGTGCTCGACCCCGAACACCCTGCGGCGCGGCAATTCCGCGACCCCGTTCTGCCGAATTGCCGTGACTACGAGGCCGCCCGGATCCGCCCCGGCACGGCGTTTGGATGAACGCCGCCGGAAACCTCATCCTCCTCGCAAATACGCGCGTCAAGGAATGCCGGGAAAGGAGCGAAATGAGGACTTGATCCAGATGGATACCTTAGCGACGGCCCTCTCGCAGCCATGCGACCAGCAACAGGCCGGATGCAAGCAGGAGCGACAACCATGCGGGCATCAGGACAAGGGTTTTCATGTCCTTCACGTCATAGGCCTCGCGCGGCGTGACGCCGAGCCATCCGCGACCGGTTGCCGGCCGCCCGGTCTTGACCGTCCTGATGGCCGGTATGCCTTCGCTGACACGTTTCGCTCCGCCGCGCGTCTCTTCCAGGACGGATCGCACCCAGCCATCCCCGGATACCGTATCGACGAATTCGCGCGGCGAGACGGGCCCGGCACCGATCAACGCGGACAGATCATCGTCTGATATCCGATAAAGCCCGATCGCGCCGTCTTCGACGCTGCCCTCGAATACGCCCGGCGCGGTTTCGTCGAGCACAAGCTCCGTGCTCTGGCCATCCGGTGAGGTGACGGTAACCGGGCCGGTTTCCGTGGCCAGGGTGCGCCGGGTCACCTTGATATCCGTGCCGATCGTTTCGGCAAATAGCACCTCTTCCTCAAGTTCGGGTTCCTCCATCATCCAATGCGCCAGCCGCCGCAACAGTTCCAGTTGCGGACCGCCGCCTTCGAAACCGCGACTCCAGAGCCATGCATGATCCGAGGCCAGAAGCGCGATCCGGCCTTCGCCAACCCGGTCGAGGACCAAGAGAGGCGCAGCCTCATATCCATCCATGACGACATGCGCGTCCCTCTCGTCCACCGGTGTCACCTCGATCTGGCGCATCCAGCGGCCCCAATCGGCGCCTTCATCCGGCGTGCCCAGTTCCGACGTGACGGGGTGACGCTTGCCAAGATCGCTCACCCTGGGGCGGTAGCCCTGCTCGATCACCCGCGCGGTGGGGCTGCCCGGGAGAATCTCGGAGAGGGGAGAGCGGAATATGCTGTCGGCGCTGGCAAAATCTGGCCCCGCCGCGACGAGAACGGCACCACCATCCTCGACATAGCGACGCACATTGTCGAGATAGATCGAAGGCAGGATTCCGCGCCGCTTGTAGCGGTCGAAGATGATCAGGTCGAAATCGTCGACCTTCTCGATGAACAGTTCACGGGTGGGAAAGGCGATCAGCGAAAGCTCTCCCACCGGGACGCCATCCTGTTTCTCGGGCGGCCTGAGAATCGTGAAATGCACCAGATCGACGGAACTGTCGGATTTCAGCAGGTTGCGCCATGTCCGGCTACCGGGATGCGGCTCGCCCGAGACCAGAAGGACGCGCAAACGATCCCTGACCCCGTTGATCTGAACCAGGGCGATATTGTTTCGCGCCGTCAGCTCACCCTGGGTCTCGGGCGTCGAGATTTGAAAGATGTTGCGCCCGGTGTGGTCGATACGGATCGGGATGTCGACGGACCGGCCGACCGGCACATCCCGAGTGATCGGCGGCGCGCCATCGACCGACACTTCGAGCGGGGCCAGAGACAGGCCTTCAGGAACCGACCCTGTGTCGTCGATCCGCACGGTGAGCGTGACCTCCTCGTCGAGAATGGCAAAGGCCGGCGCGGTTTCGACAACGACGCGCCGATCCCACTCGGCGTCGTCACCGGTCAGAAGCAGATGCATCGGGGCGGACAGGTTCGGCGCGTTCTCGATATCGTGGATCCGGCCGTCGCTGATCAGGAAGACACCGGAAATCCTCGAGCGTGGCTCCTTGTTCAGGGCCCGGGTCAGCGCGGTCATGACGCGTGTTCCGCTGTTTCCGGCCCCGTCGCCCACGTCCACGCGGCGAATCTCGGTATTTCCAAGGCTGGAAAGCCGCGCCTCGATCTCCTGAAAGGCGGTTGCGGTCTGCTCGGCGCGATCTTCGAGGGTCTGACTGGCACTGTTGTCGACCACGACGATCGCGATATCACTCAGGGCCTGCCGTTCCTCTTGCTGGATGCGCGGGGACAGCAAGGCCAGGATCACGACAAAGGCCCCCAGCGCCCGGAACAGCCAGCCCGACAGCCCCCGCCAGACGGCCAGACCGAGGAGGATGGCGGTGATCAGCGACAGCGCGGCGATGATCGGCCATGGCAGGAGGGGTATGAAAATGACCGATGTGTTCATTGGCCCAGCCTGTCCAGAAGCGCAGGCACATGGACCTGATCGGATTTGTAGTTGCCGGTCAGCACATACATGATCAGGTTGACCCCGAACCGATAGGCCATTTCACGCTGGCGATCCCCGGCAAAGCCGCGTCCCACCGGATAGATCGGGTTTCCGCGATCATCCATCGCCCAGGCCGCGGCCCAGTCGTTGCCGCCGATCACCACCGGGGTGACGCCGTCGTTGAGATTGCGGAACGGCATGCCCTC
This sequence comes from Paracoccaceae bacterium, assembly GCA_011389685.1. Lineage (GTDB taxonomy): Bacteria > Pseudomonadota > Alphaproteobacteria > Rhodobacterales > Rhodobacteraceae > Aquicoccus. Next base: position 41,941 of record JAABTV010000016.1, read on the forward strand.
GACCTGTTCGGCATCCGGCGGCGATGCTTCGACCCAGATGTCGCGATCACGGTATCGCCCCGGGAATTCCTGCAACAGGTAGAAGGCGCGGGTGAGGACATGATCCGCCGGCACCGGCTCGATCGGCGGGATGTCGAGCGGCCGCGCCAGTTGCTGAAGCTTGCGGCCATTCGGGCTCGCCGTGCCATAGCCCGAGATATCCCCGTCGCGCGTGTCGAACAGGATCATCCCGCCCGAGCGCAGATACTGGTTGAGCTTGTCATAGGCGCTGTCCGATGGCTGGGCCTGTTCGGGGGTGATCGGCCAGTAGAGAAACGGGTAGAAGGCCAGTTCATCCTGTTCAAGATCCACGCCGACCGGTGCGCCCGGCTCGACCGAGGTGCGCAGAAAGAGCGTTTGCGACAGGCCGACGAGGCCCGCGCGCGCCATCTCATCCAACGATCTGTTTCCGGTCAGGACATGCGCGAAGACAACGCGGGAGGCGGCCTCGATCGCGCGCTCGTCATCGGCCATTGCCTGTGTCGGCTGGATCAGCAGCGCCGCCGCCACAACACCCGCGGCCCCGGCGCCCCGCGCCAGGTAAAGCCGCCCGGAAAGCGCCAGCGAGGCGAGGATATCGAGGCCAAGCAGGACAAGCGACAGGGCCAGGAACCATCCGGCCAGCGGAATCTCGGGGCTGCGCGTCATGTCCTCGACCCGGGCTCGGTCGGGCCAGGCCATCGTGGTCAACGCGTCTTCGCCCCCCAGCACATTGCGCGCCACCGCCCGGTCACCCCGTTGATATAGACCCGCCCGTATTTCGGGGCCAAGCGGCTCTGCGAGAAGGGCCTCACCATCGACCCCGGGCAAAGTGCTGCCATCTTCGAGCCGGCCATACCCATCCAGCACGACGACCGGCTCCCAGAAAGTACCCGAAAGATCCTGCGCCTCGCCAGGGGTGCTGGACGTGGTGACCGAAAGACGGTCGAGCATGTCGACGAACAGTCCCGAAAGCGGCAGGGTCGACCATTCGGCATTGGCCGTGACATGAAAGAACGTCACGCGCCCCGCGCCCATCGCCTTGCTGGTGACAAGGGGGGTGCCATCGCTGAGTCGCGCCAAAACGCGATCCGACAATGACGGGTCCGGCTGGGCCAGAACCTGTGCGTTCACGGTGACATCGGACGGGATGTCCAGCCCGGCAAAGGGCGAGCTGCTGTCAAATGGCGCGAGTGTCTTCGGCTTGCCCCAGCTCATTGCGCCGCCGACCGTGCGCCCGCCTGCGCGCAGCCTGACCGGCATCAGCGGATGTTCATCCTGGCGGCTGATATCGCTGGCCGCGATGTGCGGACCGGCGAACCGCAAAAGCAGCCCGCCATCCTCGACCCAGGCGGTGAGGGCGGCCTCGTCATCGGGGGCAAGTTCGGCAATATCGGCAAGGACCACCACGTCGGGATTGGCGGGCAGGACCTCGCCCAACGCGCCTTCGAGGAGATCCGCATTCGGTTGCAGGGCGTTGCGCAGGAAATGCAGCGGCGACAACAGTTCAAGCCCCTCGCGGTTCTCGCGCGTCGAGATGAGGGCGACCTCGCGGCGGCCAAGGCTGTCATCGCTGAGCGCAACGGCGCCGGCACTTTCGACCCCCTTGAGACCCAGCCGCGACACCCGGCCACGCATTTCCGCGGGCAGCGACAGGCTTTCGGTCATGATGGATTGATCGGATTCGAATGCCAATTCCTGTTCGGCAAGGGTCGCCTCGATCCCGTTCGGATCGGTTCCGATGAACTGCACGGTGACCGGCTGGCTGATCCCGGTTGCCGATCGCGACAGGGTGAATTCGATCGCACCATCCGTGTAGCGTGGTGCGGCAACGGCCAGAATCGCCCGGTTCGCCTCGAGGATCGTTGTGCGCCCCAAATCCTCGAACACGTCAAGAAGCGCCTCGCGCCCGTCATGCGCCAACCCGTCGGAGAGCCAGACGGTCTCGACCGGGCCGTCCCTTGGCAGCAGCGAGGCAAAGCGGCCCATCCGCTCGGGCGTGGGTAGCCACGGGGCCGGGTGCAATCCGGCCAGGGCGTTGCGCAATTCGGATGCCGAAACGAAAACCGGCGCCTCGGGTCGGGACAGGAGTATCACCGCCGCTGCACGCCCCGTCCGGCTGGCCTCGGTCAGCAGGTCATCGACCATTTGCATGCGCGTATCCCAGTCATCGGCGCTCGCCCAGCCGCCATCCATCACCACCAGAAGCGGCCCTTGCCCCGCCGGGCCGCGCTCTTCGGGGTTCAGCACCGGACCGGCCAGCCCGACGATGATCGCCGCCACCGCCAGCGTGCGCAACAGGAGCAGCCACCACGGGGTGCGGTCTGAGATGCTGTCATCATCCTTGAGACCCAGAAGAAGGGTAACGGCCGGAAATCGCCTGCGGATCGGGGCCGGGGGAACCGCGCGCAGCAGGATCCAGAGCACCGGCAGGGCAAGCAGCGCCAGAAGCAGCCAGGGGGCGGTAAAGGCGATGGCGCCCATCATCGGCGCGCCCCGTCGATCGCCTGATAAAGCCAGAGCAGTGCGGATTGCGCGCTTTCGCTGGTGTGGTGGCAATGATAACGCCAACCGACCACAGCGCACATGGCTTCAAGCTCGGTCTTTCGGCGGGCCAGCCGTTCGAGATAGTTTTCCCGCAGCTCGGACGCCTTGAGCGTTTCATGCGAGAGCGATCCGGCAACGCTTTCGAAAAGGGTCCGACCCCGGAAAGGAAAGCTTTCCTCGGCCGGGTCGAGAACCTGGAACAGAATGCCGCGCACGCCTTGATCCGCAGCACCGGTGAGGGCTGACAGAACAGGCGCGGTATCGGCGAGAAAATCGGAAACGAATATCGCCGTGGCATGAGGAATCAGGCCGCGCGTATCGGGGGCCGAATAATCGGCGTCCTGATCCTCGGACAATGACATGGCCAATCGGGTGATCTGCACCTCGCCGCGTCGCGGGGGAAGCTGTCCGCCCAGAAGGCCCACCCGTTCGCCCGAGCGCAACAACATGATCGAGAGCGCGAGGCCGATCAACCGGGCGCGGTCGGTCTTTTCCGGCAGGGCATCCGAACTGGCAAAGCGCATCGACGCCGCCGGGTCGATCCAGAGCTGGACGCTTTGCGCGATCTGCCATTCCTTTTCACGCACGAACTGCGTGTCGGACCGCGCCGAACGCCGCCAGTCGATCATCCGCCGCGAATCGCCCACCTGCATCGGGCGGTATTGCCAGAAATCATCGCCCTGCCCCGCGCGCCGGCGTCCATGCTCGCCCATGAGGACGGAACCGGCCAGGTGATTGGCACGCGCAAGAAGATGCGGGAAACGCGACGCTTCCTGTTCGGCTGTCTGTTTGAGTGAAGGCAGGCTCTGGCTCACGCAGCGACCTCATGGCGCAGCACATCGCGCGCGGTCGTTTCGATCAGGTTGGTCAGGCTGTCACCACGCGCGCGGGCGGCGAAATTGAGCGCCATGCGGTGGCTCAGAACCGGGCGCGCCATGGCGAGGATGTCATCGGGCCCCGGGGCCAGCCGTCCTTCGAGCAGGGCGCGTGCCCTGACCGTCAGCATCAACGCCTGCGCTGCACGCGGCCCGGGACCCCAGGCCACGTTGGCGCGGACGGTTTCGCTCGCCGTCGGATCTTCGGGTCGGAAGGCACGAACCAGATCGAGGATCCGTTCGACGATCGCATCTCCGACCGGCATCCGGCGCAACAGTTTTTGCGCGTCGATCAGGTCGGTCGCGGAAAACACGTTCTGCGCCTCCTGCTCGGTCTCACCGGTCGTTGCCAGAAGGATGGATTTCTCGGTGTCCCGGTCCGGGTATTCGACATCGATCTGCACCAGGAACCGGTCCAACTGTGCCTCGGGGAGGGGATAGGTGCCCTCCTGTTCGATCGGGTTCTGGGTGGCGAGGACGTGAAACGGCACATCAAGCGCACGATCCTTGCCTGCAATGGTCACGCGTCGCTCCTGCATGGCCTGAAGCAGGGCAGATTGCGTGCGCGGGCTGGCCCGGTTGATTTCATCGGCCATCAGAAGCTGGCAAAATACCGGGCCTTCGATGAACTTGAAACCACGGTCGCCATCGGCGCCGGTCTCAAGAACCTCGCTGCCCAGGATATCCGATGGCATGAGGTCGGGGGTGAACTGAACCCGGTTGCCATCCAGTCCCATCACCTTGGAGAGCGTTTCGACCAGGCGAGTCTTGCCCAGGCCGGGCAGTCCGATCAAAAGCCCGTGACCCCCACATAAAAGCGCTGACAAGGTCAGGTCCACAACCTGTTCCTGACCTATGAAACGCTGCGTGATTGACCCCTTGGCAAGGGCAAGCCGCTCTTCGAGCGCCTCGATCTCGGGGACGAGGCTTTCGGGCTTGGACATGGAAAAGCTCCTGCGGATCACCTAATGTTCGGGCGAGTGTAACGTGTGAAACAGGATTGGCAAAAGCTATGAGCGGACAAATGACCGTGAAACCGTCATTGGAGGGCGTCACGGCATCGGCAAAGGCAGCAAGGAACGCGAAGGACCTGCCGCCTGTAGACAAGTGGAATCCGCCGTTCAGCGGCGATCTCGACATGCGAATCGCGCAGGATGGCACCTGGTACTACCTAGGAACCCCGATCGGGCGTCCGGAACTGGTCAGACTGTTTTCAACCATCCTGCGCAAGGACGGTGACGCATATTTCCTGGTAACGCCGGTCGAAAAGGTGGGAATCACGGTGGATGACGCGCCCTTCGTGGCCGTCGATTTCACGCGCGAAGGCGATGGCCGGGATCAGGTTCTGACCTTCTTGACGAATGTCGGGGACCATGCGGCAGCCTCCGCGGCGAACCCGATTCGGGTCGAGATCGACGCCGACAGCGGCGAGCCAAGACCCTATGTTCTGATTCGCGGCGACCTTGAAGCCTTGATCGACCGAAAGAGCTTCTATCGGCTGGTCGAGCTTGGAATGCATCACCAGATCGACGGCGTCGATTGGTTCGGAATCTGGTCCGATGGGGTGTTCTTTCCCATTGTCAGATCATCGGACGTGACAGGCGCATGAGCGGTCAGTGTACGACGAATTCTGCGTGTAGTGCCCCGGCTGCCTTGATGCTTTTGAGAATGTCGATCATGTCACGCGGGGCGACGCCCAGGGCATTCAATCCGGCTATGACCTCCGACAATGACGTGCCGTCAGGCACTTCGGCCAATCCCACGCCCTGCTCTTCCTCGATTCCGACATCCGTCCTAGGCACGATGATCGTGGTGCCTTCGGCAAAAGGGTTGGGCTGAACGACAATGGGCCGCTCCTGAACGCGCAGGTTCAGATTCCCCTGCGAGACAGCGACCCGGGAAATGCGGACATCCTGCCCCATGACGATCGTGCCCGACCTTTGGTCGACGACCACCCTGGCCTTGCGCTCGGGCAGGACGAGAATGTTTTCGATCCGGCCGATCGCATGCGCCGGTGATCGCGCGTTCATGGCGGCGATATCGAGTCGCACCGTCCCGGAATCGAGCATCATGGCGACCTGGCGGCCCAGCGAGGAATTGATCGCGGTTTCGATTCGCGCCGCGGTCGTGAAATCCGGCTCGCGCAACGCGATCCGCACGGTCTTGAGCGTGGCAAGTTCGAAATCGACCTCGCGCTCCACCCGGGCGCCCGAAGGGATCACGCCGGATGTCGGCACGCCTTGAACGACCGCCGCCCCCTGCCCCTCCGCAGCCGCGCCGCCGGCGATGATCGTGCCCTGCGCCACGGCGTAGATTTGCCCATCCGCGGCGTTCAGGGGCGTCATGATCAATGTCCCGCCAAGCAGGCTCTTGGCGTCACCGATCGCCGACACCGTCACGTCAATCTGGCCGCCCGACCTGGAGAATGGCGGAAGCGTGGCCGTCACGAAAACGGCTGCGACATTCTTGGGTCGGAACTGTTCACCGGTCACGTTCACCCCGAGACGTTCGAGAATGTTGGACATGATCTCTTCGGTGAAGGGGGTATTGCGAATCCCGTCGCCAGTGCCATTCAGGCCGACCACGAGACCATACCCGACAAGATCGTTCCCGCGCACCCCGTCAAACTCGACAAGGTTCTTGATGCGGATTTCGCTGCCCTGTGCCACCCCCGCCAGCGCAAGCAGCAATGGAAGAACGAAAAGCAACCTCATCGCATATACTCCGCAAGCGACAACCGGCCGAGCCTGACCGTAGCGGTGTAGAGGCTTTCAAGCTGGAGCTGGACCTCTTCGAGCCGCGTCACCGTTTCGAACGGATCGACCCCGAGAAGTGCGCCGATGGCATATTGCGAAGCCGTCCTTTCGCTGGCAATCCGCGTCGCGATCTCCTCGACGCGGGCCTCGGCATATCCCAGATCGGCGCGGATGCTCGTCAGAGGGTCCTGCGCGGCAAGAAGACCGTTTGCGGCATGGGTCAGAAGGCTTTGCTGCAATTCATTCGGCAATCCAAGGGCAGGATCAGCCGCCAGGGCCGCGATTGCAGTGTGTTTGAGAATGTTGCGCAATTGCGGTGCGTCGGCACTGAGATTGAGGGAAACGGTCTCGTTCTCGCCGAGCAGAAACGGCTTCAGCCCGCTCTGTTCGCCCAGATAGCCATGGGTTTCAAAACCACCGCCCGGTGCGGTGAACCACGCCTCGACCGCAGCCAGTATGCCCGGCAGATCGGATTCGCCGGCGACCACCCCGCGGATCGCCGAGAGCATCTCGTCGGCGCCGGAGAGGGCGGCCGAATCCGTGCGCGCACCGGCAAACAGCGTCTGCCCGGCGACCGATGTGTTCAGGGTCGCCACCATTGCCGCGAAGGCGTTGCCCGCCTTGCCGGACTCGGACCGCACAACCTCGGGCACCGCCCCATTTCCAGCCGCCAGTAGATCTGCCGCGGTATCCCCCGACATGTCTTGCACATGTCCCAGGGCCGACTGCATGGCACCGGTGAACAACTGCGCCTCGGCAGCCGCCATGCCATAACTTTCGAGAACCGTCCGGTCACGTTCAAGCGCACCGAGGTAACTGAAATTTCCTTTGAGATGGCGTGACGGATCAGCGGTCTGGCCGGTTGCAAGCTCTTCCGCCAACCGGTTGAGTTCCGAGTTCAATCGCGTGTTCTGCCTGCGCAACATCACAGACTGCGCCATGTCGCCGAGGGACAAACTGGGCATGGATCAGATCCTTATCAAGGCGTCGAACATGTCGCCGACTGTTTGCAGGAGGCGTGCGTTTGCGGCATAGGCTTGTTCGATCAGCATCAGGCGTTGCAATTCCTGATCCGAATCGACGCCGTCAGCTCCCAGCTGGGCATGGGCCTCTTCAAACCGCGCCGCCGCGAAAGATTGTTCAAGTTCACTGGCGTTCCGCGCCAGGGAGATCTGGCCGAGCAGCTCCGATTGCAGCCCCGCCGCATCCATCGCCGATGAGCCAAACGCCCCCGAAGCCGGGATGCGACCGGCCGCCAGGGCCGAGGCCATTTCGCGAAGCAACGCGCCATCGCCGACCGGGCCAGGCACCGTCGCACCCAGGCCATCGCGCAATCGCCAGAGCGCGCCATCATTTTCGGGAATGACCGCGTCATTGATCGACAAGCGCCCCGACAAACCCGTTTCATTGCCCGGTGCAAAGGTTGATCCGCCATCGGTGAACAGCCCGGGGTCGCCGGTGGCACGGGTTGTATCAAGCCCCGGGCTTTCGAACCGCTCGACCAGATCCTGCGCCACCGCATCAACCTGTGTTTGAGTGCCGGGGGCAATCTCGTCGCGAAACTCGAACAACGCCCCCAATCGGCCCCCGCGCAACGGTCCGGTCACGGAATCGGTCGGAACGTCCCGGCCATTGATTGTCAGGCCCGAAAGATGCCCTCCTTCGCGGGTCATATGAGGCGCAATCACGTTGGTTGCGGTAAATTCGACCCGGGCCGCAGTTCCATCGAGAAGAATCGACCCGCCCAGCGTGAAAAGTGCAACCGCGCCGAGATCGCGCGTCACTTCCCTGACGGGCACTATCTCGGCGATGCGGTCGATGACGACCTGTCGTTGGTCCTCGAGCGCCGATGTATCGCGGCGGTTCACGGTCGCGGCCGTGATCTGCAGGTTGATGTCGCGCGCCTGCGAGAGAAGAGTGTTCAGGCTCTCCACGTCGCTTGCGATCTTGCGGTCCGCTTCGCCGCGCATCGCCTGGATACCGTCCGACACCTTCTTGAACCTGCTGGTGAAGTCCTCCGCACTCTGAAGAACGGCACCGAGGCGTTCGCCAAGGTCCGGACGGCTGGCCGCGGCGATCAGCGCGCTTTCGAACCGCGTGATCGTCGCACCCAGCGAAGACGGGTCCGAGGGTAACCCGATCAGTGTTTCGAGACGCTTGTGTAACCCGGCTTTCTCATCCGTTTCCGCGCGCGCCGCGGTCGCGATGCGAACCTCGGACACTAGGCCGCGATCCACATGACGTGTGGTGCCAAGAACGGTGACACCGCCATGCGTTCCCAGACCGTTCGAACCCACTTCGATCTCGCGTCGACCATAGCCGGGGGTCATGGCATTCGCAAGGTTCGACGACGTCATCTGGGCCGACCGTGAGGCCGCGTTCAGACCCGAAAGGGCGTTGGAAAGGGCGCCGGAGAGACTCATGACAAGGTCTTTCGAGAGAATGTATGTCTCATGTCATGCCTCAGCGTTTGATATTGGTGGTTTCCTGAAGCATCTCGTCCACGGTCTGAATGACCTTGGCATTCGAGGAATAGGCCCGTTGGGTTTCGATCATGGAGGTCAGTTCACCCGCAACATCCGTCGTTGATTCCTCTCTTGCGAAAGAAACAATGTCACCAGTCGGCCCGTCGCTCGCATCCCAAAGGAAGTATGATCCGCTGTCTGGTGAGGGCAGATAGGTCTGTTCGTCCAAAGCAACCATCCCGTTCGGGTTGGGCAGGTCGACGAGCGGAATCTGGTAGACCGTTCGCGTGATTCCGGTGTCGAAAAATGCGCGAACCATCCCGTTGGCATCGACCTCGACCGAGGTCATGTTCCCTACCGGGAACCCATCCTTAGAGATCGACACGGGTGCAAAGGTATCCGAAAGCTGGGTCAGGCCGTCGGCCGCGCCGACGAGCCCGATATTGAGTTCCATCGGACCCCCGGCAACATCGACGATCAATCCCCCGGTCGCAGGATCATATGCACCGCCGGTGACAGTTGCGACCGATTGCAACGTTCCGCCCGAGGCGCGACTGTCGTCGAATACCAGCGTATATTCGCCGATGGTCACCCCCGGCTGGGCCGAATCCGAAATGGACAATGTCCACTCGTTCGATGACCCGGCCGCCGGAACGGTTGGTGTGAACTGGATGTTCAGGTTCTCGGAGGTTCCAAGGTTGTCATAGTATTCCACGGAAAGTTCCGAAACCGCCCCGTCGGCGCCTGCTTCGGTCTGGACTGCAGGCAGGTTGACGCCCAGGTCAATCTGGGTGGTCGGTTCGCCCGAAAACTGGTTGACGTTGATCAGGACCGGTTCAAGCCCGTCTGCCGTGTCCCGTGGATAGGTCGGAATGGTGCCGTCCGCCAAAGCGGGCCATCCGAGCAGAACCTGTCCGGATGGCGATTTCAGATAGCCGTTCGCGTCGGTGCGGAACGAACCCGTCGTCGTAAGATACATCTGGGTCTGGCCATTGCCGTTCTGCACTTCGGAAATCTGGGCAACCGGGAGCATACCACGACCACGCACGGCAAGATCCGTGGGGTTCGAGGTGGAGACCAGCGCACCACTCTCGTCGATCAAACGCTGAGTCGTGCTGCGCACACCGCCTGCGGAATATGCCCCCCCTTGGGACGAGATCACCATGGAATGGAAATCGGCCTCGATACGTTTATAGCCGTATGTGGCCGAGTTCGCGATGTTGTCGGAAATCGCCGCCAGCCTTGTCGCGTTTCCCGACAGACCGGCAACCCCGGCATTGAGCGAAGATGAAATCGTCATGGATACGCCTTTCTGCTGCACCAACCTAAGTTGACGACAAGGCATATCGCCTAGCCATTAATACCGGCCTAACGTCTAAAATCCGTCATGCATTCATGGGGCGTCTCGAAGTATGACGATCTCGATACGGTTGTTTCTCAGTGACATCGGGTTGTCCGCAGCCGGGCTTCGATCGGCATGCCCCGTCACCCGCTTGAACCGCTTCGCCGCCAGCCCGGCCGCTTCCAGTGCTTCCCGCATCCGGTTGGCGCGCGACGAGGACAGGTTCCATATCGGGTTGTCAACCACCACGACCGGGCGCGCGCGTGTATACCCCTGGACCGAAATCCCGTTCTCGAGCAGCCCAAGAACCGGCACCACGAAATCCACGACCCTGCTCAGCAATTCTGTCGGATGATCCTTGCCCGGCTGGAAAAGCTGTTCTTCCTCGGCATCGAAAAACTCGAGGATCAGGCCTTCATCCGTCAAACGCGAAACGACATGCCGGCGCAGATCGTCCGGCAACGCGCTTTCGCCGCCACGCCCCATGAGCGCCTCTTCGATCCTCATGAGACTTTCGACCGCCCCTTCATTCTCAGCGATCTGCGGCGCCGTCTCGTTGCCATCTTCGGCCAGGCCGCTTTCGCCGCGCGCCTGCTTGGCCTCCGTCGGGCGCAACTGCATCGCCCCCGTGCCATTCTGCGGCAGTTCAAGCTCGGAAAAGACACTGTCTCCACCAAACGGCCCGTCCCCCCCGCCGGAGACCCGGTGGATCGGTATGGTAGGGCTGAAATAGTCGGAAATGCCCTTTCTCTGTTGCTCTGTCGTCGCGTTCAGCAGCCACATCAGCAGGAAGAAGGCCATCATCGCGGTCACGAAATCGGCATAGGCAACTTTCCACGCCCCGCCGTGGTGCTGGTCACCGGCAATGATCTTCTTCCGTTTGATGATGACTGGCGCGGCATTGCTTTGCGCACCCATCTCACCACCTTTCAACTCACCCGGAGAAAGGTCTAACCGGCAAAGTATTACCCTCGTCTTAAACCTCGATTTTTCGCAATCACCGACCGACCATGCGCAAGGTGTCTCCGGGCGAAATCATCGGCGACAATTCGACCCTGACCGGCGCCGTATCGGCCCCTTCGTCGTGACAGCGCGTCAGAATGATCTCGGCCGCCTTGCGGCCGATCTCGGACCGGCAGGAATCCATGGTCGCAAGCTGCTTGGGCAACCCTTTCAACAATTCGACACCGTTGAAACCGGCCAGTCCAATCTCGCCCGGGACATTGACACCCTGCTCAAGCAGGTAAAGCAATCCCCCGGCACCGATCATATCATTGGAATAATAGATAAAATCGACATCACCACAGCGCGACAGAACGGCCTGCGTCATCTCGCGTCCCTTTGCAAGCGCCGATCCGCCGGAATAGAATTCATGATCTGCAACCTCGATCCCGCTTTTCGCAAGCGCCTGCGTGAACCCTTCGAAGCGTTTTCGCGCCCGATGGTCGAGTGGCATCTTGGTGCCCAGAAACGCAATTCGCCGATATCCGGCCGCGATGATCGCCTCGCCCATCTTGCGACCGGCCGCGCGATGGGAAATGCCCACGACGGAATCGATGGGCTCACCATCCGTATCCATGATCTCGACCACCGGAATGCCGCTGGCCCTGAGCATGGCGCGCGACGCGTCGGAATGTTCCAGCCCAGCGATGATCACGCCGGATGGCCGCCATGACAGCATTTCGAAAAGCACCTTCTCTTCCTTCTCGGGAAGATAATCGGTGATCCCGACGACCGGTTGAAGCACGCTGTCTTCCAATGTCCTGCTGATGGCGCTCATGACCTCGGGAAAGACCATGTTGGACATGGACGGAATGATCACTCCGACCAAGTTGACCCGCTGGCTGGCCAATGCGCCCGCGATCTTGTTCGGCACATAGCCAAGCCGCTTGGCCACCTGAAGCACTTTCTGCCGGGTCGCATTCGAGACGTCTTCCTGATTCCGCAGGACGCGGCTGACCGTCATCTCCGAAACGCCGGAAGCTTCGGAAACATCTCGCAATGTCAGGGGTCGCTTCGGAGGCGTGGTCAAGGGGTGTTGCCCGGCATGAATTCTCAAGACCCAAATAGCCCGAAGACTCAGACCTGTTCAACCCATGACGCGTGCTTGCGCCCCCAATGACCAGTTCGAGGAAAAACATAGTCATGACAAGTGGACAATCCTGCGTTAACAAGCCCGAAGATGGCCCCGTGGCTCAACTGGATAGAGCAGCCCCCTCCTAAGGGGCAGGTTGCAGGTTCGAATCCTGCCGGGGTCGCCAAGACCGGTCTTTGCACCTTTTTATCCTCATTTTCCTGAAGGTTTGGAACCTTGGCCGGTTGAATTGGAACTTATTGCTCCGTTTCCGTGCTGCTCAGCACCTCCCGTTTGTTGAAATTGAGGAAAGATCGCTCGATCTCTGACCGGCATTCATGTCCGCCCACGCATAAATCCGCGCAGAAGTTCCTGAAGCTTCGACGCGCTTGATGGGCCTCAAAAAAGAAAGGAACAGGGTCCATCATGTCCTCCAACATCAACCGCGATCGCTTAACTGAGGGCTTTGACCCGTGCCGAGAGGCGCGACATTTTGCGTGAGGCGGTGTTCTTGTGATAGACGCCTTTCGTAACGCCGCGCATCAGTTCCGGTTGAGCAGTGCGAAGAGCGGCTTGCGCAGCATCCTTGTCGCCCGAGAGAATGGCTTCGTCGACCCGACGCAGGAAGGTGCGAATTCGCGAGCGGCGCGCCTTGTTGACAGCAAACCGGCGCTCGTTCTGGCGGGCGCGTTTTTTGGATTGTGGCGTGTTGGCCATGATTTCTGGACCTTTCGTCGGTACGGTTCAATTTCAATACGTGAAACCGCCCGAAAGGGCCCCGGCGTCGTCCGGGCGATTCTTGCCAAAGCGGGCATCACGCGCATGTCTGGCTCTTTAAATACGCAAATGTGAGGGAAATGCAATCGTCAAATCCGGTTCCCTGACGCCAATGCGATGAAACGGGGCGCGCAAAATCCGCAGATGCGCATTCTCGGTCCTCGTGGTTGACAGATGGGGCGGGTTCCAAAGCATTTAGCGAAACGCCCAAGAAACGGGTATGATATCTCATGATGGAAAAGCGGTTCGATGAAATCCTTGACGAAGCCGACCCGGCGCGACAGGTGGCACTTGCGCGACGTCTCAGGTCGGAGCTACGCAAGGCGCTGAGTCCCGACGATATTGATCAGTTGCGCAATGGGGGCGTTGACGTGGGTGCATTGCCCCGGGTCCGGGTCGCCGATTGATCTGGAATCAGGAGGGTCTGGGCTTTGTCCCGGCAAGGCCCACGAGCCACTTGAGACAGATCCAATCCGACCGGCCAAGTCCCTGGCGCCTGATGTCGCCACCACATCAATCCATACTCCGGTCCGTTCGCACAGAGGCACGGGCGAGTCTAGGGTATGGCACCGCGCGGTGACCAGATCGGCGGCATCGCCAAGGCCCAATACAATATCGCTCGACTGAAAGGCGCCATATTTTCGAGGGCCATGATCGGGCTATCGGTACCAAGTTGGCTGCGCTGCCAGGAACGCCATCTGGTCGAGTTTTGCTTCAAGCGTATTATAGCCTGTTGCGGCGGATGAGATTCGGCTGGCGACCAACGAAAGCGCAAGCAGCCCGGGCGGAATGAATTTGATCGAGTGCAACACTCTCTAAGGTTCGAGAATGCGTGCTTCGTCGATCAGCATCACGGGGATGCCATTGCGGATCGGATAGGCGAGATTGGCCGATTTACTGATCAACTCCTGCCGCTCGGCGTCATAATCCAGCCGGCCCTGGGTGCGGGGACAGACCAGTGACTCCAGCATGTGCCGATCGAAGGCAGGCTGGGGTTTGTTGGTCATTGCATCAGGTCCTCTCCGTCGCCGCCATGAAGCGCGTATTCAATCAGTGTGACCAGGGTTTCACGCCGTGTCGAGAGAGAGGGTGCCTCGAGCAGGGCCTGCTTGTCCTCGGGGGCGAATTCGAGAAGCATCGACAGTGAGTTGATCAGGAATTCGTCATCGGCGTCCTTCAGCGTATCCCAATCTGTATCCAGCCCCCGGGCCTGAAAATACCGGTTCAGAAGGCCGAAAAAACCTGACCGGTCAAAACCAGGATCACGGTCGGTGCCGCCACGGTCGCGTTCAAAGCCGTCCCAACTGACATTTGCGCGTCGATAAGGTGTAAAGCCTTCAACTTCGCTCTGAATGCGAAAGCGCGAGATGCCGTGGAGCGTGATCATGTATCGCCCATCCTCGGTTTCCGAGAATTGCGTGATTCGCCCTGCGCTGCCGATTGCCATCAGGCCGGAACCGTCGCGGCCCGGAATCTCGTTGGGTTGGATCATTCCGATCAACCGCTCGGGGGTCTTGAGCGCATCATCAAGCATGGCCAGATAACGTGGCTCGAAGACATGCAGCGGCAAGCGGGTGCGCGGGAGGAGCAACGCACCGGCGAGCGGAAAGACCGGGATGGTCAGGGGCAGGTCCATGTCGGTGCTCATGCCGGTATCATATCGCGAGGCGCATCATCACACAAAGATCATCGAACTCAGTCTGCGCCGCCCATTGAGTGCGATCGGATCTTGAGGCGGGAGTGCCTCGAAGATGGTGAAAAGCAATTGCTTGGCAGCGCCGTCGTTCCATTCGCGGTCACGGCGAAACAGTTCGAGCAACTGATCGACCGCCTCCTGCACTTCGCCCTTGGCGTGCAGAGCCTGCGCGAGGTCGAGTCGGGCCTGGTGGTCGTCGGGATCGGCTTCGACCCGGGCTTTCAACTCGTCCACAGGGCCGGCGTTGGTGGCTTGGCGTGCGAGGTCGAGTTGGGCGTGCGCGGCCTCGAGCTCGGGCTTTTTCGATATCTCGATGGGCGCGCCATTGAGGACCGCTTCGGCCTGATCGAGATCGTCCATGGCGATATGTGCGCGTGCCAGTCCGCCATAGGCGGCCGCATTTTGCGGATCCTCTTGCAGGATGGCGGCAAAGGTCTGGGCGGCGTCAGCGGCTGCACCTTCGGCGAGCATGTCCTCTGCGGCGGCTATGGCCTCGTCCAGCCCGCCCGACGCGTCGCCGCCCGCAGCCTTGACCACGCGATCGATGAAGCTCTGGATTTCCGAGGGCGGCACGGCGCCTTGAAAACCATCGACCGGCTGGCCGTTCCAGAACGCGTATACGGTGGGGATCGACTGGATCCGAAGCTGGCCCGCGATCATCTGGTTCTCGTCAATATTGACCTTCGCCATTCTCACCGCGCCACGGGCCTTGGTGACGGCGTCTTCCAATGCCGGGCCAAGCGTCTTGCAGGGCCCGCACCAAGGTGCCCAGAAGTCGACGATCACCGGCACCTCCTTGCTGGCGTCGACAACTTTCTCCATGAAGTCGGCTTCGGTCACGTCAAAGACGAGGTCGGCAGTGTTGGCGGCTTTGGTCAGGTCGATTTCCATGGCGACAATCCTCCGGGTTCGGGGTTGCCCGTTAGATGATGTATCTGCGCCCATGTTGCAAGGCCCGCATGCGGTTTTGCCGGGCCGGTCTTATGTGCCCTGTTTCAGAGGTCGAACGTGGCAAGAACGGGCGCATGATCGGAGGGTTTTTCCCAACCGCGGGCGGCACGCAGGATGCGCGACGAATGGCCTGCGTTCGAGATGTCGGGCGTCGCCCAGACATGGTCGAGCCGACGCCCCTTGTCGGTGGCAGCCCAATCACGGGCGCGGTAGGACCACCATGAGTAGAGGTTACCCTCGGGGATATCCTGCCGCGTGATATCGATCCATTTGCCCGCATCCTGCGTTTCGGCCAGGTGCTCGACCTCGATAGGGGTGTGGGAAACGACCTTGAGCAACTGCTTGTGACTCCAGACGTCGTCTTCGCGCGGGGCGATGTTCAGGTCTCCGACCAGAATGGATTTCTCAGGACGCTCAGAGTGGAACCAGTCGCGCATCTCAGTCAGATAATCGAGCTTCTGTCCGAATTTCAGGTTCTTATCCCGGTCGGGGACATCACCACCAGCGGGAACATAGAAATTGTGGATGGTCACACCATTTTCCAGCCGGCCAGCGACGTGGCGAGCGTGGCCGAGCGCGGCGAAATCCTTGTCTCCCACATCCTCGATCGGCAAGCGTGAGAGGATGGCCACTCCGTTATATCCCTTTTGACCACGGGCGATCATGTGGCCATAGCCCAACGCGCGGAACCCATCGAGCGGGATCTTCTCGACCGGGCTTTTGCATTCCTGGAGGCAGAGAATGTCGGGGGCCTCTTCCTCTAGCAGTTTGCGCACGATCGGTTCGCGCAAACGGATCGAGTTGATGTTCCATGTTGCGAGGGTAATGGCCATTTGACGGGGTCTCCTGTCGGTCGCGCAGGGCAAGCTAGCGTGGGTGCGTGCGAGTGACCAGAGCAGATTTTCTGGTGGCCTGAGCGCACCGGTTGGGTGGCTCAGGCCATGGCCGAATGATCTGGGAACGCCTACAAACTGGTAACGCGCGCAGGACGTTGTTTAACGTCATGACACTGTGTAGAGAAATACTGATTACGCTGCTCGGCCTGCGACTTACTTGAATGAATATTTGGCAAAACAAAACGGATTGTCTTGAATTGCGTGTGATTGCCACGAATGGCCAAGTTTTTCGCCTCAGGGTTGATGAAGCTCTCGCTGTTTTTCATTCGCGCCTCTTTGTTGTTTCCCTCGCGCTCTTTTGTTGCCTTCTGGCGTTGGTCGACCCGTTCATTTTCGGCTTTTCGGTCATTCTGCCTTGGCGGATCGCGTTCTGGCTGGTCAATGGCGTGGTGGTGGTCGGTGCGTGGTATGCGCAATTTCGCTTGCTTGCCCGGATCATGCGGACGCGCGAAAAGGACTTTGCCGTTCCATCAGCCATCATGATTGCGGTGGCCATCACGATGTTGTTGCATTTCAACTACGGCGTTGCTGGCTGGATGCTCGGGCAGCCGGACATCTGGCGTGGCAAGCTCTACCCGGATCTTTTCCGCTACATCCTCGTCGCTTTGGTGTTTGAAACCACGGTCGCGATGTTCGTGATGCCACGGCTGATGATCCGGCTGCGGCGCAATGCGGATGGGCGCCAACCGCCAAACCAGGCAGCCGAAAGCCAAGCCTCACAGACGGTTACGTTGGCTGATGCTGTGGAGGTCGGGGGCAGGCGGTTCGAGCTCTCACGATTGCTCTATATCAAATCTGCCGAGCATTATCTTGAAGTGGTTTTGCATGATACCAGCGATCTTGTCCGAGCGCGCCTGCGTGATGCGATTGCTGGGCTCCATCCCTCGCAAGGGGTGCAGCCACATCGTTCATTCTGGGTGAACCGCGATGCGATCGTGGGGCTGAACCGCGCCGACGGTGCGCAGTTTCTTGTTCTGCGCAACGGCCAAGAAGTTCCCGTATCGCGTCATCGGCGGCAGGAAGTGTTGGATTGGATCGAGCGCCATGTCCTAGAAAAAAGACCCGGGTCGTGACCCGGGCCAGTCCAACAGGGAGGTGCATGTGATAACCCGCACATGCAACGGGATGCTTAAACCGTAATCACAAGTTCAGAATACAACTTTGATCTGGCTCAAATAAGTCGGGTATTCCATACGACCACTCAACCTGTGGCATTTAGGCCACCAGCCGATAACCACCGGATTCGGTCACCAGCAGCCGAGCGTTCGAGGGATCGGGTTCGATCTTCTGCCGCAAGCGATAGATATGGGTTTCGAGCGTATGAGTCGTGACCCCGGCATTGTAGCCCCAGACTTCGTGTAGCAATACGTCGCGTGCGACCACGCCTTCAGCGGAACGATACAGGTATTTCAATATGTTGGTCTCTTTCTCCGTCAACCGGATCTTGCGATCGTCTTCGGTGATCAGCATCTTCATCGCCGGCTTGAACGTGTATGGCCCGAGCTGGAAAACCGCGTCTTCGGATTGTTCATGCTGGCGCAATTGGGCGCGGATTCGCGCCAGAAGCACCGGGAACTTGAAAGGTTTGGTCACGTAATCATTGGCACCGGCATCAAGGCCGAGGATGGTATCGGCGTCGCTGTCATGTCCGGTCAGCATGATTACCGGCGCCTTGACGCCCTGTTTGCGCATGACTCGGCACAATTCGCGCCCATCGGTATCGGGCAATCCGACGTCGAGAATCACGAGATCAAAAATACCCTCGCGACTCTTGCGGATCGCGTCGCCGCCGTCTCCGGCTTCGAAAACATCGAAATCCTCGGTCATGATCAATTGTTCACTGAGCGCTTCGCGCAGGTCGTCGTCGTCATCGACAAGCAGAATTTTCTTGAGCTGTGCCATGGTCTGGCCTCCTCTTCGTATGAACAAGACATGAGGCAGGATTGGCGATGGGACAAGGTATGCTGCAATTCTCTCACGTCGACGTGTAAACCCGTGCGCAAATGTTTCATATTGTGGTGGATTCCCGTAGATCGGGCAGGGAAAGGGAACAGAACATGAGCTTTGCGCCGGACATCATTGAAACATTGGCCCGCGCCCGCGCCGATCTGCGCATGGGTGTTCCGGTTGTGATCGCGGATGCAGGGGCGGCCCTATTGGTGATGGCGGCGGAGACGATGGATGCGCAGCGGCTGGCCGACCTGCGGATATTGGGCGGGGTGCCGGTTCTGGCGATCACGGCGCGGCGGGCCAAGACGTTGAAAGCACGGGCTTATGATGGCGATCTGGCGCGAATCCAGTTGCCGCCTGATGCGCGGCTCGATTGGGTGCTGGCGGTGGCGGATCCGGCGGATGATCTCAAGATGCCGATGAAGGGGCCGTTGCTGTCGGCGCGGGAGGGGGATGCGGGGATGCACCGGCTGGCGATCCGGCTGGTGAAGACGGCGCAGCTCTTGCCGGCGGCGGTGGTGCTTGAGTTGAAGGATGCGGGGGCATTTGCGCTGGCCAACAGCCTGACGGTGGTTCAGGCGGGGTTGGCGGGGCCGGTTCTGGAGCAGGTGAGCGATCTGCACCCGGTCGTGGCAGCAAGGCTTCCGATGGAGGCGGCGGGGGCCGGGCGGTTGCATATCTTTCGCCCCGAGGATGGCGGCGAAGAGCACTATGCCATTGAAATCGGGAAACCTTCTCGGGACAAGCCGGTGTTGGCGCGGCTGCATTCGGCCTGTTTCACGGGCGATGTTCTGGGCAGTCTCAAATGCGATTGCGGGCCGCAACTGCGCGGTGCGCTGGCGCAGATGGGGGCCGAGGGGGAAGGGGTTCTGCTCTACCTCAATCAGGAGGGGCGGGGGATCGGGCTGGCCAACAAGATGCGGGCCTACAGCCTTCAGGATCAGGGGTTCGACACGGTCGAGGCCAATCACCGGCTGGGCTTCGAGGACGATGAGCGGGATTTTCGCATCGGGTCTACGATCCTGAAATCAATGGGTTTTTCGTCGGTCCGTTTGCTGACCAACAACCCGCGCAAGATCGACATGATGCAGGCCAACGGGATCGCGGTGGTCGAGCGGGTGCCGCTCAAGGTGGGTGAGAACGTGCATAACCGGGCATACCTGGCGACCAAGGCGTCGAAATCGGGGCATCTGTTTTGAGCCCTGCAGACATGGTTCTGACCCGGCGGGGGATTCGATTCTCGGGGGACATTATCCCATGTTCCCATGGGGTTGGCGGGATCAGAACGGATAAGCGCGAAGGCGATGGGGCGACGCCTGCGGGGGTGCATCGGATCGTGGGGATGCTCTTTCGGCCCGACCGTGTGAAGCGCCCTGCGCCATGGGCAGACCCCATCCGGGTTGGTGATCTGTGGTCGGATGCGAGCGGCGATGCGGCGTATAACCAGTTGGTGCGTGCACCCTATCCGCATAGTCACGAGCGGTTGCGGCGCAGCGATGCGCTTTACGATATCATATTGATAACAAACTGGAATTACCCAGTGGCGGAGCCCGGAAAAGGCTCGGCCATCTTCCTGCATCAATGGCGGCGCCCGGGCTATCCGACGGCGGGCTGCATTGCCTTTTCGCGGGCCGACCTGAGATGGATTGCAGGCCGCGTGGAGCCGGGAACGCGGGTGATCGTGCCGGAGACACTGGCGGATTGATGCCGATGGTTAACGCGCCTCGAGTCGGGGGGTGTTATGCGTATGACTCCCGGCTGCCACCCGGCTGCCGTGTGAACGGGAAAGCGCCGGGTTAACCGGGCGGGCGCAGGGATTGGTTCAGATTGGTTGAGATCGGGTTAAGGAACCGGATTTGCGGCATTAGGGCGTGTTGCACTCAATCGAGCTCACCCCGCCCGAGCTGATTGCAGCCCGGGCAGCGCCCGCCCCGCCCCATGGGAGGGCGCTCCGCACCCACCCTGTCTGTCCGAATTTCTGTATATTGGTAACCGGTGGCGAGCCCGTCGCCCGCCCTGGGCTTCACCCGTCTCCCGGATTGGGCCGCCACCGGTTGGTCTGACCAGCCTGGGAGTGTCATGAACTCTGTGTATCCGGCCCGGTCCATGCGGTTTGAGATACTCAAGCGTCGAAGCGCTCGCCGA
>JAABTV010000017.1 GCA_011389685.1 Paracoccaceae bacterium
GGGCGACGGGCTCGCCACCGGTTACCAATATACAGAAATTCCGACAGACAGGGCGGGCGCTTTTGAGGGGTCGCGCGTCGTTCCGAACAGGGAAAGACGTTGCAACATAAACTGCCCAACGCTGATGTGGTGAGCACCCGACCGCGGCCCTGTGCTGCCCTTTCGTCCAGCATCGGGCAAACCCGATATCTGCAATACGCGATTGCGCGCAGAGCTACATCAGCGAGGGCAGGTAGAGCACCAGCCCCGGCACCGCCAGCAGCAGCGCGAGGCGCACGATATCCATGGCCCAGAACGGGGTGACGCCCTTGAAGATCGTCCCGGTCGAGACATCGCCCACCACCCCCTTGAGCACGAAGACATTGAGGCCGACGGGCGGCGTGATCAGGCTGATCTCGGTGACGACGACGACCACGATGCCGAACCAGACCGGATCGAAACCGAGCGCGGTCACCAGCGGAAAGAAGATCGGCACCGTGAGGAGCAGCATCGAGAGGCTTTCGAACACGGTGCCCAGCACGATGTAGATCAGCAAGATCACCCCCATCACCATCCACGGCGAGAGCCCCAGTTCGGAGACCGTGCTGCGCAGCGCCTCGGGCAGGCCGGCGATGTTGACGAAGTTGGAAAAGATCCAAGCGCCGATCAGAACGGCAAACAGCGAGGCGGTGGTCATGGTGGTTTCGCTCAGCACTTCGCGGATGTCGGAGAACGACAGGCTGCCCCGTGCCAGCGCGATCAGGAAGGCGCCCATGGCGCCCATGCCCGCGGCCTCGGTCGGCGAGAAGGTGAGGTGGATGGGCCAGAAATCGAGGATGCCATAGAGCCCGCCGATGACGAGGCCAAACAGCAGCAGCACCGCCCAGACGTCGCGCAATGCGCTTAACCGCCCGTGCCAGTCGGTGCGTTGCCCCGCCGGGCCTGCCGCGGGGTTGAGGGCGACGGTGATGCGCACCGCGACGAGGTAGAACAGGATGCCCAGCATCCCCGGTACGATGCCCGCGATGAAGAGCTGCCCGATCGAGGTTTCGGTTAGGATGCCGTAGATCACGAGGATCACCGAGGGGGGAATGAGGATGCCCAGCGTGCCGCCCGCGGCGATCGAGGCGGTCGAGAGGCTGTCGGCATAGCCGAACTTGCGCATCTCGGGCATGGCGACCTTGGACATGGTGGCCGCCGTGGCCAGCGACGAGCCGGAGATCGCGGCAAAGCCGCCGCATGCAACGATGGTGGCCATCGCCAGCCCCCCGCGCATATGGCCGAGAAAGGCGTTCGATGCGGCGTAAAGTTCGCGGCTGATGCCGCCCTTGTTGACGAACAGCCCCATCAGGATGAACAGCGGCACCACCGAGAGCCCGTAATCCTGGCTGGTGTCGATGATCAGCCGCGAGACCATCGAGATCGCCCCGCGCCAGCTTGTCTCCATCCAGTAGCCGATGAGGCCGACAAGCCCCATCGCGAAGGCAATCGGCATGCGCAGCAGGACAAGCGCGAGGACCGCGGCAAATCCGATCAGGGCTTCAGTCATTGCGGATCAGTCCCAGTTTATGCGGTGCGAAAAGGAGGATCAGGCCGCGCAGCACCATCACGAGGGCGGTGGCGAAGGTCATGATCGCGATGAACCAGCCGAGGTAGAAGGTCGGGATGTTCAGGTACTCGGTCTGGTCGCCATAGGAGCGCGCGCGTTCGGCAAGGTCGATGACGCGCGAGGCGGGAAACCACAGCATCGCCCCGCACAGGAGCGTGACCGTGCCATCGAGCAGCCGTTTCATGTGCAGCCGGACGAAGAGCGGGTCGAGCAGGTCGACCGCGATATGCTGACCGCGTGCCGAGAGCAGCGGCATGGCCGAAAACACGACCACGGCAATGGCGATGCGGGTCAGTTCGGTCGCGGCCTCGATCGGCGCGTTGAAGGTCGAGCGCATGACCACATCGGTGAAGGTCAGCACCATCAGCCCGAACAGGGTGAGGGCGGCGACCGTCATCGGCACGGCGACGCAAAGCTGGGCCAGTCGTTTCAGAATGGGCATGGGGGACCACCGGATCGGGAACGGGGCCGCGCATGCTGTGCGGCCCCGTCCGGTTGGGGTTGGCTCAGTTGGCTTCCTTGGCCATCTCGGCCTTGACCATCTCGTAGGCGGCCTGCGCGTCGATGCCGGTGGCGGCGATTTCGCCGAGGATCTTTTCGCGCACCTTGGCGGCCATTTCGGCAAAGGCGGCCTGATCGGCCTCGGAAGCGGTGACGATCACGTTGTCCTCGGCCGCTTCGGTGGCGGCGCGGGCGCGCACGTCGGACGCATCCCAGGCGGCGCCCATCAGGCGGCTGAAGGGTTCGCCGAAGACCTCGTCTTCGAGCGCCTGTTGCACATCGGCGGGCAGGCTGTCGAATTTCTCCTGGCTCATCAACACGGCAAACGAGCCGCGATAGAAGCCGCCGGGCATTTCATAGACGTTCTTGGCCACTTCGTTGAGCTTGAAGCTGATCCGCTCGCCCATGTTCATCGCCACGCCATCGGCGGCGCCGCTGTCGAGGGTTTCATAGACCTTGGGGGCGGGCACCTGGATGCCGACAAGGCCCAGCTCGGCGCCGACATCGGCCGAAACGCCGCCGCCAAGGCGGGTCTTGAGGCCTTCGAGATCGTCCAGCGTGTTCACGGCCTTGTTCGAGTGGATCTGCCCGGGGCCGTGGGTCGAAAGACCGATGAGTTTCACGCCGCGATGTTCGTCGAGTTCGGCGAGGTGCGCCTCGTGGACGCGCCAATAGGCCACGGATGCGGCCTCGGCGTTGCCCTCATAGCCCGGCAGTTCGATCAGCTTGGTCGCGACGAAACGCCCCGGCTGGTAGCCGTGGAAGATGATGGTCATGTCGGCGGCGCCGTCCATCACCAGGTCCATCTGTGCCGGCGGCGGGGCGATGCCCATCTTGATTTCGCCGGTGACCTGGCCGTCGGTGGCCTCTTCCATCATGCCGACAAGCCCTTCGAGCATGTCCACGTTGATCGGGTGTGAGGGCGGCAGCCAGCTTGAGATCACCAGATTTTCCTGCGCCTGGCTGGCGGTTGCGGCGCAGATCGCGAATGCGGCGCTGGCCATGATGCGTGTCAGTTTCATATTGGTCGTCCTCCCGGTTTTATCGCTGCCGCCGGAGACTCCTCCCCCGGTGGGCAGCCTTTACATGCAATTTCATATATTCACAGAATCAGCCATCTGTGAACCAGAAATTTCAAATAATCGACCACGCGGTCGGTTATTCTGTCAAGTGATGTTTGAATGAATGGCAGATCGGCGTTGGTCCCGTCATCCGGGGGTTGTGCGTCATGAGTCGGGATCGCCGCGGGTTTGCCGGTCCGGGTCGAGCCGCGCCAGTAGCGCGGCCAGCGCGGGTTTGAGCCGTGCCCCGTCGCCGCCTTCGAGTTGGGCGAGAAGCGCGGATTCATGGGCGCGGGCGTCGGTCACGAGCCTTTCCGCGATCTGGCGTCCGGTGTCGGTGAGGTGCACGCGCACGCGGCGCCGGTCGCTTGTGTCGCCCTTGCGGGTCACGAGGCCGCGGTCCTCCATCTGGATGATGATCCGGGTCAGGCGCGATTGTTCGATGAGCGAGATCCGCGCCAGGCGGGTGATCATTTCGCCATCACGGTCATGCAGCCAGGCCAGCACCCGCCATTCCGGCACGCGCAGACCGTGGGCGCGCACATGGACATGGAACTGCGCGCTGGCGGCCTCGGAAGCGGCGGCAAGCAGGTAAAGCAGGTAGTCCGAGACGAATCCCTTGTCCCCGGTGTCCCCGGTTTCATCCTCGGACGGCGCTGTTTGCGGCGGTTGCATCCGGTGGCTCCTTTCCTTGCCCATCTTCTCTTGAGCCGGGCGCGCCGGGAAAAGTCAATGAAAACACCCGGTTTTCGGTGGCGAAGAAAACACTTGACCCAAATTATATGAATTTTCATACTTATTGCCAAGGGAGACGTGAGAATGACGAAACTTGACCTGATCGTGGCAAAGCTTCGCCCGCTGACCGAGCGCATATCGGAATTCACGCTGCGCCCGGCGGATGGTGCGGCGTTGCCGGGATGGGAAGCGGGCGCGCATATCCGGGTGGATGTCGACGGCGGCGACCGGGCCTATTCGCTGATCCGGTTCGGGCCCGGTGATGGTGGCGGTTACCGCATCGCGGTGCAGCGCGAGGATGACGGCGCGGGCGGGTCGCGGTTCATGCACGAGCTGAAGGAAGGCGACAGGATCGCGGCGACCCCGCCGAAATGCGATTTTCCGATCGTGACCGGTGAGGCGGCGGTTCTGCTGGCGGGCGGGATCGGGATCACGCCGATCATCTCGATGGCTGCCGAGTTGCAGGCAGCGGGCGTGCCTTTCGAATTGCATTACGCCGGGCGCAGCCGGGAATTGATGGGGTTTGCCGATGATCTTTCGGAGCGTTTTGGCGATGCCGTGGCAATCCATTGCGACGATGATGCAAGCGCGCTCGATCTCGACGCGGTGATTGGTGCATTGGGAGAGCGGCATCTTTACATTTGCGGGCCGAGGGGCATGATCGACGCGGCGCGCAGCAAGGCCGAGGCGGCGGGCGTGCCGGGCGCGCGGGTGCATGTGGAGCTGTTCGACAATGCCAGCGCGGCAGCGAGCGACCGGGCGTTCGAGGTGGAAATCGCCTCGTCCGGCGAAGTCTTCACGATCCCGCCGGGCAAAAGCATCATCGAGGTGCTGGAGGAGGGCGGGATGGACCTGATCCACGATTGCCAGCGCGGCGATTGCGGCATCTGCCAGACCGACGTGATCTCGGGCGAGCCGGATCACCGCGACGTGGTCTTGTCGGACGCGGAAAAGGCCGAGGGCAAGGTCATGCAAATCTGTGTCAGCCGCGCGAAATCGGCGCGGCTGGTGCTGGACCTGTAACGGGAGGAAACCATGGGACGCTATACCGACAATCCACAGGCGGTGGCCGCACTGGTGCGCGGGCGCGAGGTGCATCGGGATGTCTATATCGACCCCGAGATTCACCGGCTGGAGATGAAGCATCTATTCGCCAATGCCTGGGTGTTCGTGGGCCATGACAGCCAGACCCCGAACAAGGGCGATTATTTCACCACGCAGATCGGCGATCAGCCGGTGATCATGGTTCGCCACAGCGACAACGAGATCAAGGTTCTTTACAACCGCTGCCCGCACAAGGGCACCAAGATCGCCATCGACCGGACCGGCAACACCGGCAAGTTCTTTCGCTGTCCCTATCACGCATGGTCGTTCAAGACCGATGGCTGCCTTTTGGCGATCCCCTTGAAGAAGGGTTACGATGGCACCGGGCTTGAAGAGGCCGAGGGCAGCAAGGGCATGAAGGCGGTGGGTGCGGTGCACAATCATCGCGGATTCGTCTTTGCGCGGCTGGCCGATGAGGGGATTTCGTTCGAGGAGTTCTTTGGCGACAGCCTCTCGTCGCTGGACAACATGGTGGATCGCTCGCCCGCCGGGCGGTTGGAAGTGGCGGGGCCGCCGCTGCGTTACATGCATCAGTGCAACTGGAAAATGCTCGTCGAGAACCAGACCGACACCTGCCACCCGATGGTCGCGCATGAAAGCAGCGCCGGCACGGCGGTGCAGATCTGGAAGGAGATGGGCTATACCGAGGACGACCCCAAGCCGCCGGCGATGGAGATCATCGCGCCGTTCATGAGCGCCTATGAGTTCTTCGAAGACATGGGCATCCGCACATGGCCGAACGGGCATGGCCATACCGGCGTGCATCATTCGATCCATTCGAAATATTCGGAGATCCCCGGCTATCTCGACGCGTTGACCGAGACATACGGGGCGGAGAAAGCCGAGGCGATCCTGACCGAGAACCGGCACAACACGGTCTATTTCCCCAACATCATGATCAAGGGGCCGATCCAGCAATTGCGCGTGTTCATCCCGCTCGCCGCCGACAAGACGCTGGTCGAGAGCTATATCTATCGGCTGGTCGACGCGCCGGACGAATTGCTGGCGCGCACGGCGATGTATAACCGGATGATCAACGCGCCGACCTCGATCGTGGGGCATGACGATCTGGAAATGTACGAGCGCGCGCAGGAGGGGCTGCATTCCGACGGCCTCGAATGGGTCAACGTGCAGCGGCTTTACGAGGAGGATGAGGATTTCGACGAGGAGCGCGTCGAGAACGGCACCACCGAGCGGCAGATGCGCAACCAGTTCAACGCATGGGTCAAGTTCATGACCGCATCCATGCAAGGCAAGGAGGCGGCGGAATGAGTATCACGCGCGACGACCTGATCGATTTCGTCTATGACGAGGCCCGGATGCTGGACGAGGGCCGTTTCGACGAGTGGCTGGAGCTTTGGCTTGAGGATGGGCATTACTGGATGCCGCTCGACTGGAAGCAGGAAGACCCGCTGCATGTGACCTCGCTCATGTATGAGGACATGTTCATGCTGCGATTGCGGGTGCAGCGCCTGACTGGTGCGCGGACCTTTTCACAGAAGCCGAAAAGCCGATGCCACCACGTGTTGAACCGCCCGTTTGTTGACGAGATGGATCACGAGGCCGGGCGGTTCGTAACCAACACGAACATGCATTATGTCGAAACGCGGCTGGACGATCAGTTCCTGCTGGCGCTGACGGCGGTGCATGAGTTGCGGCTGGTCGAGGGGCATTTGCGGATCGCGAACAAGCGGGTCGATCTGCTCAATTGCGATGCGGCCTTCGGCAATATCCAGCTTCTGCCATGATCGAAAGGGACTGTCCGAGCGTATATGACGCCTTTGCCGCCAGCGCTGCGCGCTGGCCGGGGCGCGACATGTTGAATGTCTTGTCCGAGACCGCCGGGATCTACGGGATCGAGGCAGGTGCGATGCGCTATGGCGCGGCGTTGCGCGAGATCGAGGCGTTGTCCGGGGCGTTGGGTGCGGCGGGCTATGGCCGGGGGCACCGGGTGATGGTGCTCTTGGAGAACCGGCCCGCGTTCTTTCTGTGGTTCCTGGCCTTGAACCGGATCGGCGCGTCGATCGTGCCGGTGAACCCCGACCTGCGGGCAGCGGAGTTGGAATATATGGCGGGTCATGCCGAGCCGGTTCTGGCGGTGGCGCTGCCAGGCCGCGTGGACGAGTTGCGCGAGGCGGCCAAGGCGGCGGGCGTGGTGATGCCGGTGGTGGCGCCGGGCGAAGCCCTGCCCGCGCCCCGCGCGGGCGGTGCGCTGGCCGGGGGCGAGGGCGTGCGGGCCGAGGCGGCGATGCTTTACACCTCGGGCACGACGGGCCAACCAAAGGGTTGCGTTTTGCCCAATGAATATTTCCTGATGGCCGGGCGCTGGTATGCTGAAGCGGGCGGGCTTTGCGCATTGACGGAAGACGGCGAGCGGATGATCACGCCGTTGCCGATCTTTCACATGAACGCGATGGCCTATTCGCTGATGGCGATGATCGCCGTGGGCGGGTGTCTCACGGCGCTGGACCGGTTTCACCCGCGCACATGGTGGCAATCGGTGCGCGAGAGCGGGGCGACCTGCCTGCACTACCTCGGCGTCATGCCCTCGATGCTGATGGGCCTGCCCGAGAGCGACGACGACCGCGCGCACGGGGTGCGGTTCGGGTTCGGGGCCGGGGTCGATCCCAAGCTGCATGGCGCGTTCGAGGAACGGTTCGGTTTCCCGCTGGTCGAGGCCTGGGCGATGACCGAGACCGGCGCGGGGGCGGTGATCTGTGCCAATACCCTGCCCCGGCGCGTTGGGGAGAGTTGTCTCGGCCAGCCCGGGCCGGAGCTGGAGATTCGCATCGTGGATGATGACGGGCAGGACACGGGCGGGAGCCCTGGCGAGTTGCTGGTGCGTCATGCGGGGGACGACCCGAAACGGGGGTTCTTTGCCGAGTATTACAAGAACGCCGAGGCGACGGCGGAGGCATGGGAAGGCGGCTGGTTTCATACCGGCGACATCGTGCGGCAGGAGGCCGATGGCGCGATGTTCTTTGTCGATCGCAAGAAGAACGTGATCCGCCGCTCGGGCGAGAATATCGCGGCGGTCGAGGTGGAGTCGGTGCTGATGCGGCATTCGCGCGTGCGGGGCGCGGCGGTGGCGGCGGTGCCGGACGCGGTGCGTGGCGACGAGGTGTTTGCCTGTCTCGTGGCCGACGATCCCTCGCCGGAACTGGCCGGGAAGATCATTGGCTGGTGCCTGACGCAACTCGCCTATTACAAGGCGCCGGGTTACGTGGCTTTCGTGGAAGCGTTGCCGCTGACCGCGACGCAGAAGATCCAGCGCGGGGAGTTGAAGGCGATGGCGGCGGGGCTGGTCGTGGCGCCGGGCACGGTGGACCTGCGCCATATGAAGAAGCGGAACGCGGCATGAGCAAGGGCTATGACGGCGTCGTGCTGACCTGTCCGGTGACCGTGCCCTATGTGCGTTTCGCCCATGAGACCGCGCATTGGTGGATCGCGCGGGGCCTCAGGGGGGCGCTCGACGCGGCGGGGATGCGACCGGGGGACATTGACGGGCTTTCGGTGTCGTCCTTCACGCTGTTCCCCGACACGCCCGTGGGCCTGACGCAGCATCTGGGGCTGTGCCTGCGCTATCTCGACACGATCCCGATGGGGGGTGCGTCGGGCGTGGTGGCGGCGCGGCGCGCGGCGCGGGCGGTGCAGGCGGGGGATGCGGATGTGGTGGCTTGCGTGGCGGGCGACATGAACCGGATCGATTCGTTCCGCCAGCTTCTGTCGGCCTTCTCGCGCTTCTCGCTCGATGCGGCCTATCCTTACGGCTATGGCGGGCCGAACGCGAATTTCGCGCTGATCATGGATGCCTACATGGCCGAATACGGCGCCACGCGTGAGGATTTCGGGCGAATCGCCGTGGCGCAGCGGGAAAATGCCCTGCGCAATCCGCATGCGGTGATGAAAAAGCCGCTGAGCCTTGATGATTACATGGGTGCGCGGATGATTTCCGATCCGGTGTGCCTTTTCGATTGCGTGATGCCCTGTGCCGGGGCCGAAGCGTTTCTGGTGATGCGCGAGGATGAGGCGGAGCGGCGCGGCCTGCCTTTCGCGCGCATCGCGGGCACTATCGAGCGGCACAATGCCTTTGCCGAAGACCCGATGCAGCTGCGCGGGGGATGGGCGGCGGATATCGGGGAGTTGTATGACGCAGCGCGCTGTGGGCCGGGGGATATCGACCTGTTGCAAAGCTATGATGATTACCCGGTGATCTCGATGATGCAGATCGAGGATCTGGGGTTTTGCGAAAAGGGCGGTGCGCCGGAGTTCGTGCGCGGCCATGACCTGACCGTGAGGGGGGATTTTCCGCATAACACCAGCGGCGGGCAATTGTCGGCGGGACAGGCGGGGGCGGCGGGCGGATACCTCGGGATTGTCGAGGCGATCCGGCAGGTGACGCATCAGGCCGGGCCGACGCAGGTCGCGGGTGCGCGCCGCGCGATGGTCTCGGGCTTCGGGATGATCAATTATGATCGTGGCGTCTGTTCCGCGGTGGCCATTCTGGAGGGCGCGTGATGGTTCTGGAACGCCCGAAACGCAAGGATCCGCGCAAGCGCAGCGTGGTGCCGACGCTGCCGCCGCATATGCGCTCGCGCGCGGCGCTGGGGCTGGCGGTGGCGGCGGGCGCGGGGCGGTTTGCCTTGCAGCATTGCGCGGAATGCGGCGCGGTGCAGTATCCGCCGCGCGATGCCTGTCATGCCTGCCTGTCGGTCGATCTGCGCTGGCGGGATTGCGCGCCGGGGGGGCGAGTGATGGCCGAGACGGCGGTGCGCGCCTCGCCCGATCCATACTTTCGCGAGCGGCTGCCGTGGCGGATGGGGTCGGTGAAGCTCGATGCCGGGCCGGTGGCTCTGGCGCATCTGGTGGGCGTTTCGCGGGGCGATGCGGTGCGGATGGAACTGCGGCTCGACCGGGCCGGTCAGGGCGTGATGGTCGCCCTGCCGGCGAACAGTCCGGGGGAAAGGAATTCAGACATGGAAGACGATCCGGTTTTGCGGGCGATGGGCACGCATCCGAAATATCGCCGGGTGCTGGTAAGCGATGCGACCCATCCGGCGGCGGTGCCCCTGATCAAGGGGCTGCTGGCAGCGGAGGCGTCGCATGTCTTTGCCGGTGTGCCCGAGATGTGGCGGCGCCCGCACGGGGTTTCGGAGCTGGAAGTCATGGAGGGGGTGAGCCTGATGCCGCTTGATGTGACCGACCCATTGAGCCTTAAAGAGGCGGCGAGCGAGATCGGCGGCAAGGTCGACATCCTTGTGAACACCGCGCGGCATGTGCGCCCCGGTGGGGTGCTGGGGCAGGACGTGACCCATGCGCGCGACGAGTTGGAGGTGAACGCGCTGGGCCTGATGCGGCTGGCGCAGGCATTCGGGCCGGGGATGGCCTCGCGCACGGCGGATGGGGTGAATTCGTCGGCGGCATTCGTGACGGTGCTGTCGGCGCATGCGCTGTCGCCCGATCCGGCCTATGGGGCGTTCAATGCCTCTCAGGCGGCTGCCCGGTCGGTGGCGCAGACCCTGCGGGCCGAGTTTGGCCCGAGCGGTCTCAGGGTGATGTGTGTCTATGCCGGGCCGCTCGATGATGACTGGCACCAGCCCTTGCCGCCGCCCAAGGTGGCGCCGGGGGCCCTGGCGCGATCCATCGTCGATGGGCTTCAGCGCGGGCTTGAGGATGTATATTGCGGCGATGTGGCCAAGGATATCGCGGAGCGCCGGCGCCGCGATCCGGGCATTCTCGAGCGGGAAATCACGGGGGGACAGGGATGAGCGTTCTGGACAGCCTGACGGCGGCGATGGCGCAGGGTGCGGTCGAGGTGGTGGACCTGACCCATCGGCTCGACCCGGATTTCCCGGTGATCGTGCTGCCGCCCGAGTTCGGCCAATGCGCGCGGTTCCGGATGGAGGAGGTAAGCGCCTATGACCATCGCGGACCGGCCTGGAAATGGCATAACCTGATCATGAACGAACACACCGGCACGCATTTCGACGCGCCGATCCACTGGGTTTCGGGGCGCGACTGGCCGAATGGCGCGGTGGACGAGATCCCGGCCGAGCATCTGATTGGCGCGGTTTGCGTGATCGACTGTTCCCAGGGCACGGCGCAGGACGATGATTTCGAGCTGACGCCGGAAATCATCGCGGCGTGGGAGGCTGCGCACGGGCAGATTCCCGCCGGAGCCTGGGTATTGATGCGCACGGATTGGTCGAAACGGTCGGGCGCGGAATATCTCAACATGGCCGATGACGGGCCGCATTCGCCCGGGCCGGTGCCGGATGCGATCCGGGTGCTGCTGAAGCGCGGTATTCGCGGGTTCGGCACGGAATGCGTGGGCACGGATGCCGGGCAGGGGGCGCATTACGACCCGCCCTATCCGGCGCATTACCTGTTGCACGGCGCGGGGAAATACGGGCTGCAATGCCTGTGCAATCTTGACCTGTTGCCGCCCACGGGCGCGGTGTTGATCGCGCCGCCTTTGAAGATCAGGGGCGGCACGGGCAGCCCGCTTCGGGTGCTGGCACTGGTTCCGGGGGAAGAGGCATGAGTTACACAGCGGTCATTACCGGGGCGTCGAAGGGTATCGGCTTCGATCTGGCGCAGCGGTTGCTGGACAAGGGTTACTCGGTCATCAACCTTTCGCGCAATGCGCCCGAGTTCGCCCATGAGCGGTTCGAGACGATGCCGGTGGACCTTCTGGATGCGGATGCGGTGCGGGATGTGGCGGCGCGGCTGGCGGATCGCGGGGTTACGCATCTGGTGCATAATGCCGGGCTGATCTGGCCCAACCTTCTGGAAGAGGCCGAGCCCGAAGATATCACTGGGCTGGCGCAGCTTCACCTCGGCTCGGCGCTGACGCTTCTGAAGGCGGTGTTGCCGGGGATGAAGGAACGCGGCTTTGGCCGGGTGATGTTCAACGGATCGCGCGCCGCGCTGGGCGTGCCGACGCGCACCGCCTATGCGGCGACCAAGGCGGGCATGGTGGGGATGGCGCGGACCTGGGCGCTTGAGCTGGCGCCACACGGTATCACCGTGAACGTGGTGGCGCCGGGGCCGATCCGCACCGACAATTTCTGGGGGATTATCCCCAAGGGATCGGAGCGCGAGGACGAATTGGCCGGGCGTATCCCGGTGCGGCGGCTGGGCACGGTCGAGGACGTGTCGAACGCGTTCCTGTTCTTCTGTGCGCCGGAAAGCGGGTTCGTCACCGGCCAGGTGCTTTACGTCTGTGGCGGGGCGAGCGTGGGGTCGATCAGCCTGTGAGGTGACGGCGGAGCGTTATCCGGTCGGGTCATCCGGCCTTGTGCCGGGCCTGAGGCTTGGCTATTCCGAATCCAACATGTTTCCGGGAGGCCCATCATGACCAAGTTCGACAAATCGAAATTGCCCAGCCGCCACGTGACCGAAGGCCCGCAGCGCGCGCCGCATCGGTCCTATTACTACGCGATGGGCATGACCGAGGAGGAGATTCACCAGCCGCTGGTCGGGGTCGCCACCTGCTGGAACGAGGCCGCACCCTGCAACATCGCATTGAGCCGCCAGGCGCAGGCGGTCAAGGGCGGTGTCAAGGAGGCGCATGGCAGCCCGCGTGAATTCACCACCATCACCGTCACCGATGGCATTGCGATGGGGCATGAGGGGATGCGCTCGTCGCTCGCGTCGCGCGAGGCGATTGCCGACACGGTGGAGCTGACCATGCGCGGGCATTGCTATGACGCGCTGGTCGGGCTGGCCGGTTGCGACAAGTCTCTGCCGGGGATGATGATGGCGATGGTGCGGCTCAACGTGCCGTCGGTCTTCATCTATGGTGGCTCGATCCTGCCGGGCCGCGCGCCGCAGGTTGACGAGATTCCCGAGGATTTCCGCAATCGCGACCTTACCGTGCAGGACATGTTCGAGGCCGTCGGGCGGCAACAGAACGGCACCCTGTCGGAGGCGGCGCTGGACATGCTCGAACGCGTGGCCTGTCCGTCGTCGGGGGCCTGTGGCGGGCAGTTCACCGCCAACACCATGGCATGCGTGTCCGAGGCGATCGGGCTGGCGCTGATGAACTCGTCCGGCATGCCCGCCCCCTACGAGAGCCGCGACCAGTATGGCGAGGCGTCGGGGCGCGCGGTGATGAACCTGCTTGAGAAGAACATCCGCGCCCGCGACGTGGTCACGCTCAAGAGTTTGCAGAACGCCGCCCGCGTGGTGGCCTGCACCGGGGGGTCCACCAATGCCGGGCTGCACCTGCCCGCCATCGCCCACGAGGCGGGGATCGACTTCTTCCTCGAAGATGTCTGCGAGATATTCCGCGACACGCCCTATTTCGTCGATCTGAAACCGGGCGGCAATTACGTGGCCAAGGACCTCTACGATGCCGGCGGCATCCCGGTGGTGATGAAGGAATTGCGCAAGGCGGGCCTCATCCACGAGGATTGCATGACGGCGAGCGGCCACAGCATCGGCGAGGAACTGGACAAGATCGGTCGCGAAGCCGATGGCCGCGTGATCTATCCCATTGACAATCCGCTCACCAGGACGGGCGGCGTGGTCGGACTCAAGGGCAATCTTGCGCCCGAGGGGGCCATCGTCAAGGTTGCGGGCATCGCGCCCGAGCACCAGGTTTTCAGTGGTCCGGCGCGGGTGTTCGAATGCGAGGAAGATGCCTTTGAGGCCGTGAAGGCACGCCAATACGAGGAAGGCGAGGTGATCGTCATCCGCAACGAGGGTCCTGCCGGGGGGCCGGGCATGCGCGAGATGCTGGCCACCACCGCCGCACTTTCGGGTCAAGGTATGGGCAAGAAACTCGCGCTCATCACCGACGGGCGGTTCTCGGGGGCGACCCGGGGCTTCTGTGTCGGTCATGTCGGGCCGGAGGCCGCGCATGGCGGACCGATCGCGATGCTGAAGGATGGCGACATGATCACCATCGACGCGATCAAGGGCGAGCTTTCGGTGGACCTGTCGGATGATGAACTGGAAGCGCGCAAGACCGACTGGAAAGGCCCGCGCGATACGATCTATGCTTCCGGGGCGCTGTGGAAATATGCCCAGCAGGTCGGCGCGACCTACAAGGGCGCGGTGACCCATCCCGGCGGCAAGGCCGAGAAGCATGTCTATATGGATCTCTAAGACGGGCATTGCAGGGCGCGCCATGCGCCCGGGTCTGGCGATCGGACTGATCTTCGGACTGGGCGGCTGCCTGGGCGAGGGCGGCGGGGGGCTTGGATTCCTGGGATCGTCATCAAGCCAATCCGCCGAGGGCGGGGAGGTTGCCAAGCCGCTCAGGCAGGCCAGTCTGGCCGGGGGGAAGGTGGTCGTGGCCGCGCCGCGCGGGTATTGCGTGGATCGCGGATCGCTGGATTCGCGGCCCTCGGGCGGGTTTGCCCTGATCGGATCATGTGCGGCACTGGGCGGTGCGGGGCCGTGGGACGAGCCGGTCGTGATGACGGTGCAGGTGCAACGCCGCCCGCTGCGGCAGGCGTCGCCGGATTCGAGAGCACTGGCCGATGCCGTCGCGCCGCTTCGGGTCCTGGCGCGTGAGGACGGGGATGGCATATCGCTCATCCATCTGGCAGAGGGCGGGGATGCGGCCCTGCCCGGCAGTGATCCGCGGCACTGGCGCGGCGCGATGATGATCAACGGCCATGCCGTGGCGCTGTCGCTCTATGTGCCTGAGGGCAGCAGCGCCGCAGGGCGCGCGGGGCGGGACCGGCTGATTGCCTTGGCCGAGGCCATGCTGGAGGCGAGTCCGATCCGGGGCTACGCGGGCGAAATCGCCGCGGCACGGAATGCGGCGGAAGACGAGGGCGAAGGCGCGCAGGGCACGGACAAGGAAACTGCGGGGTTACGGCAGCTGTTTCCCGGTTTGTTTCAATGAGCACTTTTCGTTAACTTTGTTTCCGGTAAGGTTGGAGCAAGGGCAGGGAACGCCAGACCAATGCGGCAAGGAACAGGCACCGGGCAGACATGGTGAAAATGGGCAACGGGTTCATGAAGCGGCTGGTGCATGAGGCGATAGTCCGGCGCTGGGCGCGCGCGGCGGGCGCGGCCGGGTCGACCGATCTGTCGCTTCTGAGGGCGCAGCGCGGTCGGGCGCGGCGCCTCAAGGCGCACCTCGACAAGCTGATCCACGTGTCGGATAGCCGGCTGGCCCTGCCGATGATCGGCTCGAACGCCTTTCCCCGACCGCATGATTCAGACTGGGCATGGCGGCCCGAACTGTGGCGCGGGCCGCTGCCGGTGCCGGGGATGTCCTCGGTCGCGACCAAGAGCATGCTGGGCGACGAGGTGACTCTGTTTCATGATTGCCAGCGGTCGGAACTTACATTGCGCCAGTTGCGCAACCGGCGCGAGGCCGATCTTGCGCCATTTGGCCTGCGCATGGACGTGTTCAATTTCGACGGCTCGTTCCTGTCGCTTGTGGTCGATCTGCCGGAGGAAGCGGCTCGGGGGCTGAAGCGCAAATATCTCATTCGGGCGGATGTGATCGTCGAAATGGAAAAGCCGCTGGAAATCTTTCTCCGGCTCAATGTCAAGCACGGCCCGAATGTCGAGCAGATCGTGCGGGAATTGCCGCTGGGGGGGGAAGAGGTGATGGTCGAGTTCGATCTGGCCTATACCAAGTTGAACGAGAAGCGGGTCGACAAGCTCTGGCTCGATTTGATCTTCGAGGGACCGCAGATGAATCAGGTCACGTTGCGTGACCTGACGTTCAGCCGACGCCCACGGGCGGAGCTATAGGGGGTGTGATGGGTGATCTGAGCCTGACCAAGACGCGGATGAAGGAAGGGGTCTGGGAGGGCCTCTTGCGGCGCGACGCCGATGAGGGCGCGCCGCCGGAAATCACCGTGACGCTGGATGAACAGCCGATCGCGGGGGTCGAGGTGATCCCCGATCAAAAGGGGGGCTGGGTGCTGCGCGTGGCGGTGCCGGTCACGGCGATTGCCGACGGGGTGCAGACTTTCCTGATCCGCGACAAGGCGACGGATGAGAAGCTGGGGTCCTTCACGCTGATCGCGGGCGAGGCGCTGGACGACGACATCCGCGCCGAGATCGACCTTTTGCGCGCCGAGCTGGACATGCTCAAGCGCGCGTTCCGGCGCCATTGCCAGGAGACAATGTAGCACGGGCGACCGGCGCGCGCGAGATGAGGAGGGATGAAGGATGATCACTGAAATCGTGCAGTTCGATCTCCCGTCGGGCATGACACGCGATGAAGCTGTGACGCTTTACCAAGGGACGGTGCCGCGCTGGGAAGCCAACGAGAAGCTGGTGCGGAAATACTATCTCGTCGACGCGGAGGCAGGGATCGGCGGTGGCGTCTATCTATGGCCTTCGATCGAGGATGCGAAGGCGGCACATGACGCAGCATGGTGTGACTTGGCGGAAAAGACCTATGGCAGCCGCCCAAGGTTCCAGTATTTCGAGACCCCGTTGATTGTCGACAACACGCGGTAGGTGGGGCGGGCGCAACCACCCATGTATTTCCGATCAGTTGAAGCGTCGCGGGACGCCGGAATTGGTGCCGGTCGTTTGACGTTGCGTTGAGGGGTGACAGGCGATCCGGCGGGTTGCACTATGGCCCGCGCAAAGGGAGGCCACCATGACTGGATACCCACATCTTCTGAAGCCGCTCGATCTCGGGCATGTCACGTTGAAAAACCGGGTTCTCATGGGCTCGATGCATACCGGGCTGGAAGAGCGCGGCGATTGGGAGCGGGTGGCCGAGTATTACGCCGCGCGGGCGCGCGGCGGTGTCGGCCTGATGGTGACGGGAGGCATTGCGCCCAACCACGAGGGCGGCGTTTTCCCGGGCGCGGCGGGGCTTTACACCGCCGAGGACATTGCAAACCACCGGCAGGTGACGGATGCGGTGCATGACGCGGGCGGGCGGATCGCGATGCAGATCCTGCATGCGGGGCGCTATGCCTATGGGCCGGAATGCGTGAGCGCGAGTCCGGTGAAAAGCCCGATCTCGCCGTTTCCGCCCAGGGAGCTTGACGAGGCGGGAATCGAGAAACAGATCGCCGATTTCGCCACCACCGCCGCACGGGCGCGCGAGGCGGGGTATGACGGGGTCGAGGTGATGGGCTCGGAGGGCTATTTCATCAACCAGTTCCTCGTGACCCATGTCAACAAGCGCACCGATCGCTGGGGCGGGTCCTATGAGAACCGGATGCGCCTGCCGATCGCGATCATGCGCCGGGTGCGCGCGGCGGTGGGCGATGATTTCACCATCATCTACCGGCTGAGCATGATCGACCTGATCCCCGATGGCTCGACCCATGACGAGGTGGTTCAATTGGCGCAAGAGGTCGAGAGGGCCGGGGCCTCGATCATCAACACCGGCATCGGCTGGCATGAGGCGCGGGTGCCGACGATTGCCACGTCGGTGCCGCGCGCGGCGTTCGCATGGGTGACGAAAAAGCTGATGGGCAAGGTGTCGATCCCGCTGATCACCTCGAACCGGATCAACACGCCCGAGGTGGCCGAAGAAGTGTTGGCCGAGGGCTGTGCCGACATGGTGAGTATGGCGCGGCCGTTCCTGGCCGACCCGGATTTCGTGCAGAAGGCCGAGGACGGGCGCGCCGACGAAATCGCGCCCTGCATCGGCTGCAACCAGGCCTGTCTGGATCACACGTTCAGCGGCAAGGTCTCAAGCTGCCTGGTGAACCCCAAGGCCTGTTTCGAGACCGAGATCGTGATCGAACCGGCGGCCGAGAGAAAGCGCGTCGCGGTGGTCGGTGCCGGGCCCGCGGGCCTGTCGGTGGCGATGACGGCGGCTGAGCGGGGCCATGCGGTGACGCTCTTTGACAAGGCCGGCGAGATCGGAGGGCAGCTCAACATGGCCAAGGTGATCCCCGGCAAGGAAGAGTTTCACGGGCTGGTCGCGTGGTTCGCCACGATGCTGGAAAGACACGGTGTCGAACTGCGCCTTGGCACCGAGGCGACGGCCGAGATGCTGGGGGACTTCGACGAGGTGATCGTGGCCACGGGTGTGATCCCGCGCGATCCGGGCATTCCGGGACAGGAGGCGGCGAACGTGCTGTCCTATGTCGATGTGCTGCGCGGGGGGGCCGAGGTGGGCCGCCGCGTCGCGGTGATCGGGGCGGGGGGCATCGGGTTCGATGTCTCGGAGTTCCTGGTGCATGATGGCGAAAGCCCGACCGAGAACTTAGCACTCTGGCGTGAGGAATGGGGCGTGGGTGATCCCGAGCAGGTGCCCGGCGGCTTGGCCGAGGCGGGGCCACAACCGCATCCGGCGGCGCGTGAGGTCACGCTGATGCAGCGCAAGGCCAAGGCATTGGGCAAGGGGTTGGGCAAGACGACCGGCTGGATCCATCGCGCGGCGCTGAGGATGAAGGGCGTCGAGATGGTGGGCGGCGTCAATTACGAGAGGATCGACGCCGATGGCCTGCATGTGAGCAGCGGCGAGGCCCGCGAAAATCCGCGCGTGATCGCATGCGATACCGTCGTTCTGTGCGCCGGACAACTGAGCGAGCGGTCGCTGGCGGATGCACTGGAGGCCAGGGGCATCAAGGCGCATGTGATCGGCGGGGCGGAATTGGCGGCCGAGCTTGACGCCAAGCGGGCGATTGATCAGGGGGTGCG
The DNA here is from genome assembly GCA_011389685.1 of Paracoccaceae bacterium. Classification (GTDB taxonomy): domain Bacteria; phylum Pseudomonadota; class Alphaproteobacteria; order Rhodobacterales; family Rhodobacteraceae; genus Aquicoccus. Next base: position 18,586 of record JAABTV010000017.1, read on the forward strand.
GCTGGGGGCGATCCTCTAGCACCGTTACGGCTGTCGCATCAGCCTCGACTTGGTCGATTTGAGCGTGACGCGTGGCAGGTTCTTGCGGTTGAGAGCGAGGAAATCCTGTCGCAGATGCTCCGGATCCCCCGCGTTTGAAACCTGTGCTTCTGGAAGGATGGCGCGCAGATCACAAGGCAGGTCGAGCAGATCGAGCAGCGCGGCGGCGGGCCCTTCGCGACGCGTTTCCAGATCTTCGAGCGCGGCGCAATGCACCGGGATCGGGGCAATTGTGGCGGCAATATGTGCGGCCTCGTCCGCGAGAGAAAAACTCGGTGGGAACCGGTCCGAAAACGTGGATAGATCGTCGGTCAGCGCGATGGAGCGCAACAGATGGCCATGCACGCTGGCGAGCCAGCTTTCGCGGCTCCGGGTGGTCAGGATAAGCTCAAGTCGCGCCTGTGGGCCGAAACGGTATTGGAGTTCGGCGATCAGAACATGCAGAAGTTTGGGGGCTGCGGGAAAGTCGATGACCGGCCGTCTGCGCCAGTCGCGGTGGCCCGGCAGCACGCCGGTGAAATTCTCGCGGCTGAGCACGAGCGGGACCGGTCCAGGGTCGGGCAGCATGGACAGAAACCGGCGCACGGCAATACGGAAGCGGCGCAGGCGCCACGGGAAAGGGCGTTGGGCGTAGTCGCGGGATAAAACTCCGGCGCCGTGGCATTCGCCCGGGCCGTAATAGCGCACATGCGCGGCGAGGGCCTCGCGGTGTTCCGACAGGTGGTCCTGCAGGCTCGTCGTGCCCGTCTTGTAGAAACCGGCATGGACGAGGATGCGTGTCATTCGGGCCAGAGCCCTGCCGGAGGATCGGCGACAACGCGCCCCGAGGCAAGATCCACTGTTGGCACGATCTCGCGGGTGAAAGGCAGGAGCACGCTGTCCTTGAGGCCCGGCCCGGTGATTTCAAGCAGATCGCCCGCGCCGTGGTTCTGCACCGATTTCACCTGGCCCAGTTCGGCGCCGCCAGTGTCGAAGACGAGAAGGCCGATCAGGTCGGCATGATAGAATTCGTCGTCGGGCAACGAGGGCAGCTTGTCCCTCGGGGCATAGAGTTCGGTGCCGCGCAGCGCGTCCGCCTCTTCCTTGGTGGTGATACCGGAAAGGCGCGCGGCGAAACCGCCCTTGACCGGGCGGATGATCGTGACCGAAAAGGCGCGGTTGCCGTCCCGGGTCGTCAGCGGCGCATAATCGGCTATCGCCTGCGGGTCGGCGGTGAAGCTCTTGAGCCGCACCTCGCCGCGCACGCCATAGGCGCCTGCAATGGCGCCGACGCAGATGAGATCTGTCATGGCCTTGCCTTCGCGGATCGGGGCGGGCCGGGTCGGATTGCGCCGGCCCGGTCACCTGATTATTCGGCGCTGGCCTCTGCGGCCGCTTCAGCCGGGGTTTCGGCGGCTTTGGCGGCCTTGGCCTCGGCGCGTTCCTGTGCGGCCTTGCCCGGGGTGCCTTTCTTGGGGTTCGAGCGGTCCTTTTTGGCGATCACGCCCGCCGCTTCGAGGAAACGCGACACGCGGTCGGTGATCTGCGCGCCCTGGTCGAGCCAGTATTGCACGCGCTCGATATCCATCTTGACGCGGTCTTCGCTGTCTTTGGGCAGAAGCGGGTTATAGGTGCCCAGCTTCTCGATGAAGCGGCCATCGCGCGGCATGCGCGAATCGGCTGCGACGATGCGATAGTAGGGACGTTTTTTCGAGCCGCCGCGGGCGAGCCGGATTTTCATAGCCATTTGCGTTTCTCCTTTGAATGGCGGGGTTGCACCGGAGGTGCGCTTCCCTGGTCAAGGTGGGCAGATTGCCCACCCTACGATTGATGCTGGCGATGGTGCTGAATCACTTCAGCGATGATGAAGTTGAGGAATTTGCGGGCAAATTCCGGGTCGAGATCGGCGTCTTGCGCCAATTGTTCCAGCCGTGCGATCTGTTGCGCCTCGCGGGTGGGATCGGACGGGGGAAGGTCGTGCCGGGCCTTGAGCTTGCCAACGGCCTGGGTGTGCTTGAACCGCTCGCCCAGCGTATAGACGAGGATCGCGTCGAGCCGGTCGATGCTGGCGCGATGCGCCTTGAGCAATTCCGCTGCGCGGGTGACGGCGTCAGTCAATGGCCCATCCTTTCGGTTTGAAGAGCGGGTCGATGTAATTGGCGATCTCCATCTCGATCCCGTGCGCCAACTGGCTGCCCTTCAGCGTCGCGGGGGCGGGGTGGCGATAGACCGCGTCGGAACCGTCGATGGTGGCGGCCTCGGGGTCTTTCCTGGCGCCCAGCCGTTCAGCGAGGCGGATCGAATCGAGGTTCTTGGGGTCGATATAGCTGACCGCGCCGTCCCAGCCCTGCGTGTCGTAGAAATAGCCACGTGCGGCATGGGTTGCCTCAAGCGCGTAGCCATGACCGGCCTTTTCGGGCCAGATGATCCAGGCAATTTCGCGCTCGGGCCATTTTGCGGGCATCCAGCCGCCAGCCATGCCGACGGTTTCATCCGTGTCCCTGAGGTGGATCATCCACATGCCGTAGCCACGAATGTTCCAATGTCCGATCTCGGCGGCATAGAGCATCCATGCCTCGTAGCCGTTGAGCGGGCCGCCCATGAAACGCGAGCGATAGGACGAAAAGGTCGCCTTGAAGTCGGGGTAATCCTCGGCTTCGGGGCCGCGCAGGACGAGGCGGCGGGTTTCCAGCGTGGGGATGTTGGCCGTGTGCATCAGGCGTAGGCCTCCATCCCGCCGTTTTCGAGATCTGCAGGCGCGAGGTGGCGCCAGATCTCGACCGGGCCGTATTCGGGATCGTGATAGATCCGCTCGAGCGAAGCGCCGAGGCGGCGGGCGACCGCTCTGGAGGGTTCGTTCTTCGGATCGATCTGGGAGATCGCGGTGTCCCATCCCAGCACGTCATAGGCATGGGCGCGCGCGGCCAGTGCGGCCTCGGTGGCATAGCCCTTGCCCTCGGCGTGGGGCATCAGGGTCCAGGCGATTTCACGTTCGGCCCAGCCTTCGGGGAACCACAGGCCGACGCGGCCCTGATAGGTGCCGGTCGCCTTGTCTTCCAGCGCCCAGAAGCCGTAGCCGCGAAACGCCCAGTGCCCGACCATCATCGCAAGGGCCCGCCAGGCCCGGTGTGCGGGCAGCGGGCCACCGACGAAACGCGAGGCGTCGGTGGCGAAGAAATCGCGCTCATGCGCGAAATCGCTTTCGCTGTGTTCGCGCAGGATCAGGCGTTCGGTTTCCAGCCTGGGGATGTCGAGGGCAAGTGTCATGGCCGCGCACCCGTCCCGGCGGCGGGCACCTTTGGCGACCGCAGAACCGGGGCGCTGCCCCGGACCCCGAGGTATTTTGGGTCAGATGAAGCCATGGATGCGTGCCTGCCTTCTATTTCTTCTTGCCCAGACCCGAGAGGCCGGGGGGCAGGCTCGTGCCGCCGCCGAGGCCGGGGAGGCCGCCGCCCTGGCCCATCTGCCTGGCGGCCTGTTCAATTGCCTTCTGGTCCATGCCTTCGGGCATCTCGCCGGGTGCGCCGCCCTTGCCGAACATGCCCTTCATAGCCTGCTTGAGCATGCCGCCCTTGCCCATCTTCTTCATCATGTCGCCCATCTGGCGCTGCATCTTGAGAAGCTTGTTGAGATCGGAGACGTCGAGCCCGGCGCCCTTGGCGATGCGTTTCTTGCGGCTGGCCTGAAGGACCTGGGGATTGGCGCGTTCGAGTTTGGTCATCGACTGGATGAGCGCGATCTGCTGGCGGATGATCCTGTCGTCAAAGCCGGCCGCCTCGACCTGTTTGGCCATCTTGCCCATGCCGGGCATCATGCCCATGATCCCCTCCATGCCGCCCATCTTGAGCATCTGTTCGAGCTGCATCTTGAGGTCGTTCATGTTGAATCGGCCCTTCTGGAACCGTTTCATCATGCGTTCGGCCTGTTCGGCCTCGATGGTTTGCTGTGCCTTCTCGACGAGGGAGACGATATCGCCCATGCCGAGGATGCGCCCGGCGATGCGGTCGGGCTCGAAGGTCTCGAGCGCGTCCATCTTTTCGCCAAGGCCCACGAAGCGGATCGGCTTGCCGGTGACCGCGCGCATCGACAGCGCCGCGCCGCCGCGCCCGTCGCCGTCCATCCGGGTGAGGACGACCCCGGAAATGCCGATCTTGGCGTCGAATTCCTCGGCGACCTCGACCGCGACCTGGCCGGTCAGGCCATCGACCACCAGGAGCGTTTCGCGCGGATGGACGACATCGCGGACGTCCTCGACCTCTTGCATCAGGGTTTCGTCGATCTGAAGCCGTCCGGCGGTGTCGAGCATGTAGACGTCATAGCCGCCCATCGTCGCCTGTTGCCTGGCGCGGCGGGCGATATCCACCGGCTTCTGGCCGGGCACGATGGGAAGCGTATCGACACCGATCTGGGTGCCCAGAATGGCGAGTTGCTCCATCGCCGCGGGGCGATAGACGTCGAGCGAGGCCATCAGCACCTTCTTGCCTTCGCGCTCCTTGAGGCGCTTGGCGAGCTTGCCGGTGGTTGTGGTCTTGCCGCCGCCCTGAAGGCCGACCATCAGGATCGGCGCGGGCGGGTTGTCGATCTTGAGCCGGCCGGGATCCTCGTCGCCGGTCAGCGTCTCGACAAGGGCGTCGTGGACGATCTTGACCACCTGCTGGCCCGGCGTGACGGATTTGGTCACGGACTGACCGGTGGCGCGATCCTGCACACGCTTGATGAAGGCGCGGGCGACAGGCAGCGAGACGTCGGCTTCGAGCAGGGCGACGCGCACCTCGCGCAGGGCGGTCTTGACGTCGTCCTCGGACAGCGCGCCCTGTTTCGTCAGCCGGTCAAAGACACCGGAGAGGCGTTCGGACAGATTTTCAAACATCTCGTCGGCTCCTGTGACCGTTTCCTGTTCATGCCCACCAGATAGGGGTGGAGCGGCTCAATGCCAAACGATGCGCGCCCCCGTGGGCCTATCCAAACGATGCGCGCCCCCGTGGGCGCGACGCGCTGACGGAGGGCGATCCCGGGACATGACCCAAGGGACCGGAAGTTTGGCGGCTTCCGGGTATCGAGCGGGCATTAAGGTGATGCGGCGCGGGAGTCAAGTGGCGGGATGGGCACCTTCCCGGCCCGGATCGGGTCAAAGAATGGGCCAGAGGTGATTTTCATGCGTAGGGGTGGCAGAAGGCGAAACGGACGAACAGGAAAAGGCGATGCGGGCGATGTACAAGGGTGTGATCTATGTGGCGACGGGGCCGGATTACCGCGATCTTGCCCTGCAATCGGCGCGGTCCTTGCGGCAGGTCGAGCCGGGGTTGCCGATCGATCTGTTCACCGATGCGCCTGACGCCGTGCCCCGCGGCGTGTTCGATGCGGTTCATCCGATCGAGACGCCGCATCGGCGATCCAAGCTCGATTGCATGGGGCTGACCCGGTTCGAGCGCACGCTTTACCTTGATTGCGATACGTTGATCACCGCCCCTTTGGGTGATCTCTTTCACCTGCTGGATCGGTTCGAAATGGCGCTGGCCCATGACGTGCGCCGGGCGAGCGACCTGATCCGCGAGGGGTTTGAACAGGTCACGCCCTATGCCTTTCCGCAAATGAATTCGGGCGTTGTGCTTTATCGGCGGTCCGAACGGGTTCTGGATTTCCTGCGGGACTGGGCGCGGCGGTTCGCCGAGGCCGGCGTGACGCGGGATCAGGTGATCCTGAAGGACATGCTATGGCAGGGCGATCTGGCGTTCTACGTGCTGCCGCCCGAGTTCAACCTGCGGCGGCTGACGGTGCTGGATGCCTGGGAGCCGGAGGATGCGATCCCGACTATCCTGCATTCACACAGGCTGATGGATCACATGTGCGACGGGGGTGTTCGGTTGAGCGGGGTTGAGGACCTTGTCGAGGCCGAGCGGCGCGCGTTGACCGAGGAGTGGCGGCGCGCCGGTGGGCATGATACCGGGGCGATCGGGCGGTTTCTGCGTCGCAAGGGATAACGGCCGCATGGAACGCATGATCGGCAATGGAGGTTGCCCGTCTTCCGTTTATCATGAAGACTGGCACATCGACCTGATATGAAACGACGCCGGGGGCGGACGGGATGGAGAACTGGGACGAGGTGAGAACCGCCTTTCAGGTTGCGCGGCTCGGAACGGTGAGCGGCGCGGCCGAGGTTCTGGGGGTCCACCATGCGACGGTGATCCGCCACATCGACGCGCTCGAAGGGCGGTTGGGCGTCAGGTTGTTCCAGCGGCATTCCCGCGGTTACACCGCCACCGAGGCCGGCGAGGACCTGTTGCGCGTGGCGCGGGCGACGGATGACCAGTTCGCGCAGCTCGCGGGGCGCATCAAGGGACGTGGCAACGCCGTCACCGGAGAGCTTGTCGTGACGGGCCTGGCCGAGTTCAGCCGGATCCTGGCGCCGATCCTGTCGGAGTTCCAGCGCAAGCATCCCGGTCTTGTCGTGCGCCTGAAGGCGAGCGAGCGGTTGTTCCGGCTGGAATATGGTGAGGCGCATGTCGCCATCCGTGCGGGGCAGGATGCCCCGGGAGAACCCGACAATGTCGTGCAGAAACTGATGGATGAGCCGGTCGGGCTCTACGCCAGCAAGGCCTATGTCGACCGCCATGGGTGCCCGTCCGGTGTCGAGGAGCTGGGCGATCATGCGTTCGTCGGCACCGATGACACGGCGTCGCGCGCGCCCTTTGCGCAGTGGCTGCGTGCGCATGTTCCCGAAGACCGTATCGTGTTTCGGGCCGACGATTTCCGCGCACAGGAAGAGGCGGTTCTGGCCGGGGCGGGTATCGGCTTTCTGGCGATCGAGGACGCGGCGCAGGTGCCGGACCTTGTCGAGATCATGGCACCGCGCGAGGAGTGGGCGGTCCCGCTCTGGATCGTGACCCATATGGACCTGCACCGCACGGCCAAGGTGCAGGCCTTTCTGAAGCATCTCAAGGAGACCCTGGCGCAGAGGCGCAAACCGTGACGCCGGCGCAGACCGGACATCTGGCGATGCTGGCCTTTTCGGCGCTGGTGGCGGGGTCGTTTTCGCTCGGAGTGATGGCGGCGCCGCATATTGCGCCCGCCGCTCTCAATGCGCCGCGATTCCTGATCGCCGCCCTCGTGGTCGGTGCGGTGGCACTCGCCACGACCGGCGTGCCGAAAAGTGCGGCCCGCGCGCCGTGGCGCTATCTGCTGCTGGGGGGCACCTTCGCCACCTATTTCGTGCTGATGTTCGAGGGGTTGAAGACGGCCGCGCCTGTTTCCGCCTCGGCCGTGTTCACGCTGACCCCGGTGATGTCGGCGATCATCGGTTACGCGATGCTGCGACAGATCACGACACCGCGCATGGCGCTGGGGCTGAGCGTGGGGGCGGTCGGGGCGCTCTGGGTGATCTTTCGCGCCGATTGGGAGGCTTTTCGCGCCTTCGAGATCGGGCGGGGTGAGATGATCTATTTCTGGGGCTGCGTGGCGCATGCGGCCTATACGCCCATGGTGCGGCTGCTCAATCGTGGGGAATCACCGGTCGTGTTCACCTTCGGCATGCTGGTCGCGGGCTGCGTGCTGGTCACGATCTATGGCTGGAGCGACATCCGCGCGACCGATTGGGCGGCGCTTCCGGCGATCGTCTGGATCACGCTGATTTATGTTTCGGTCTTTGCCAGTGCGGTCACCTTCGTGTTGCTGCAATTCGCCACGCTGCGGCTGCCCTCGGCCAAGGTGATGGCCTATACCTATCTCACGCCCAGCTGGGTGATCGCATGGGAGGTTGCGCTTGGTCACGAGGTGCCGGCCGCTCTGGTGATGGCGGGGGTGGGGCTGACGGTGGTGGCGCTTCTGGTGCTGCTCAAGGACGAGGGAAATTGAGAGGCCTGCCGGCGCGCTATGGCGTGGGGTCGGTGCCGAACTCGCCTTCGAGAAAGCGCTCGAATGCATCGAGATTGACCGGTTCGAACTGGCCAAACCCCTGCATCCAGACCGAGGCCGCGCGCAGCGCGTCGGGCTCGAGCTTGCACCATTTCACCCGGCCGCGCTTTTCCTGGCTGATGAGCCCGGCGCGGGTCAGGATTGTCAGGTGCTTGGAAATCGCCGCGAGCGACATCTCGAACGGGTCGGCCACGTCGGTGACGGCCATGTCATCCTCGAGAAGCATGGTCAGGATGGCCCGCCGTGTCGGGTCGGCCAGCGCGGCGAATGTGGCGTCGAGGGTTTCGCTCATGGCTTGGGGTTTGTCCGAGACCGGCACATTCGTCAACCGTTTGGTTGAATATGAGGTTTTGCTGAAACGGCCCCGCACCAACGCTGCGGCCGAATGGTGGCAACCGGCAGGTCGGAGAAAAACCTTCTTGATATCAGGTGTTTGAGTGGTGGTTCCGGGGGATTTCATGACGCTTGACTCTGTCCGGCCCGGCCCCTAGCAAAGGCACAAATTACCGATGGGGGAAATCGCGTGACCGATCCCGATCCAAAGCAACGCCTCGCGGAGCTGGATGCGCGGATCGCGGCCGCCAAAAAGGCCGGCGAACGCGACAAGCCCCATCAGGAAGAACACTATTCCAAGGCCCAGATCGGCTGGCGGATGGTGATTGAAATGGTTGCCGGTCTTTTGATCGGTTTCGGCATGGGATACGGGCTTGACCGCCTGTTCGGGACGCTTCCGATCTTTCTCGTGCTGATGACATTGTTGGGCTTTGCTGCCGGTGTGCGCACGATGCTGCGAACCGCGAAGGAGTTCGACGTGGTGGATGAGCCCGACAGGGCCGAAGAAGACGAGAGGATGTAGGACGTGGCAAGCGAGACGCATTCCGGACAAGGGTCGGGGCTGGAAATCCACCCGATGGATCAGTTCATCGTCAGGCCGGTGTTCGGTGACGGCCCGGTGGGCATGTTCACGGTGACCAACGTGACGCTGTGGATGGCGGTCAGTGTCCTGGCGATCGTTCTGCTGTTGATCGTGGGCACGTCGCGCCGCGCCATCGTTCCGAGCCGCAGCCAGTCACTGGCCGAACTGGCCTATGGGTTCGTCTACAAGATGATCGAGGATGTGACCGGCAAGGACGGTCTGAAATATTTCCCCTACATCATGACACTGTTCATGTTCGTCCTGTTCAGCAATGTTGTGGGCCTGGTTCCCACGGCCTTCACGACAACATCGCATATCGCGGTGACCGGGGTTCTGGCCGTGGCGGTATTCCTGGCCGTGACGATCCTTGGTTTCGTCAAGAACGGCGTCGGGTTCCTGGGACTGTTCTGGGTGTCGAGCGCGCCGCTGGTGCTGCGCCCGGTTCTGGCGCTGATCGAACTGATCTCGTATTTCGTCCGTCCGGTGAGCCATTCCATTCGTCTGGCCGGCAACATGATGGCGGGTCACGCGGTTCTGAAAGTGTTCGCCGGTTTTGCCGCCTCGGCCCTGATCGCCCCCTTTGCGATCGGCGCGATCACCGCGATGTATGCGCTCGAACTGCTCGTGGCCTGCATCCAGGCCTATGTCTTCACCATCCTCACCTGCGTTTATCTCAAGGATGCGCTGCACCCGTCGCACTGAGGTTCTTTCAAGGTTCGGTGGGCGGTCTGCCCATCCTGCATCATTCGCCAATTCCAACGTAAGGAGAAGTCACAATGGAAGGCAATATCGCTGAAATGGGTCAATTCATCGGTGCCGGTCTCGCCGCCATCGGTTCGGGTGCCTCTGCTATCGGGGTTGGCCATGTCGCCGGCAACTTCCTGTCGGGAGCGCTGCGCAACCCGTCGGCCGCACCCGGTCAGACCGCGACGCTCTTTATCGGCATCGCCTTCGCCGAAGCGCTGGGGATCTTCTCGTTCCTCGTTGCGCTTCTGCTGATGTTTGCCGTCTGATCCGAACGGGCCATCCTTACGCTCGGGTGGGTTGTCACGCATGACCCACCCGTTGTAATCCCGGTTCGAGGAGAACAAAGACATGGCAAGCGAGACCCAAGCCCCGGTCAGTTCCTGCGTCGATGCAGGTGGCGGTGCCATTGGCATGCCGCAGCTTTGCCCAGACTGGATGGGCAACCAGATCTTCTGGCTGGTCGTCACGCTGGTAGTGATCTTCCTGATCCTGTCCAAGGTCGCACTGCCGCGGATCGCCGCGGTGCTGGCCGAACGTCAGGGGCGGATCACCAACGATATCGCCGTGGCCGAAGACCTGCGACAGAAGGCGCGTGACGCCGAGGCGGCTTATGAAAAGGCGCTGGCCGAGGCCAAGGCAGAAGCGGGCCGGATCGTGGCCGAGGCCAAGGACGAGATGCAGGCCGAGATGGATGTCGAGATCGCCAAGGCCGATGCCGAAATCGCGGCACAAGCTGCTGAAAGCGAAAAGAAAATCGCCGAAATCCGCGAGGGTGCCCTTGATGCGGTCAAGGACGTGGCCATGGACACGGTGCCGGATATCGTGGCGGCCATGGGCGGAAAGGCCGACGCCAAGAGCGTGAAGACGGCCGTCAATGAACGGATGAAAGGGTAATCCCATGCGCAGTCTTGCCACACTGATCGCCCTTTTCGCCGCCAGCCCGGCGCTCGCCGCATCGGGACCGTTCTTCTCGCTCGGCAATACCGATTTCGTGGTCCTGATCGCCTTTCTGATCTTCATCGCGATCCTGGTCTATTACAAGGTGCCAGGCATGTTGACCGGGCTTCTGGACAAGCGGGCCGAGGGTATCCGGGGGGAACTCGACGAGGCCCGCCGCCTGCGCGACGAGGCGCAAAGCGTGCTGGCGTCCTATGAGCGCAAGCAGAAGGACGTGGCCGCGCAGGCCGAACGGATCGTCGCCCATGCCAAGGAAGAGGCGGCGACGGCGGCGGAACAGGCCAAGGACGACCTCAAGAAATCCATCGCGCGGCGCATCGCGGCGGCGGAGGATCAGATCGCCAGCGCCCAGGCCGCCGCGGTCAGGGATGTCCGCGACCAGGCGGTTTCGATCGCGGTGGCAGCCGCCCGGGACATCATCGCCAAGAACATGACGGCGACGGACGGCAACAAGCTGATCGACGAGGCGATTTCCGAGGTCGAGGCAAAGCTTCACTGATCGCGCCCCGCCAATGCGGGCGCGTGGTTGAAGTGATCTGAGAACCCGGGTTTCGTGCCCGGGTTTTCCTTTTTCAGGCCAGGGACAGTCTGATCCGGAGAGCTTTACAGCAGCAGACCGGAGCGCGCGGTGATAATCCTTGACCAAGGCGGTCAGCGCGCCTTTTCGTGTTCGATGCGCTGGCGGGCGATGTCTTCGTTGCGGTCGGCCCGGGCCTGGGCGCGCAGGGCGGTTTCGACATATTTCATATGCGCCTCGACCGCGGCCCGGGCGCCGGCGGCGTCGCGGGCCTGAAGGGCGGTGTTGATCGCGGCGTGCTGGGCCAGGATATCCTCGCGCGAGGTGGTCTGGCGGAACATCTGGGCGCGGTTGTAGAACACGCCCTCGCGCAGCAACTCATACATCGAGCGCATCATGTGCAGCATCACCACATTGTGGCTGGCCTCGATGATGGCCATGTGAAAATCGGCGTCCGCCTCGGCCTCGAGCGCGGCATCGGCCTGATGATGGGCCTTCTCCATCCGGTGGTAAGCCGTGGAAATCACTTTCAGATCGGTATCGGAGGCGTAGCGCGCGGCGCGTTCGGCGGCCAGCCCTTCGAGATCGCGGCGAAAGGCGACGTAATCGAAGACCGCCTCGTCATGCGCGGCGAAGAGCCGGACCAGCGCCGGCGAAAAGGCCGATCCCAGCACGTCGGCGACATAGATTCCCGAGCCGGCGCGAGAGGCCAGAAGCCCGCGGGCCTGCAACTCGCCCACCGCCTCGCGCAGCGACGGGCGCGACACGCCGAGTTTGTCGGACAGCTCGCGCTCGGGGGGGAGACGCTCGCCCGGGCGCAGGATGCCGCGCAGGATCAGGAGCTCGATCTGGCGGACAACGGCCGACGAGAGTTTCTCGGGATGGACGGGGCGGAACGGCATGACAGGAACCCGGAAGGTTAATTGGTCAAACCATATGACCGCTTTCACGCTATCGCAAGGGACCGGTTAACGCCACCGGGAGTGGCGAAACAGGGGGGTGACATCCGGCTGCCGCCCGGCTGCCACCCGGCTGCCGGGTGAAACGCCATTCGGCGGCGGCTGAAAGGGTTAACGCGGCGTGCGCTGGCAACGCGCTGGGCGCATCGTTCCATCCGCGCGGTCTGCGGGTGTTTCCAGTCAAACGCGACACCCTCTAAACGGCGCGATAGCCGCCGGGGTTGTCGGGCAGGAACGCCTCGATTGCGGCGGTGGCCACGACGATCGGTTCGCCGCCGGGTTGGGGCGTCACGTCGAGGCCGCCTTGGACAATCGAGACGTCAACCTGACCCACCGGCAGGCAGGCGGCAATCGCGGCGCGGTCCACCGCGTCGGGGTCTTGCACGCCGATGGTGACCTTGACCCGCAGCGCGTCGCGCAGGGCGGGGTCGAGCCCGATCAGCGTGAGGGAGGCGCCCTGTAAAGCGGATTGCACCGCGCGCAGCGCCGCCTTGCCCTGGTCCTGTCCGTGCAGGTCGCTGCCGCTGCCCATTTCGATGATGAAACGACGACTCATGCGGGGCGCTCCAGGTCGAGCGAGACCGAGATCGCGACATTGGCGATGACATTGGGGGGTTCGTCGGGGCGCGGCACGTCGAGCCCGCCCTTGACCACCCGCACACGGGGTTGGCCATAGGGGAAGGCGGCGGTGATGCGGTCGGTATCGACGGCCTCAGGGCGGGCGACGCCGATCTCGACATCGAGGATCATCGCCTCGCGCTGGGCGCCGAAAAGCTCGGCGAGGTTGATCGAGTTGCGCCAGAGGGCGTCGCGCACGCCGCGCAGGGCGGCCTCGGTGTAATCCTGCCGGCGCAGCGAGGTGCCAAGGCCCAGTTCGGTGAGAAGACGGGTTTCGGCCATGGCTCAGCCCGCCGCGCGGCGAGGGTGTGGTGTGGGTTGGTTCATCTGTCTGATCCCTGTGGTTTCACAGGAGTCTGGACAAGGTCGCGCGCGCGTGCAAGCGTGTTCGGACCGGACATGAAACAACGGCGGGCGGCCCAAGGAGGAGTGGACCGCCGCCGCATCGGGCCACGAGGGAGGTCGTGGCCCGGTATCTTTGCCCGGATTTCCTATTCGGCCGGAACCGCGTCTGCGGCGGATTTGCCGAAATGCTGGCGGTTGAGCCGGATCATCAGCGCGATCATCAGCACCTGCGAGGCGACGGCGATGCCCGACAGCACCCAGTAGGCGGGGCCGAACTCGGCGATCACCCCGGCGCCGACCAGCCCCTTGTTGACAAAGAAATGCATTAGCACGGCGAAGGCCACGCCGGGGCAGACCAGCGCATAGGAGCCGGGCGAGGTTTTCGGGCCGAGCACGAAATCGGCGAAATAGCCCTGGCGGCGCAGCACGGTCAGCCCGAGCATGAGGAACAGCACCTGCACCGCGATCATCCGGGCGAGGAAGATCATGGTGTCTCCGGCCTCGGCATGCACCTCGAAAGTGACATGCAGTCCGTGATCCTGGCGCAGGAACAGGATCGACAGGATGGTGACGATGGGCACGATCACCATGAGGGTCGGCCCGGCCTCCCTGGCGGTGCCGTAATGGAGCATCGAGGAGAAGGCGGTGGTCGCGGCCACGGCGGTATAGATCAGCGCCGCCACGGCGAAGAAGGTCGAGATGACGAGCGCTGCGCCGACGGTCACGGTCTGGGTGCTCATCGCGGCGGGGGCGGCAAAGCCGACGCCGACCATCGAGAGCGCGAAGGCGGGCAGGAGCTGGGCAAAGCTGTTATGGGCGGTGACGTCGAACACGCCGCCCTGCGAGAGGACGCGGCCAAGGAAGTCGCCGATGATCTTGAGCGCCCAGATCCCGACGAAGCCGAAGGCGACCATGGCGAGCGGGAAGAGATATTCCACCACGGTCCAGAGTCTCGGCACGAAGGCCAGCCCGACGATGAAGAGCGCGTTGATGGTCATCGCCGTGGCCAGAGGCCCGGCGAGAAGCGTGGTTTCGGCGTTGGAGTTGCGCAGTTTCTCGTAGCTTTCGGTTTTCGAGAAGGCCGAGAGCGCCGAGACGTTCCAGGCGAGGTATTTCACGTTGAGAAACGCCATCACCGCGATGCCGATCCAGGCGATCACGATGGCGATCTGCTGGGGCAGGTAACCCTGGGCAAAGGCGGCCATGATGTCCTCGAAGATCGGCACGGGGCGCCCGGGATGGGGTACCCAGAAGAACAGGAACATGAAGAAGGTGACGGAGAGGCCGCCCGCGCCGAGCGAGGCGAGGAAGTAGAGCGGCGAATAGCTGTCCGCGGGCCGTTTGATGGTGGTCTGCATCGGATCTGCTCCTTTCGGTTTCGGGAGTCACATACTGAGATTGGAATATGAATAACATGCGAAAGTTGGAATATGAAGGGGTGAAACGGACCGTGGAGCGGTCGAATTGTCGCGGGTGGCGGATTGGGGGATTTTTACCGGTTGTTAACCATCTCCGGGCCAGGCTGGGCCATGCGTCGGGTTCTGCCTTGTCTTCTCGTCCTCGCGGCCTGTGACATGCCACATCCGCGCTTTGCCGGGGTCGAACCGGTGCGCATCACGGTGGGGCAAAGCACGTTCGACGTGCGGGTCAGGGACCGTGAGGCCGAGGCGATCCGGCGCAACGCGGAATGGGCGCCGCGCCCGGCGGCGGTGGCACCGCGCGCGGTGGCGGCGATCGAGCGGGTGTCGGGCTGCACCGTGCGCCGGCTCGATGGCGATCAGGCGCAGTTCTTTGCGAAGCTCACATGCGGCAAGGACGATCGCCCGATGGAGGTTCTGCCCGGGCGGATCGAATATGAGTGTGACATCGAGGATGCCTATATCAATCGCGGGCTGGGGGAAGCGGTGACCGAAATGACCTGCACGCCGCGCGGGTACTGAGTGAAAAAGGCCGCCAGAGCGCGCGCCCACCCGCCCACCCCGCGCGCTCTGGGGGACGCTCCGCGGGGAGTATTTGGGGCAAGATGAAAGGGCTGGGGCGGTTCAGGGGGCGGTGCGCAGCCTTGTGAGGAGTGCGGGTGAGGCGTAGCCGTCGGGGGTGAGGCCGCGGGATTTCTGGTATGCGCGCACTGCGTTGATCGTGAGCGGGCCGATCAGACCGTCGAGTTTTTGCGGGTCGAACCCGGCGGCGCGCAGGCGACGTTGCAGTTCGATTCGTTCATCGAAGCCGAGGGCGCGGTCGGCGCGGGGCCAGGTGGCGCGGATCGGGCCGCCACCTGCGATCCGGTCGGCGAGGTGGCCGACGCCGATCACGTAGGCGTCGGCGGTGTTGTAGCTTTCCAGCACTTCGAAATTACGGAAGATCATGAAGGCCGCGCCCTGATGCCCGCCGGGCAGCAGGATCGAGGCGGGGCCGTGATCGGGAATGCGGGTGCCATCCGCGGCGCGGACGCCGAGACTGGCCCATTGCGATGGCAGTTTCTCGAGCGCGCGCCGGGCCAGCATGTGGTTGAAGCCTTGCGGCAGCGTCACCTCGATGCCCCAGGGCAGGCCCTCTTGCCAGCCTTTGGCGCTGAGATAGGCCGCCGCCGAGGCCAGCGCGTCGGCGGGATCGTCGCCCCAGATGTCGCGCCGCCCGTCGCCGTCGAAATCCTGCGCCTGGGCGAGGTAGCTTGACGGCATGAACTGGGTATGGCCCATGGCCCCGGCCCAGCTTCCGCGCAGGTCGGCGAGGCGGGCGTCGCCGCTGGCAAGGATGCGAAGCGCGTCGAGCAACTGGCCTTCGAAGAACGGCCCGCGTCGCCCGTCATGGGCCAGCGTGGCCAGCGCCTCGATCGTGGGGATGGTGCCGCGATAGGTGCCATAGGCGGATTCGAGCCCCCAGATGGCGGTGAGGATTTCCTTTTCCACGCCGTAGCGCGTCTCGATCCGATCGAGCAGGGCGGCGTGCTGTTGCAGGGCCTTTTTCCCGGCGGCGATGCGGGCGTCCGAGGCGGCGCTGTCGAGATAGACCCAGACGGTCTTGGAAAACTCGTTCTGGGTGCGGTCTTTCTGAACCACGTCGGTGTTGTAGCGCAGGCCGCTCAGGGCCGCGTCGAGCACCTGGCCCGGGATGCCCGCGGCGCTGGCGCGGCTGCGGAACCCGTCGAGCCAGCGCAGGAAGGCGGCGTTCCGGGTCGAGACCACCGGGTTTGGCGCAACCGCGGGCGGGCGGGGCGATTGCATGGGTGGTTCGGCCAGGGCCGGTGCCGCGATGAGCGCGGCCAGCGCGCAGAGGAGGGAAAGACGCATGTGCCCGATGTCCTGTTTGCGGGTTTTTCCTCAGGATAGGGCGAGTCGCGGCGCGGGCAAAGGCCGGTGTTCGGTATTGGCGGGAATCGGCGGGGACATGCGCGGGGTCACTTGCGGGTGCGCGAGACCTTGCGTTTCACCTTGTCGGACTTGCGTTTCGCGCGGGCGGGTTTGCGCCCGCCGGGGGCGGATTTCGATCCGCCGCGCCGGGCGCGGGGCAGGGGGTCGCCTTCGAGAGACACCAATTCGAAAGCCAGCCCGCCAGTGACCGGTGCGGCCTCGGTCAGCTTGACGGTGACGCGCTGGCCAAGGCCGATCACGGTGCCGCTGTCACTGCCGGTGAGGGTGCCGGCGTCGCGGTCGAGGCGGAAATATTCGTGCCCCAGCGCGCGCATCGGGATGAGACCGTCGGCGCCGGTTTCATCCAGCGAGACAAAGACGCCGAAGCGCGCGATGCCCGAAATGCGCCCCGAGAAGGTGCTGCCGACGCGATCCGACAGGAAGGCGGCGAGGTAGCGATCGTTGGTGTCGCGCTCGGCCGACATCGAGCGGCGCTCGGTTTCCGAGATATGCGTGGCGGTGGGTTCGAGCCGGGCGATATCGTCGGGCGAGAGGCCATCGTCGCCCCATTTGTGGGCGGTGATCAGGGCGCGGTGCACGACGAGGTCGGAATAGCGCCGGATCGGTGAGGTGAAATGCGCATAGGCCTGAAGCGCGAGGCCGAAATGGCCGAAATTCGACGGGCTGTAATAGGCCTGGGTCATCGAGCGCAGCGTTGCGAGGTTGATCAACTGATCGTTCTCGGTGCCTTCGGCCTGGGCCAGAAGCGCGTTGAGATGGGCGGTTTTCAGCACCTGACCCTTGGCCAGCGTGAGCCCCGCGGCCTCGGCGGTGTCGCGCAGCGTGTCGAGTTTCTCGGGCGGGGGTTCCTCGTGAACGCGAAACAGGAGCGGCGAGCGGCGCGAGATCAGTTCCTCGGCGGCGGCGACATTGGCCAGCACCATGAATTCCTCGATCATGCGGTGCGCGTCGAGCCGGTCGGAGAAATTCACGCTTTCGACCTCGCCCGCCTCGGAGATCACGACCTTGCGTTCGGGCAGGTCGAGATCGAGCGGCTGGCGGCGGTTGCGGGCATGAACAAGCGCCTCGTAGGCGTTGAAGAGCGGGTGGATCACCTCTTCGAGCAGGGGCGCGCATTGGTCGTCGGGATTACCGTCGCGGGCGGCCTGCACCCGCCTGTAGGTGAGCGAGGCGGTCGAGCGCATGATGCCACGGGTAAAGCGGTGCGCGATCTTTGCGCCATGCGCGTCGATCTGCATCCGCACGGCGATGCAGGCGCGTGGCACGCCCTCGTGCAGGGAGCAGAGATCGCCCGAAAGCCGGTCGGGCAGCATCGGCACGACCCGGTCGGGGAAATAGGAGGAATTGCCGCGTTTGCGGGCCTCGGCGTCGAGCGCGGTGCCGGGGCGGACGTAATGGGCGACATCGGCGATGGCGACCCAGATCACGTGCCCGTCCACGTTCTTCGGGTCGTCATCGGGGTGGGCCCAGCAGGCGTCATCGTGGTCGCGCGCATCGGCCGGGTCGATGGTGATCAGCGGCAGATCGGTGAGATCCTCGCGGCTGTCGTCGAGCGTGGCGGGGTGCATCGCGTCGGCCTCGGCGATCACTTCGTCGGGGAAGTCATGCGGGATGCCGTGCTGGTGAATCGCGATCAGCGAGACGGCGCGCGGCGCGCTGGGATCGCCAAGGCGGGCCAGGATGCGGGCGCGGGGCAGGCCCATCCGGGATTTGGGGCCGGATTGTTCGGCCTCGACCAATTCGCCCTCTTTCGCGCCGCCGGTGTCGGATTTCGGCACCTGCCATTCCTTGCCGTCGCCCTTGTCGATGGGCAGGATGCGGCCACCCTCGGGGGTGGCGCGAAAGACGCCGAGCACCCGGCGCGGATTGGTGCCGATGCGCCGGATCAGCCGCGCCTCATAGGCGAAATCGCCCTTGGTCTCGGTCAGGCGGGCGAGGATGCGGTCGCCTTCGCCCAGGGCCGGGTCCGAGGCGCGCGGCACGATCACGATCGCGGGTTCCGCCCCCGCGCCCTGCCATTCCATCGGGCGCGCGGTCAGGTCGCCATCGGCGGTCTGGGCGCCGACCTGAAGCACCGCCACGGGCGGGAGCTTGTCCGGGTCGCGATAGGTCTTCTTGCGCTTGGCGAGGTGGCCCTCGTCCTCAAGCTCCTTGAGCATGCGTTTGAGGTCGATCCGGGCCGCACCCTTGATGCCGAAGGCACGGGCGATGTCGCGTTTCGAGGTCTGGGTCGGGTTGTCGGAAATCCATTTCAGGATCTCGTCGCGGGAGGGCAGCTGGCTCATGCCTGCGCCCTAGCACGGCCTGTGCGCCCTGCCAATGGGCAGGCGCGCCCTTCTGCACCGCACCGTCACGTATGGCGACGGTCAGGTGAAGTAATCCGCCAGGATGCGGCTGTATATCGCCTTGAGCTGGGCGATCTGTTCGGCGGGGACATGTTCATCGACCTGGTGCATGGTCTTGCCGACGAGGCCGAATTCGACCACCGGGCAGTGATCCTTGACAAAGCGCGCGTCCGAGGTGCCGCCCGAGGTCGAAAGGACCGGGCGGCGGCCGGTTTCGGCCTCGACCGCGCGGGCCACCAGATCCGAAAGCGGGCCGGGCGGGGTGAGGAAGCTTTCGCCGGAGATCTTGACCCGGCATTCGATGCCGACGCCGAATTCTGTGGCGGCGCGGTCGGCTTCTTCCTCGAGCCAGCGCGACAGGGAGGCGCCGGAATGCAGGTCGTTGAAGCGGATGTTGACGGCGGCGGTGGATTCGGCGGGAATGACATTGGTGGCGGGGTTGCCGGTGTCGATCGTCACCACGGCCAGCGTCGAGGCGTCGAAATGATCGCTGCCTTGGTCCAGTTCGTGACTGGCCAGACGGTCGAGCAGCCGGGCCAGCGCGGGCAGGGGGTTCTTCGCCCGGTGGGGATAGGCGGAATGGCCCTGCACGCCGGTGACGCGGAACCATGCACTCATCGAGCCGCGCCGCCCGATCTTGATCATGTCGCCGATTTCCTCGGGGCAGGTGGGTTCGCCCACGAGACAGGCGGACATGGCTTCGCCGGCCGTGCCCATCCAGTCGAGCAGGGCGGCGGTGCCGTTGACCGCGTCGCCCTCTTCGTCACCGGTGATGGCCAGCACGATGGCGCCGTCGGGCGGGGTGGTGCGTACGAAATCCACGGCCGCAGCGACAAAGGCGGCGACGCCCGATTTCATGTCGGTCGCGCCGCGCCCCCAGAGGATGCCGTCTTCCAGATCGCCCGAGAACGGCGCGTGGGTCCATGCCGCGACGTCGCCCGGGGGCACGACATCGGTGTGGCCGTTGAAGCCGAAGCTGCGGGCATGGCCCCTGGCGCCCCAGCGGGCAAAGAGATTGGCCACGCCGCCGCGATCGACGCGGGTGCAGTCAAAGCCGGCCTCGCTCAGCAACTCGTCCAGCAGCACGAGCGCGCCGCCCTCCTCGGGGGTGACGGATTTGCAGCGGATGAGGCTTTGGGTCAGGTGGACGGGGTCGAGCGGTGCGGTCATCGGATCGGCCTGTTTTGCGAGGTCATGTGCCCGAAGTCATAACCCGGGCCATTTCCGGGTGCAAATGTGGCGGAAATGACGCGCCGAGCGGGGTCTGGGGGAAGCTGTTTGAAATGAACAGCTTAACAGCCCGGACTGTTCCGTGTTAGCATCAAACCACAACAAACCGAGGCAGGTTGCGGCAAGAGGGCAAAAACGCCCCGCCGAGCAGGAAAGACCAGAGCGGACCCGCAGCTGCGGTCCGCAGCGTGTCGTGGCCCGCATCAAGCGGCCTGCCCCCGGAAAAACGAGGTGAGCAGGTCATGGTTGCGGCGTCAGAGCTTCCTATCAACACCAATGCATCCGCCATGCATATGGCGCAGACGATATTCGGCAACGGGGTCACGGTGGTCGGTGCCTCCTATACCGGCGACGGGCGGTCGTCGGGCATCTATTCGGATGGCGATACGGTCTCGCCCGGGGTGACGCCCGGGGATGAGGGTGTCATCCTTTCGACCGGACGGGCACAGGATTTCACCAATTCGGAGGGCACGCTGCCCTGGTGGCAGGGTGGCGGTGAGGCGGAAGCCAACCAGTCGGGCAGCACCTCGACCAACAGTTCGGGAGTGAACAACAACAGCTGGTTCAACGAGGCGGCCGGAGCGCGGACCTATGACGCGTCCTGGATCGACGTGGATTTCATCCCCGACGGCAACACGATGACGATGGAATTCGTCTTTTCCTCGGACGAGTTTCCCGAATATGCCAATTCGCAGTTTCAGGATTTCGTGGGAGTCTGGGTGAATGGCGTTCTGATCGAAACCTCGGTCGGGGCGGCCAATCCGGGCAACCTTGTCGGCGGGATCAACCAGAATCTCTATAACGACAACACGCAGAGCCAGTACAACACCGAGATGGACGGGTTCACCGTGACCATGACGCTGACCATGCCGGTGACGGAGGGCGAGGTGAACTCGATCCGGATCGGAATCGCGGATGTGGCGGATTCGACATATGATTCCAATCTTTTGATCGCGGGTGGATCGGTCCAGACGGTGCTGATCGCCAATGACGATCTGGTGCATCTGACCGGCGATCAGTCCAAGACGCTGGACGTGTTGGGCAATGACGAGGATGCCGGTGGCGGCACGTTGAGCATCACCCATATCAACGGGATCGGCGTGGGTGCGGGGGATACGGTCACGCTCAATACCGGGCAGGTCGTGACGCTCAATGCCGATGGCACGATCACGCTTGCCGGCGATGGCAATGACGAGGATTTCAACTTTACCTACACGATCGACAACGGCACCGAACACGATACCGGTTTCGTGCTGGTCGAGGCGGTTCCCTGTTTCGTGGCCGGAACCCGCATCGAGACAGCCGATGGCCCGCGCCGGGTCGAGACGCTGGCGCCCGGAGACATGGTTCTGACGCAGGATGACGGGCCGCAGCCGCTGCGCTGGGTCGGCCGGCGCCGGGTCCCGGCCAGGGGCAGGTTCGCGCCGATCTATATCGCGCCCAACACCTTCGGCCAGCATGGCGCGGTGGCGGTATCGCCGCTGCACCGGATCCTCGTGCGCGACGGCGTCTCCGAGCTCTTGTTCGGCGAGGCCGAGGTTCTGGTGGCGGCGCGCGACCTGGTCAACGACCGCACGGTGCGCCCGGTGGCGGGAGGATGGGTCGAATATGTGCATCTGTTGTTCGACGATCATCAGGTGATCTATTCCGACGGGCTGGCCAGCGAGAGCTTTCACCCCGGACCGCAGGTGACACGCAGTCTGGAGGCCGAGATGGTCGCGGAAATCCACGCGCTGTTCCCCGAGATCGACCCGGAGACCGGAACCGGTTATGGCCCAAGCGCGCGCCCGGCGCTGCGCCGGTTCGAGGCCGCGCTTCTGACCCGGATGGGTGCTGCCCGGCCCAGGGTCGCGTGAGGTCGGCGGGTGGGTTGGTTCGCGATAGCAGATGCCGAGGCGACCAGTTTCCGCGCCCCGCGCTCGGTGCGTGAGGGTGTCCTGCCGCGTGGCACATTGATGATCGAAAGCCGGTTGTCGCCCGATGGCGGGCCGCAGACGCTGTTTGCCTTCGAGACCTATCATCGTGGGGTTTTCAAGCTGTCGGTGCAGGCGATCCCGGGGGGTGGGGTCGTGCTGGTCATGGCCGAGGATGGCGACGTGTTTCATGCCGCGCTCGATCACGATGCGCAGGACCGGGCCGATCTCTTGCGGATCAGCTATAGCTGGGATCTGCCGCAGGGGCGCGGGCGGCTGGCGATCGAGCGTCCGGAGCATGGCAAGATGGTCAAGCTCATGCTGGAGCGGCCGCGCGGGATGCGTCTTGATGATGTGCGGGCGCTGGCGCGCGATCCGCACCGCCGCCTGATGGACCGGGATGTGGAGTTCCTTGCCGTTTCCGAACGGGTCGAACCGATCGGCCCGGCCCCGAGCCTTGGCGCCGATGTGCCGATCCTTGGCACGGATCGCTATATTCCCGCGCGCGATCTGAAACGCGGCGATCTGGTCGAGACGCTGGAGGTGGGGCCGGTGCCGGTTCTGCACGCGGTGCGACGCACCGTTCCGGCGCGCGGATCGTTCCGCCCGGTGCGCCTGCGGGCGCCCTATTTCGGGTTGCGCAGCGATATCGTCGTCGCCCCCGATCAGCGGCTGGTGGTGGGCGGCTCTGAGGTCGAATACATCTTCGGCCGCGAGGCGGTTCTGGTGCCGGCGCGGCATCTGGTCAACGGGGTCTCGGCGATCAGCCTGAGCGGGCCGCCGACGGTGACCTATTGCCAGGTGATCCTGCCGCGCCATGAATCGATGATCGGCGCGGGATGTCCGATCGAGAGCCTTTACATCGGGCGGCTGCGGCGCAAGCCCGCGCAACTGGCTCAGAGTGTTCTGGCCGAGATCGACCGCACGCTGCTGCCTGAACACCCGCAATCGAGCTATCCGATGCTGCGACCGTTCGAGGCGATCACGCTGATGCAGCGCCGCGCGGCCTGAGGGCGTGCCGCCGGGGTGCCGGTCAGAACGGGGCGCGCACCCGGAACCGCATGCCGCGCCCGCCCTCGGGGTGGCGCAGGCGCAACTCCTCGGCATGCAGCATCATCCGGGGATAGGCCCCGGCATCTTCGGAATAGAACGGGTCGCCAAGGATCGGGTGGCCAAGGGCCGCCATATGCACCCGCAGCTGATGGCTGCGCCCGGTGCGCGGGAACAGCCGCACCCGGCTTTCGCCCGCCTCGGCGCGGATCAGCTTGTAGCCGGTCACCGCCTGTTTGCCGGTCGCATGGCAGACCATCTGGCGCGGGCGGTTGGGCCAATCGACGATCAGCGGCAGGTCGATCACGCCTTCGGGCGGGTCGAGGCGGCCGTGAACCCGCGCGACATAGGTCTTCCTGGTCTGGCGTTTCTCGAATTGCAGGCCGAGATGGCGCTGGGCATGGGGGGTGGCGGCAAAGACCATCACCCCGGAAGTGTCGCGGTCGAGCCGGTGCACCAGAAGCGCGGTGGGGAACCGGGAAACGATGCGCGCCAGCAGGCAATCGGCGAGATGCGCGCCCTTGCCCGGCACCGACAACAGCCCGGCGGGTTTGTTGACCACGATCAGTTCGTGGTCCTCGTGCAGGATCTCGGGTGGATCCTGGGGTGGATCATAGCTGTCGGCAGCATCGGTCATGGCCCCGGGCCATACCCCGCGACCGGGGGCGGGGCAACCCGACGTCAGGCTTGCCCGATGCGTCGGGGCGGCGCAGGCTTGGTTCAGTGACCCGGGCGGGAGAGACAAGGGGAGGGGCAAGAGATGCATCCGACGATCGAACGCATGATGGAGGTGGTCGCCAAGGGCGACGACAGCGCGATCGCGCCGCTGATGGCCGAAACCGTGCGGTTCCTGCCGCCGACCTATTGGGCGACCTGGGAGGGGCGCGATGCGGTCGCCGCCGTTCTGGGCCATGTCGGGCAGGTGTTTTCCGATTTCCGCTATCGCCGGGTGATGGGCGAGGGGCGTGACTGGGCGCTGGAGTTCCAGTGCCGGATCGGTGATCTCGATGCGGTGGGGGTCGATCTGATCACGCTGGACGAGGACGGGCTGATCGCGGAGTTCGAGGTGGTGATGCGGCCGCTCAAGTCGGTGGCGGCGCTGCGCGAGGCGATGAACGCGAGGGTCGGGCGTGATCCGCGCTTTGCGGATCTCTCGAAGGCGCTGCGCCCGGGCGTGTAGGGGACCGGTATGGGCTTGAATGTCGGGCGCGGATCGGCTTGGCTGATCGCATGAGCGATGATCCCCGAAACGACCCGCACGATGCCCCCGGCCTCAATGCGGCCTATGCGCTGCGCACGCCGGAAGACAGCCGGCGGCTCTATCGCGACTGGGCCGACAGCTATGACAGCGATTTCATCGACGAGATGGATTATCGCCTGCCCCGGCATGTGGCGCAGGTGTTTCTTGCGGCGCGCCCGGAGGGTCCGGTGCTCGACCTGGGGGCGGGGACCGGGGTGATGGGCTTTCTGCTCGACCGGCAGGTCGGGCCGGTGGACGGCACCGACATCTCGCCCGAGATGCTTGAGGTCGCGGCGCGCAAGGGCGTTTATCGCCAGCTTTTCGAGGGCGATCTGAGCGCACGTCTGGACGTGGCGGACGGAGCCTATCGCAGCGTGGTCAGCGCCGGCACCTTCACCACCGGCCATGTCGGACCGGATGCGCTGAATGAGGTGCTGCGGGTTCTGGCGCCGGGCGGGTGCGGGGCGATCTCGGTCAATGCGCGGCATTGGCAAAGCGCGGGTTTCGCCGATGCCTTCGCGGCGCTGCGGCCACGGCTTGGCCGGTTCGAGCGGACCGAAGTGTCGATCTATGGCCCGCGCAACACCGGCCCGCATGCCGCCGACCGGGGCCTTGTCGTGCTGTTTGAAAAGGCATGAGCCGCCTGACCGCAGATTTCTGGGTTCATGCCTATCTCGCCCGGCTGAGGCTTCACGATATCCCGGCCTTTGTCACCGCCCATGGCGACGACATGTCGGGCGCGGTTCTGGTCAAGCTCAACACCCTGGACGGACGGGCGCGCGCCTTTCACCGCACCTTTGACCCGATGACCGGTGCCCGGCGGTGGGATCTTCTGATCGACGGGACCGAGAGCGATGTCGATGCCTCGATCATCCGGCAACGCGGGTTCGACCCCGATCTCTGGGTCATCGAGGTCGAGGACCGGGACGGCCGCCACATGCTCGACGCGCCGGGCCTGTCGGATTGATCCCGCGCGGGCGGGGTTGGCAGCGGGGTCGAGCGGCGGGGCGGTAACGCCGCGTCAGGAGCTGTGACGTGACGGCCAAACCCCGATGCGCTGTTGCCCATCCGGCCCCCGTGCAGGCATATTGCAACGGACGCCGTGCGAGGAGCCATGGCATGCGAGGACAATCAGGGAAGAGAACAGCGATGAGCGATCAGGTCACCCTTACGCGCGACGGCGATATCGCCGTGGTCACAGTTGACAACCCGCCGGTCAATGCGCTTGGCACCGCGGTGCGGCAGGGCCTTTTCAAGGCGATGGAGGAGATCGACGCCGACGCTGGGATCAAGGCCGCGATCATCATCGGCGCGGGGCGCACCTTTCCGGCAGGGGCGGATATCCGCGAATTCGGGCAGGCGCCGCAACCGCCCGCGCTGTGGGAGGTCTGCACCCGGATCGAGGACACGACCAAGCCGGTGATCGCCGCGATCCACGGCACGGCGCTTGGTGGCGGGCTCGAAATCTCGCTTGGCTGTCATTACCGCATCGGCGATCCCAAGGGCCGGGTCGGCCTGCCCGAGGTGTTGATCGGCGTCATGCCCGGCGCGGGTGGCACCATCCGCCTGCCGCGCATCGCGGGTATCGAGGCGGCGCTGGAGATCATGATCTCGGGCCGTCAGGTTGGCGCGCAGGAGGCGTTGTCGCTGGGCATACTCGACCGTCTGGCCGAAACCGATCTGCTGGACGGCGCCAAGGCGTATGCCCGCGAGCTGATCGACGGGGGTGCCGCCCCGCGCAAGACCTCGCAACGCAGCGAGGGGCTTGGAACGGAGGCCGAGAATGCCGCCGCGCTTGACGCTGCGCGCAATGGAATCGTGAAGAAGGCCAAGGGGCTCTATTCCCCCGCCCGCATGGTCGATTCGATGGAATATTCGCTTTCGCATTCGCTGCATGACGCCTCGATCTATGAGCGCGACTGCTTCATGGAATGCCTTGAAACGCCGCAGCAAAAGGGGCTGGTTCATGCCTTTTTCGCCGAACGCGCCAGCGCCAAGGTGCCCGAGAACGGCCGTGCCGATCCGCGCCCGCTGCACAGGATCGGAGTGATCGGTGGCGGCACGATGGGGGCGGGCATTACCGTTGCCGCGCTCAATGCCGGGCTTGAGGTCACCATGGTCGAGCGTGACGAGGAAAGCATCGCGCGTGGCAAACAGAATGTCGAAAAGGTCTATGCCCGCGATGTCGAGAAAGGGCGCAAGACCGAAGAGCAGAAGGCCGCGATCATGGCGCGCTATACGCCGTCGACCTCCTATGACGATCTTGGCGATGCCGATCTGATCATCGAGGCCGTGTTCGAGAACATGGATGTGAAGAAAGAGGTGTTCGCCACGCTCGACAAGGTGGCCAAACCGGGGGCGGTCCTGGCCTCGAACACGTCTTACCTCGATATCGACGAGATCGCCTCGGCCACGTCGCGGCCCGAGGATGTGATCGGGCTGCATTTCTTCTCGCCCGCCAACATCATGCGGCTGCTGGAAATCGTGATCCCGAGCAAGGCGGCCGACGACGCCATCGCCACCGGGTTCGATCTGGCCAAGAAGATGAAGAAGGTGCCGGTCCGCGCCGGGCTTTGCGACGGGTTCATCGGCAACCGCATCCTTGGCAAATACGCCACCGCCGCGGCCTATATGGTCGAAGACGGGGCCTCGCCCTACATGGTGGACGAGGCGCTGGTGAATTTCGGCTATCCGATGGGGATTCACGCGATGGGCGATCTCGCCGGACTGGATATCGGCTGGTCCAACCGCAAGAACAAGGCCGCGACGCGCCCCAATGACGGACGCTATGCCGGCACGATTGCCGACCGGCTTTGCGAGAACGGCTGGTTCGGTCAGAAGACCGGCAAGGGCTGGTATGTCTACAAGGAAGGCGACCGCCGTGGCACCCCGAACCCCGACGCCGAGAAGATCATCGACGAGGCGCGCCGCGATCTGGGCATCACGCCGCGCGAATTCACTGAGGACGAGATCATCCGCCGCTATCTCGCCGCGATGATCAACGAGGGCGCCAAGGTTTTGGAAGAGGGCATCGCGCTCAAACCCTCGGATATCGACGTGACCTTCCTGTTTGGCTATGGCTTTCCGCGCTATCGCGGCGGGCCGATGAAATATGCCGACATGTATGGCCTTGAAAACGTGCTGAACGATCTGCGCGAATTCGAGAAGGAAGACCCCAAGTTCTGGAAACCGGCGCAACTGATCGTCGACATGGTCGAAAAGGGCGAAACCTTTGACGACCTCAACAAACGCGCCGCAAGCTGAGGAGGCCGGAATGGATCTCAATTTCACCCAGGAAGAACTCGAATTCCGCGAGGACGTGCGCGCATGGCTGGCCGAGAACCTGCCCGGCGATCTGGCTCGCAAGGTGCGCAGCGATGCGCCGCTGACCAAGGACGACATGCTGCGCTGGCAGCTCATCCTGCATGAAAAGGGCTGGCTCACCTATTCATGGCCGGCCGAGTTCGGCGGCACCGGATGGGGCCCGGTCAAGCAGTTCATCTTCGAGGAAGAGATGGCCTATGCCTGCGCGCCCCGGCTGTTGCCCTTCGGGCTGAGGATGCTGGGCCCGGTGCTGATGAAATTCGGCAGCAAGGAACAGCAGGACTATTACCTGCCGCGCATGTGCGACGGCACCGATTGGTGGTGTCAGGGCTATTCCGAACCGGGCGCCGGGTCGGACCTTGCCAGCCTCAAGACCACCGCGGTGCGCGAGGGCGATCACTATGTCGTCAATGGCCAGAAGACATGGACCACGCTGGGCCAGCACGCCGACTGGATCTTCTGCCTGGTGCGGACCTCGACGACGGGCAAGCCGCAGGAGGGGATTTCCTTTCTGCTGATCGACATGACGAGCCCCGGCATCGAGGTGCGCCCGATCCAGACGATCGATGGCGGCCGCGAGGTCAACGAGGTCTGGTTCACCGATGTGAAAGTGCCGGTCGAAAACCTGGTGGGCGAGGAGAACAAGGGCTGGACCTATGCCAAGTATCTGCTGACGCATGAGCGCACCAACATCGCCGGGGTGGGCAAATCCAATCAGGAACTGGCCCGGCTCAAGGAGCTGGCCGCCAGCCAGAAGCGAAACGGCAAGCCATTGGCCGAAGACCCGCATTTCGCCGCCCGCATGGCCCGGGTCGAGATCGACCTGATGAACATGGAAATCACCAACCTGCGGGTTCTGGCACAGGCCGAGGCCGGTGGCGCGCCGGGGCCGGAAAGCTCGATGCTCAAGATCCTCGGCACCGAGATCGAACAGGAGCTGACCGACCTGACCCGCCGCGCGCTTGGCCGCAGCGCGCAGGCGCTCACCCCCGAGGCGGACGATCCGGGCTTCAATGGCCCCTATGTCGCGCCCGAAGGGTTCCAGCATGCGACGGGTGTCTATTTCAACCACCGCAAGACCACGATCTATGGCGGATCGACCGAGATTCAGAAGAACATCATCAACAAGATGATTGTCGGGCTCTGAAGGGAACAAGACATGGAATTCACCCACACCGATACCCGCCGGATGCTGTCCGACACGATCGACCGCTACCTGCGTGACAAATACCCGCTCTCCGCCCGTGTCGAGGCCGGTCAGTCCGAGCCGGGTTTCCAGCCCGCACAATACGAGGTGCTGGCCGAGCTGGGCGTGATCGCCGCGCTGTTTCCCGAGGATCAGGGCGGGTTCGGCGGCGAAGGCTTTGACATCGCCGTGGTGTTCGAGGAACTGGGCAAGCGTCTGGTGAACGAGCCGGTGATGGACAACGCGCTTGTCCCCGGGTCGATCCTTGCCGCCGCGGGTCAGTCGGACGCGGTCGAGAACATCATCGCGGGCACCGCGCGCTATGCGCTGGCCGCCGAGGAGCCGCAGGCGCTTTACGATCTCGCTGATGTCGAAACCCGGGCCGAGGCCAAGGGCGACGGCTGGACCCTCACCGGTGCCAAGTCGATGGTGAAATATTCCCCCGGCTGTGACGGGTTCATCGTTTCGGCGCGCACCGGCAAGGGCATCTCGCTGTTTCTGGTGGCCCCCGATCAGGTGAGCCTGCGCGACTATGCCACCTTTGACGGTGGCTGCGCCTCGGAGCTTGCGCTGGATGGCGCGGAGGGCCAGTTGCTGGGGAAGGAGGGCGCCGGCGCGGCGATGTTGCAGGAGGCCGCCGACCGGGCCGTTCTGGCGCTTTCGGCCGAGTCGCTGGGCATCATGCAGACGATCCGCGAGATGACGATCGAATACCTGCGCACCCGAAAGCAATTCGGCGTGGTGATCGGCAAGTTTCAGGCGCTGCAACACCGCATGGCGGAAATGCTGCTTGAAATCGAACAGGCGCGCAGCGCGGTGATCAACGCCGCCAATGCGATGGCGCTGGCGGATCCGGAACGTGCCCGGATCATCGCCGCGGCGAAATATTCGATTGGAAGGATCGGGCGGCTTGTGGCCGAGGAATCGATTCAGCTGCATGGCGGTATCGCGATGACATGGGAATATGACCTGGGGCATTTCGCCAAGCGTCTTGTCATGATCGACCATGAATGGGGCGACCAGGACTTCCACCTTGCCCGGTTCATCGAAGAGGGCCGCGCCGCATGACGACAGGCGGTCGGGGTGCCCCCCGACCGACCATTCGCTTGCCAGCACGCATGACAGGCGTCACATTGCGATGTGAGGGAGACCATCGCACATGATCGAGAAACTTCAGGCCATTGTCGGCCCGTCCCATGTTTTGACCGGCGCTGATATGGGTCGTTATTCCCATGATTTCACCCGTTCCTACAACTGGACGCCGCTTGCCGTCGTCCGGCCCGGATCGACGGCGGAGGTCTCTGAAATCGTGAAACTCGCCAATGAAACCCGCACACCCGTGGTGCCGGTTTCGGGCAATACCGGGCTGGCCGGGGGGGCGCAGGCCGAGGGCGCGATCATGATCTCGCTCGAACGGATGAACCGCATTCGCGAAATCCGCCCCAAGGCGCGGCTCGCCATTGTCGAGGCGGGGGTTGTCCTTTCCGAAATCCGCGCGGCGGTCGAGGATCACGGGCTTGTCTTTCCGCTTACCTTCGGGGCACAGGGCAGCGCGATGATCGGTGGCAACCTGTCGACAAATGCGGGTGGGTCGAACGTGCTGCGTTATGGCAATACCCGTGACCTGGTGCTGGGCATCGAGGCGGTTCTGCCCGATGGGTCGGTGATGGATATCATGTCGGAACTGCACAAGGACAATTCCGGCTATAACCTCAAGCACCTGATGATCGGGGCCGAGGGGACGTTGGGCATCATCACCGGTGCGGTGCTGAAACTGGTTCCGAAACCGCGCGCCTATGCCACCGCCATGGTGGCCGCGCCCTCGCTCGACGGGGCGCTGACCCTGCTCAACCGGCTGCAGGAGGCCACCGGTGGCACGGTCGAGGCCTTCGAGTACATGCCGCGCAGCTATGTCGAACAGCACCTCAAGGTCGTGAAAGGCGCGCGCGAGCCCTTTGATATGCCCCATGAGGTGAATATCCTCGTCGAAGTGGGCGCCACGTCGCCACGCGACGCCGACCCCGGGCCGGATGGGCGCGCGCCGGTCTCGTCCTATCTGGAAAGCGTGCTGGAAGACCTGTTCGAACAGGGGGGCGTTCTGGATGCGGTGGTGGCCCGGAACGAGGCACAGAGACGCGAGATGTGGGCAAGGCGCGAGGCGGCGGCCGAGGTGACCCTGTCGCGCTTGCCGATCCAGAACAACGATATCGCCGTTCCGCTCGACAAGGTCGCGACCTTCTTTGAACGCGCCGATGGCATGATCGCGCGCACCGATCCCGGCGCCTTGCCGATGGTGGTGTCGCATCTGGGCGATGGCAACGTGCATTACGCGATATGGCCGCAGACCCAGGACCCGGACACGATGAACCGGCTGATGGAAGGGGTCGAGGAAATCGTGCTGGACCTTGGGGGCAGTTTCTCGGCCGAACACGGGATCGGGACCGCGAAACTGCCGTCGATGGCGCGGCGCAAGAACAAGGTGGCGCTGGCGGCGATGCGGGCGATCAAGGCGGCGCTTGACCCGAATGGAATCATGAACCCGGGCAAGGTGTTGCCGGGGGAATGAGGGACGGGAGGGTCAGTTGCCGTCCTTGAATTCGAGCCCCATCTGGGAATAGCGTTCGCTTTCCTCAAGCCAGTTGGGGCGCACCTTGATCTGCAGGAACAGGTGGATGCGGCGGCCGAGAAACTCTTCCAGTTCTTCGCGGGCGAGTTTCGAGATCGCCTTGATGGTTTCGCCCTTCTTGCCCAGAACGATCCCCTTGTGACCGTCGCGCATGACATAGATCACCTGGTCGATGCGGGCCGACCCGTCCTTGCGTTCTTCCCAGTTCTCGGTTTCGACGGTGATCTGGTAGGGCAGTTCCTGATGCAGCCGCAGGGTGAGTTTCTCGCGCGTGATCTCGGCGGCGATCATGCGCATCGGCAGATCGGCGATCTGGTCCTCGGGATAGAGCCATGGGCCTTCGGGGAGCGTTTGGGCAAGCCAGGCGCGTAGATCCTTGGTGCCATGGCCCTTTTCGGCGGAGATGAGAAAGGTCTTCTCGAACGCGAAGCGGTCGTTGAGGTTTTTCGTGAGTTCAAGGAGTTGCGGTGCCTCGACGCGGTCGATCTTGTTGATGGCAAGGGCGATGTGGCGGGTCGGGGGCATGTCGGCGAGCCCTTCGAGGATGCGTTCCACGCCCGGGGTGATGCCGCGATGCGCCTCGACCAGAAGCACGGTGACATCGGCATCCGCGGCCCCGCCCCAGGCGGCGGCGACCATGGCCCGGTCGAGCCTGCGGCGCGGTGTGAAGAGGCCGGGCGTGTCGACAAAGACGATCTGCGCGTCGCCCTCGATGGCCACGCCGCGGATGCGGGCGCGGGTAGTCTGGACCTTGTGGGTGACGATGCTGACCTTGGCGCCGACCATGTGGTTGAGCAGCGTCGACTTGCCCGCATTGGGCTCTCCGATCAGGGCGACAAAGCCGCAACGTTTGGTCATGTTTCTACCTTGTCCAGAAGGGCCTTGGCGGCGGCCTGTTCGGCGGCGCGCTTGGAGTTTGCGGTGGCGCGGGCCGCTTCGCCGATGGCGAGCCGGGCCTCGATGGTGAAGATCGGCGCGTGGTCGGGGCCTTCGCGATTCAATTCGCTGTAGCTGGGCGGTGGAAGCTGGCGCGCCTGGGCCCATTCCTGAAGCGCGGTCTTGGCGTCGCGGGCGTCGGAGTCGACGGTTTTTATCCTTTCACCCCAAAGCCTTAGAATAAGGTCGCGGGAAGCGGGAAATCCGCCATCGAGATAGACGGCGGCGATCACCGCCTCCATCGCGTCGCCCAGCAGCGCGGTCTTGCGGCGCCCGCCGGTCATCATCTCGGAGCGCCCGATCTTGAGCACGGCGCCGAGGTCGATCTCGCGCGCGATTTCGGCGCAGGCTTCCTTGCGCACCAGCGTGTTGAAGCGCGGGGCGAGCTGGCCTTCGCTGGCGTCGGGGTCGTGATCGAGCACGGCCTCGGCCATGACGAGGCCCAGCACGCGATCACCGAGAAATTCCAGCCGCTGATTGTCGCCGCGCGTGGGCGAGGAAATCGACGCATGGGTCAGCGCACGGAGCAAGAGCCCGGGATCGGCGAAACTGTGCCCGAGCCGGGTTTCGAATTCCTTAATGTCGCGTGCGAGTTTCATGACAGGCCCTGAATGGAGCGAAAGCCGGGCGCTGTCCAGATGCGCGGCGCGATGATCAGTCGATCGCCTGGAAATAGCGGTCGGAGCGCCATGTCCAGAAGAACAGCATCGAGCGGCCGGCCGAAGAGAACATGATCCGGTCGGCACGGCCGATGAGGTCTTCGTAAGGCACGTAGCCGACGCCGCCCGCGGTCTGGGCGACGCGGCTGTCGGTGGAATTGTCGCGGTTGTCGCCCATGAAGAAATAATGCCCGTCGGGCACGGTATAGACGCCGGTATTGTCCGAACCTTGCCGGGTCACGTTCAGGACAGCATGTTTGAGACCGTTCGGGAGCGTTTCCCAATACCTTGATTTTTCACAGATTCCACCGGCACCGACCGGGCCGTTCTCGCAGCGCGGGGTGCGGCCTTCGGGGCCCTGAGGTTCGAAGCGTTCGGTGAAGGTGCCGGCGGGTTCGGTGGGGGCCGGGGTGCCGTTGATGACGAGCTGCCCGTCCTGCATCTGGATCTTGTCGCCGGGCAGGCCGATCAGGCGCTTGATGTAATCCGAGCCCGAAACCGGGTGGCGGAACACGACGACATCACCGCGTTCGGGGTCGCCGCCCCAGATGCGGGAATTGTCGGACTGCATCCATCCGCAGATATCCTCGGCGTCGATATCGAGCCCGACACTGGCGATGCGGATCGACGGGCAGGAGGCATAGGAATAGCCGTAAGCCATTTTGTTCACGAACAAAAAATCGCCGATCAGCAGCGTGTCCTTCATCGAGCCGGAGGGAATCCAGAACGGTTGAAAGAACAGGGTGCGGAAGATCCCGGCGATGAGAAGCGCATAGATGATCGTCTTGATCGTCTCGATCACCGAGCCTGCGAAGCTGCTCTTTTCGGCCATCAATGGAACTCCTCGGGCAAGGTTGCGCTCGCTTCATGCGGGGCGGGGGCGGGGGTGTCAAGGCCATGTGCGGAAAGCCGGGTTAACGGGGCTTTTCGGCGCCGAATCGGGGGGTGACATCCGGCTGACATTCGGCTGTCGCCCGGCTGCCGGGGTGTTGGGCGACGGGTTCGGGCCGGGCGGTTAACGCAGCGCTCGGTGATCGGCGCGGGTTGTGGGCGGTGTCGTGTCGGATTCGGGCAATGGGCGGGCCTCGATCAGCACGAAAGCCTGCGCCCAGGGGTGATCGTCGGTGAGGGTGACATGAATGATCGCCTCGTGGCCCGGCGGGGTCATTTCGTCGAGCCGTTCGCGGGCCCAGCCGGTGACATGCATCACCGGCTGGCCGGTGGAGATATTCGAGACCGCCATGTCCTTCCACGCGATGCCCATGCGCAACCCGGTGCCGAGCGCCTTGGAGCACGCCTCTTTCGCGGCCCAACGCTTGGCATAGGTGCCCGGCGTGTCGCGGCGGCGCTCGGCCTTGCGTTGCTCGATCTCGGTGAAGACGCGGTTGCGGAAACGGTTGCCGAAGCGATCGAGCGTGCGCGCGATGCGGTCGATATTCGCGAGATCCGTGCCGATGCCGAGGATCATGGGTGCCCCGGTCCGGGCTCTGATGTGACCTGTCCGCTGGCCCGGGGTGAAACGGTGCAAACCGGGACGGGCAAGAATTTTCGAAAATTCTTGTAAAATTTTTCCGAAAAATTTTGGTCGGCGTGGGTCACGCGCGGGCCTCGTCCATCAGGCGGCGCATTTCGCTGAGCGCGGCGGGCAGGCCGATGAAGATCGACTCGGCAATGAGGAAATGGCCGATATTGAGTTCCATCACTTCGGGAAGGGCGGCGACGGGTTTCACGGTGTCGAAGGTCAGGCCGTGGCCGGCATGGACCTCGAGCCCGAGCGAATGGGCCAGCGCCGACATCTCGCGCAGGCGCGCAAGCTCGGCGTCGCGTTCGGCGAATTTGCCCTCATGGTGCAGATCGCAATAGGCGCCGGTATGAAGCTCGACCACCTGCGCGCCGATCCGGGCGGCGGCTTCGACCTGGGCGATGTCGGCGGCGATGAACAGCGAGACGCGGCAGCCCGCCGCGCGCAGGGGGGCGATGTAATGGGCGAGGCGGTTTTCCTCGCGCGCGACCTCGAGCCCGCCTTCGGTGGTGCGTTCCTCGCGCTTTTCGGGCACGATGCAGACGGCGTGGGGCACGTGGCGCAGCGCGATCTTCTGCATCTCGTCGGTGGCGGCCATCTCGAAATTGAGTGGCACCGAAAGGCCGGCGATCAGCGCCTCGATATCGGCGTCGCCGATATGGCGGCGGTCTTCGCGCAGATGCGCGGTGATGCCGTCGGCACCGGCCTGTTCGGCCAGTAAGGCGGCGCGCAGCGGGTCGGGATAGGCGCTGCCGCGGGCGTTGCGGACGGTGGCGACGTGGTCGATATTCACGCCGAGGCGGAGTTGGCCCGGTTGTGTCATGCAGTGATTCCCTCGATCTTTGGTGTCAAGGTAATGACTTTGCGTGTCGGGGTGAATCGGTTATTGGCCTGCCCGGGACGGGTC
The DNA here is from genome assembly GCA_011389685.1 of Paracoccaceae bacterium. GTDB lineage: Bacteria > Pseudomonadota > Alphaproteobacteria > Rhodobacterales > Rhodobacteraceae > Aquicoccus. The sequence continues at coordinate 53,883 of JAABTV010000017.1, forward strand.
AGTCGCCGGGTGCGCCGTCCTTGGCCTTGGCCTCGGCGCGTTTGCGCTTGAGCGAGTCCAGTTTCGCCTTGAGCCGGCCCTTGCGGCGGTTCTGGTAAGCGCGGATCACCGGCACCGCGAGGTAATAGCAGATCGAGGCGGTGATGATTCCGGGGATGATGCCGCCGATCATGTAGGGAAAGAACACCTCGTCATAGAAAAGCGAGAGCCGGTGCCAGTCTTGCGGCTGTCCGGTCAGGATGGCCTTGAAGTTCAGCCACAGGTCGGCCCATGCGTCGCCGAATTTCAGGGCCAGCGAGCGTTCGGCGCTGACCGGGTCGAATTCGGTTCCCAGGAGCCAGTGGCCGGTTCCCAGCGAGACCATCGCGATCGGGACGTAGGTGAGCGGGTTGCCGAAGAAGGTGGCCAGGAGCGCGGCCACGATATTGCCCTGCATCAGCCGTGCGAGGATGACGGCGATGAAGAAATGCAGCCCGTAGAACGGGGTGAAGGTGGTAAAGACGCCGGCCCAGATGCCGCGCGAGATCCGGTGCGGCGGGTCGGGCAGGCGGTGCAGGCGGTGACGGATATATTGCGCCGCGCGCCACCAACCGCCGCGTGGAAAGAAGAATTCCGCCACGATCTTCCAGATCGGCCGTTTGTCGCGTCGTCTGAAGACCAACGGTCCTCTCTCCTTCCTACGGTGCCCGGATCCCGTGTCACCCTTGCGGGAGGGGGGCGTCAGTTCTGCGCGATGCGCTGGCCGGCACGTTCGGGATCGCGGTGGCGGCTTACGGCGGCCACGTCGCTATCGGCTTCGAGGACCGACGTGACGCGGTGGAGATGTTCGGCATCACTCAGTTCGACGTCAATCAGCAGGCGAAAAAAATCGGGTTTGCGGTCAACAAACCGCAGGTCGGAGATATTGGCCTTCTGCTCGCCGATCAAGGTGCAAACCCGGCCAAGAACCCCGGCATCATTGCCGATGGTCAGTTCGAGGGTCACGGCATAGACGGCCGGGTGGCGGCCGGGTTGCCAATGCAGGTCGAGCCATCGGGCGGGCTGATCCTCGTAACTGGAGAGCACGTCGCAATCGATGGCGTGCACCACCACGCCACGGCCGCGATAGGTGATCCCGACGATACGCTCGCCGGGCAGCGGCTGGCAGCAGGGGGCGCGGTTCATCATCTGGTCGGCGCCAAGGCCGATGACCGCGCGTTCGGTCGAGATTTCCTCGGAATTGTCCTGCACGAGATCGGGATAGACCGATTGCACCACCTCGCGGGCGGTGATTTCGGCCGAGCCGAGCCGCGCCAGCAGGGTGTTGCGATCCTCCAGCCGCAGATTGCGGGCGGCGGTTTCCAGCGCCTTGTCGGTGGCGCGTTTGCCGACGTGATCGAAGGCCGCGCGCGCCAGTTCTCGCCCGAGCTTGATGAAGCGTTCGCGATCGACCTCGCGCAGGGTGCGGCGGATCGCGGTCTTGGCCTTGCCGGTGACGGCGATGTCGAGCCATGTGGCCTGGGGGGTCTGGCCTTCGGCGGTGATGATCTCGACCGACTGGCCGTTCTTGATCCGGGTCCAGAGCGGCACGCGCATGTTGTCCACCTTGGCCCCGACGCAGGCGTCGCCGATGCGGGTGTGGATGGCATAGGCAAAGTCGATCGGCGTGGCGCCGCGCGGCAGCTTGACCACCTCGCCCTTGGGGGTGAAGCAGAACACCTGGTCGGCATACATCTCGAGCTTGACCGCTTCGAGGAAATCCTCGTGATCCTCTTCGCTGTCGAACCGTTCGGAGAGGCCCGCCACCCATTTCACGGGATCGACCGCAAACGGGTTCTCGGCGGGCACGCCGTCGCGATAGGACCAATGCGCGGCGACGCCCGATTCGGCCACGTCATGCATCTGCCAGGTGCGGATCTGGACCTCGACCCGGCGGCCGTTGCGGCCCGAAACGGTGGTGTGGATCGAGCGATAGCCGTTCGATTTGGGCTGGCTGATGTAATCCTTGAACCGGCCCGGCACGGCGCGCCAGCGGCGGTGGATCACGCCGAGCGCGGCATAGCAGTTCTCTTCGTTCTCGACGAGGACGCGAAAGCCGTAGATGTCCGACAGGCGCGAGAACGAGAGCTCCTTTTCCTGCATCTTGCGCCAGATCGAATAGGGTTTCTTGGCCCGGCCCAGCACCTTGGCCCGGATTCCGGCCTTCTTCAACTCGCTCTTCATGTCGCCGGTGATGCGTTCGACCACATCGCCGGTTTCCTTTTGCAGGGTGAGAAAGCGGCGCATGATCGAGTTGCGCCCCTCGGGGTTGAGCACCTTGAAGGCCAGATCCTCAAGCTCTTCGCGCATCCATTGCATCCCCATGCGACCGGCGAGGGGGGCATAGATGTCCATGGTCTCGCGCGCCTTCTGGGCCTGTTTCTCGGGGCGCATCGCCTTGATCGTGCGCATGTTGTGCAGCCGGTCGGCGAGCTTGACCAGGATCACCCGCAGATCGCGCGACATGGCGATGAAGAGCTTGCGGAAGTTCTCGGCCTGCTTTGTCTCGGTCGAGGAGAGTTGCAGGTTGGTGAGCTTGGTCACGCCATCGACGAGATCGGCGATTTCGCGGCCGAACCGCTTTTCGACCTCGGCGAACGAGGCGCCGGTATCCTCGATCGTGTCGTGCAGAAGCGCTGTGATGATGGTCGCATCGTCGAGCCGCTGGCCGGTGAGGATCTTGGCGACCTCGACCGGATGCGAGAAATAGGGCTCGCCCGAATAGCGCGTCTGGCCCTCATGCGCGGCCATGCCAAAATCATAGGCCGCGCGAATCAGGGTCTCGTCGGTCTTCGGGTTGTAAGCGCGGACCAGTTCGATCAGGTCGTCTACGGGGATCATCCGGTCCGCATCCGGGTTTGGGGCCGGGGCGATGTCAGCCCTGGCCCTGGGCTTCCATCAGGGCGCGCAGCAATTGCTCTTCCGAGAGGTCGTCCTCGGCCGGTTTGTCGGCCTCGGCACCCATCAGGATCGCCATCGCGTCATCTTCGGGCTCGTCCACCTCGATCTGGTTCTGGTTCGATTCGATCAGGCGTTCGCGCAGTTCCTCGACCGATTGGGTCTCATCGGCGATTTCGCGCAGGGCGACGACGGGATTCTTGTCATTCTCGCGCTCGACGGTGATCGGCGCACCGGCGGTCAGTTCGCGCGCGCGATGCGCGGCGAGCATCACCAGATCGAACCGGTTGGGAACCTTGTCAACGCAGTCTTCGACGGTTACGCGGGCCATGTGGAACTCCGTTTGGGGCAGGGATATCGCAAACAGACTACATAGTGCGGCCTGACCGGGAACACAAGCAGAGAGTCGGCGTTCCGGGGCGGTGCGTTCGGGGCCCGCGCGGTCAGGTCACGATGTCCCTGATCGCGGCGAGCGTGGCGACGCGTTCGACAGGGTTGAGCAGGTTGCCGGGGAGCGGGGCGGCGCCGTCGGGGGACAGCATCACGAAGCGCATTCCGGCGTTGAGAGCGAATTGAAAGTCGAAGATCATGTCGCCGACATAGAGCATTTCGGCGGGTGTGGCGCTGGTCTGTTCGCACACGATCCGGGCCGCCATCGGGTCGGGCTTGCCACGGGTGAGGTCATCGCCACAGACCAGCGCATCGACCGCAAAGCCCATGCGCGCGATGATCAGTTCGGAATTGGCGCGCGGTTTGGAGGTCACGATCGAGGTGCCGAAACCCTGCGCGTGACACCAGTCGAGCAGGTCGGCGGCGCCGTCGATCTGTTCGATCCGGTCATAGAGGCGGCGGGTATGGGCGAAATAGAGCTCGTTCAGCTCCATCTCGAAATTCGACAGGCCGAGCAGTTCGAGGATCTTCGGGAACGGCAGGCCGACATAGCGGCGGTATTCGGCAAAGCCGCAATTGATGCGCAGTTTCTCGGTCGCGGCCTCCCATGCCTCCTGCATGATGGCGAAGGAATTGATCAGCGTGCCGTCGAGATCGAAGGAGATGTGGCGGATCGGCTCGCTCATGCGATGTCACGCTCGATTCGCGCGCAATAGAGCGGGTCGCGCTCCATCATGCGGCAGGCCAGTTCGTAATCCTCGGGCGTGTCCACCGAGAGCGAGGTGCCGGTTTGCAGGAAGGTGCCGATCGGTTCGCCCAGTTCGATCAGCCGCATCAGCTCGATCCGTTCGGTGTTTTCGAGCGGGGTCGGCGGGGATGAGACGAAACGACGCAGGGCGGGCAGGCGAAAGCCGATGATCGAGAGATGTTTCTTGAGCGGTTGCGGCATCTCGCCGAAATGGCAGGGCACGTCGGCGCGCGAGAAATAGATCACCCGGTCGCCATGCGAGACCATCTTGACCCGGTTGAGATTGCCGTATTCGTCGATCATCTGGTGCGGCACGACGCAGCCAAAGCCGGTGCGGGCGGTGAAATCGGCGACTTCCTCGATATATTCGGGGCGCACGAAGGGTTCGTCGCCCTGCACGTCGACGATGATGTCGTCATCGCCGAGACCCATCACCTCGGCCGCCTCGGCGATGCGTTCGGTGCCGTTCTGGTGCGAGGCGCGGGTCAGGCAGACCTCGATCCCGTATTTCTCGCAGGTCATGAGAATCTCGATCGAATCGGTGCAGACCACGGCCTTGGTCACGCGCGGCGAGAGCGCGGCGCGCTTGGCGACATGCACGATCATCGGGGCGCCCGCGATCCGGCGCAGCGGCTTGCCGGGCAGGCGCGCGCTTTCCATGCGGGCGGGGATGAGGGCGAAAACGCGGTTCTGCATCGGCTATGGCATTGTCTGGCATGAGGAAAGCAATCATACCTTCATAAGTGCGCGCCCCGGGCCTGTCCAGTGGTGGGCGGGGTCGGATGAATTCAGGCGGGGTGACATGGGGGAAGCCGACAAACGCAGGACCCTGCGCCGGGCTTGGGCGGCGATGCGTTGGCGCGAGCGCCTGATGCTGCGGGTCTATTTCGGGCTCATGCGGGTGATTCCCGAGGCCCTGGCAATGGCGCTGGTGCGCCGGCGGGCGCGGGCGTGGCCCGGTGAGGAAAGTGCCGGGCACGCGCCCGAGCGCGTGGCGCGGGGGATGGCGGCGCAGCCCGGCGGGCGGGTGGTCTGGCTGCATTCGATCGGGCCGGGGGATTCGACCGCGAACCTGACGCTGGCGCGGGCATTGCTGGCCTCGGATGCGGACCTGACCTGTCTGGTGACGACGCGGGTGGCGGCGGCGCAGAAGGTGTTCGCGAAACTGGCCGCGGAGAGCGGCGGGCGGGTGATCGTGATGCTCGCACCGCTGGATCTGCATCGCGCGACGGGTCGGTTTCTGGATCACTGGGATATTTCGCTGGCGGTCTTTTGCGAACGCGACATGTGGCCCAATGCGCTGCGCATGATGGCGGCGCGGGGCGTTCCCGTGGCGCTGGTCAACGGGCAGTTCAACGGGCGGCTGGGCGACATGCTGCGCAAGCGGCCGGGTCCGTGGCGCTGGGTGATGGCGCATCTCGATCTGATCCATGTCTTTTCGGAGTCTTGCGCGGTCGAGGCGCGTGACTGGGTGCGGCCCGATTGCGCGGTGGTGCATCACCCCAACCTGAAGATGGACGCGCCTGCGCCCGGTGTGGACGAGGGCCTGTTGGGCGAGATGCGCGCGCGCTGGGGGGAGGCGCCGGTGTTCACCTGCGGGTCGGTGGCCGATAACGAGATCGAGACGCTGATCGACGCCTGGGACCGTGCGCGTCAAGAAGTGCCGGGGCTGAAACTGATCCTGGTGCCGCGCTGGACGGAGCAGGGCGAGGCGATCGCGGCGATTGTCCGGGCGCGCGGGCTGGCCGCTCCGCGCCGGGCGGTCGAGGGGCTGCCGGGGGCCGAGGACGATCTGTTTCTTGCCGACAGCTATGGCGAGATGGGGACCTGGTTCGGACTGGCGTTCGGCGTTTTCATGGGGCACACGCTGTTCGGCGGGCTGGGCCACAACCCCTATGAGGCGATTGCCCGGCAAAGGCCGATCCTGTCGGGGTCGATCACGCCGCTCTTGCCGGCCGATTACACCTATCTCACCGATCTAAGCCTGTGCCGGATCACGCCGGACGGCGAGAGCATCGCGCAAGGCATGGTCGCCTATTGGCGAGAGGCGCGCGGCGGCGCGGACCGGTTCGCGCCGTTTCGCGCGGCGCAGGGATTCTCGCGCGATCTGGCGCGGCGATTGCTGGCGCTGGTGCCGGGTTAGGCGGAAATGTCCGGCGGCATGGCGACCGGGACGATCCCGGCCACGTCCCCGGGGGGGAGGGCGGCGCACATGTCGGCGACGCTCTGACCCAGCACGGGATGCACCCAGTGGGGCGCGACATCGGCCAGCGGGATCAGCACGAAGGCGCGCTCCTGCATCCGGGGATGGGGGAGAATCAGCCGGTCCGGGACGCTTTGGATCTGGTCGTCATGGGGCAGGTCGTGCCAGTGATTCCACGTCGCGCGATCGGGCAGCACAAAATTTCCGACCGCCAGCAGATCGAGGTCGAGCGTGCGCTGGCCCCATCGTTCGGCCCGCGCACGGCCATGGGTGGCCTCGACATCGTGAAGCAGGGCCAGGAGCGTCTCGGGCGGGCCGCGATGGTGCAGGCAGGCGGCTGCATTTATGTAATCCGGCCCGTGGCCTGGCGGAAAGGCGGGGGTCTGGAAGAACCGGCTGACGGTGGTGATCGCGCAGCCCCGCGCCGCCAGATCATCGAGCGCGGCGTGCAGGGTCCGGGCCGGTGTGCGTCCGGCGTGGGACAGGTTCGCGCCAAGTGCGAGCAAGCAAAGTTGATCGATCTCGATGGGCATTGTATGGTCTTCCCCGTAACTATCGGCTTGCATGGTGTTGGCGTAATAATTATTTCACAAAGGTCGCTCGGCCACCCATACACTCACGGATCCATGGTCGGAGCGCAATCGGAAGGATTTTTGATGTTCTACAAAGACGAACGGCTGGCGCTGTTCATCGACGGATCGAATCTTTATGCCGCTGCTCGGGCGCTGGGGTTTGACATCGACTACAAGCTGTTGCGGCATGAATTCATGCGCCGTGGCAAGCTCTTGCGCGCGTTCTATTATACCGCGTTGCTGGAAAACGATGACTATTCCCCGATTCGGCCTCTGGTCGACTGGCTG
>JAABTV010000018.1 GCA_011389685.1 Paracoccaceae bacterium
CCGGGCGATGTGGTGGCGGATCGGGGCTACGACGCCCGCGCGATCCTCGAGCTGATCGCCGCGCATGGCGGACGCGGGGCTAAGCCTGCAACCGGATCAGCCGCGGATCAGGCCCGAATCCGGCCTGAATCAAGCCCGCCCCGCCGCCGCCGAAAGGCTCAGGGGGTCCACCCCGAGCGTGCGCAGGGCGGCGCTCCATTTCGCGGCATCCGCCGCGTCGAACACCAGCTCGGCCCCGGCCTCGGCAGTGAGCCAGCCATTGGCCAGGATCTCGCTTTCCAATTGCCCCGGCCCCCAGCCGGCATAGCCCAGCGCCATGATCGCCCGCGCCGGCCCGCGCCCGGCGGCCAGTTCCTCAAGAATGTCGAGCGTCGCGGTCATCGCGAAATCGTCACTCACCTTCAGCGTCGAGATCGGCGAGGTATAATCGCCCGAATGGAGCACGAAACCCCGGCCGTGTTCGACCGGCCCGCCGAAATGAACCGGCAGGTCGCGCGCGCATCCGTCATCGCCTATGTCGAGCTGCTCGACCAGGGCCGAGAGCCGCAGCTCGTCGGTCGGCTTGTTCACGATCAGCCCCATCGCCCCCTCGTCCGAATGGGCGCAGACAAACACCACGGATTTGTCGAACCGCGGATCGCCCATCCCCGGCATCGCGATCAGAAGCTTGCCGGTCAGGTCCATCGCGAGGGCATCAGCGCCCGGCATTCTGTCGGCCATCGGGCTGGGATCCGCTTGCTTTGCTCATGCGTCATACATGCGCTTCCGCGCGTCCATGTTCAAGCGCGGGATTCGCGCCACATCCGCCGATTCTCGCCGGAAAGTGAGTTGTTCTTTACCGCGCCCCGGCGCATCACTGCGCCCATGATCCGATTATCTGCCTTGCTGTGTGCCCTCATTCTCGCCGCGCTGCCGCTGCGCGCCAACCCCTATGGCGACATGGTCGCCCTGCGCCTCGTCCCCGGCTGGCAAATGCCGGATGGAACGCTCATGGCCGGGCTTGAATTCCGGCTCGCCAAGGGTTGGAAGACCTATTGGCGCGCACCGGGGGATGCCGGAATCCCGCCCATGTTCGACTGGTCCGGATCGCACAATCTCGCCGCGATCGGCGTCCACTGGCCCCGGCCGGAGGTTTTCGACCAGAACGGCATGCGCAGCATCGGCTATCAGGGTCATGTGATCCTGCCACTGTCGGTCACGCCCGACCGCGCCGGGCAGCCGGTGCATCTGACCGGACGGATAGACATCGGCATCTGCCAGAATGTCTGCGTCCCGGTGCAGCTCGATCTCGACCGGGTGACACTGGCGGCGCGGGCCGATCAGCGCCCCGTGCCCGCGATCCTGACCGCGCTGGCCGATCAGCCGGTGCCGGGGCACAAGGCGGGGCTTTCCCATCATGACTGCGCCGTCGCGCCCAGCGATGACGGGCTGACCCTGACCGCGCGATTCACCCTGCCTCCGGTCGGGCGATCCGAAACCGCCGTGGTCGAGACCGCCGACCCGATGATCTGGGCCTCCGAACCGCGCATGTCGCGCAAGGGAAAAACGCTCACCGCGACGTTCGAGCTCATGACTGTCACGGGCCAGCCCTTCGCGCTCGACCGCTCGGGCCTGCGCTTTACGCTCCTCGGCGAAAAGCGCGCGGTCGATATCCGCGGGTGCGGCGGCTGAGGCAGCGATCCAGAGCGTGGCAAACCGATCAACCGCCATTCACCGGGGCCGGGCTCAGACTTCCTCCACCTCCACGACCCCCGGAAGGCTGCGGATCGCGCCCTTGATCTGCGGGTTGACCGGAAACTCGCGGCCCGCGTCGACCTCGACCTCACCGGGCAGGCCGGGGTTCATCAGGCAAAACCGGATCGGCCCGCGCCCGGCATTGCGGATCCTGTCCTGCGCGTCGGACAGAACATCGGCCACGGCGCGGATCGCCGCCTGATCCTCGACAAAGATCCGCAGCCCCACCGCCCCCGCATCGGCCACCACCGCATCGATCGGCGCCACGGACCGGCCCAGCAGCTTGAGTTGGTCCGCCTCCATCGTCGCCTCGGCGGTGATCACCACCTTTTCGCCCGCCTCAAGGAAATCCCGCGATTTCTCAAGCGTTTCGGAAAACAGCGTCACCTCGTAGGCGCCACTCACATCCGACAACTGGACAAATGCAAATCTGTTGCCGCGCGCCGATTTGCGCTCCTGCCGGCCCGCGACCACGCCGGCCAGCTTGGCCAGATGCGGCCCGGCCTCGGCCTTGGCGCTCACCTCGTCGAGGCTCATCACCCCCTTGCGTTTGAGCACGGTGGCATAGTCGTCCAGCGGATGGCCCGAAAGGTAGAACCCCACCGCCCGGAACTCCTCGCCCAACCGCTCGGCGGGCAACCAGTCGCCCACCGGCATGAGGCGCGGTTCCGGCAGATCGTCGCCCGCATCTCCGAAAAGCGACACCTGATTCGAATTCTTCTGCTCATGCACCGCCGCAGAATAGCCCATCAGCGCCTCAAGCGAATCAAACACCCGGCGGCGGTTGCGGTCCAGCTCGTCGAACGCCCCGGCCCGGGCCAGCATCTCCAGTGATCGCTTGCCCACCCGCTTGAGATCGACCCTGCGCGCGAGATCGAAAAGCGTGGCAAAGGGCTTGTCCTGACCATCCACGCGCCGCGCATCGGTGATGAGGCGCATCGCCTCGATACCCACGTTCTTGAGCGCGCCCAACGCATAGTGCAGCACCTGCCCGCGAACCGTGAACATCGCCTCGGACCGGTTCACGCAGGGCGGCAGCCACGCCAGCCCCAGCCCCTTTTTCACCTCTTCGAAATAGACGCCCAGCTTGTCGGTCAGATGGATGTCGCAATTCATCACGCCGGCCATGAATTCCACCGGGTGATTGGCCTTGAGCCACGCGGTCTGGTAACTCACCACCGCATAGGCCGCCGCGTGGGACTTGTTGAAACCGTAATTGGCAAACTTGTCGAGCAGGTTCCACACTTCCAGCGCCTTGGCGTCGTCGACGCCATTGGCCTTGGCACCATCAATGAATTTCGGCCGTTCGGCGTCCATCGCCGCTTGGATCTTCTTGCCCATGGCGCGGCGCAGCAGGTCGGCGCCGCCCAGACTGTAGCCCGCCATTTCCTGCGCGATCTGCATCACCTGTTCCTGGTAAACGATGATGCCTTGCGTCTCGTCCAGGACATGATCAACCGAAGGATGCAGGTAATCGCGCTTGCTCAGCCCGTTCTTGACCTCACAGTATTTCGGGATGTTCTCCATCGGGCCGGGGCGGTAGAGCGCCACCAGCGCGACAATATCCTCGATGCAGGTCGGCCTCATGCGCTTGAGCGCGTCCATCATGCCGCTGCTTTCCACCTGGAACACCGCCACGGTGCGGGCGCGTGCATAAAGCTCATAGGTCTTCGCGTCATCGAGCGGGATCTGCCCGATATCGTTCTCGGCCCCCGGGAAGGGCTCGTAGATGGTGCTGCCATCGGCCGCGACATGCAGGCTGCGCCCCTCGCCATGGATCAAATCAACCGCGTTCTGGATCACGGTCAGCGTCTTCAGCCCCAGGAAGTCGAACTTCACCAGCCCCGCCTGCTCGACCCATTTCATGTTGAACTGCGTCGCCGGCATGTCCGAGCGCGGGTCCTGGTAAAGCGGCACCAGCTCGTCAAGCGGCCGATCGCCGATCACCACCCCGGCCGCATGAGTCGAGGCGTTCCTGAGCAGCCCTTCAAGCTTCATCCCGTAATTCAGCAGCCGGTCCACCACCTCCTCGGCGCGCGCCGCCTCGCGCAGACGGTCCTCCTGCACCAGCGCCTGCTCGATCGACACCGGCTTGACCCCCTCGACCGGGATCATCTTGGAAAGCCGGTCAACTTGGCCATAGGGCATCTGCAACACCCGGCCCACGTCGCGCACGGCAGCCTTGGACAAGAGCGCGCCGAAGGTGATGATCTGCCCCACCTTGTTGCGGCCATAGGTCTCCTGCACATAGCGGATCACCTCTTCGCGGCGGTCCATGCAGAAGTCGATGTCGAAATCGGGCATGCTGACCCGTTCGGGGTTCAGGAACCGCTCGAACAGCAGGCTGTAACGCAACGGGTCGAGATCGGTGATGGTCAGCGCATAGGCGACGAGCGACCCGGCCCCCGAGCCGCGACCGGGTCCGACCGGGATGTCCTGCTCCTTGGCCCATTTGATGAAATCGGCCACGATCAGGAAATAACCGGGAAAGCCCATGCCCTCGATGATCCCCAGTTCGAAATCGAGCCGTTTCTCATATTCCTCGACCGCCGCGGCGTGGGGGATGACCGCCAGCCGCGCGGTCAGACCCGCCTTGGCCTGGCGGCGCAATTCCTCGACCTCGTCCTCGGCAAAACGCGGCAGGATCGGATCGCGCCGATAAGCCATGAAGGCGCAGCGCCGCGCGATTTCCACCGTGTTCTCGACCGCCTCGGGCAGATCGGCGAAAAGCGTGACCATCTCCTGCGGGCTCTTGAAATAATGCTGCGGGGTCAGGCGGCGGCGCGGCTCGGACTGATCGACATAGGCGCCATCGGCGATACAGATCAGCGCGTCATGCGCCTCGTACATCTCGCTTTGCGGGAAATAAACGTCATTCGTCGCCACCAGCGGGAGGTCCATGCCATAGGCCATCTCGACGAAACCGCGCTCGGTCTGCTGCTCGGCCTGCGGAAGCCCGCTTTCGCCCGGGTGGCGCTGCAACTCGACATAAAGCCGGTCGCCGAACATCGCCGCGAGACGCTCCATCAACGCCCGCGCCGTCGGTCTCTGCCCGCCCTGCAACAGCATGCCCACCGGCCCTCCGGGCCCGCCTGTCAGGCAGATCAGCCCGCCGGAATGCCGCTCAAGCTCCTCCAACGTGACCTGGGCCAACCCGCCATGCTTGTCCACGTAAAGGCAGGAATTGAGCTTCATCAGGTTCTCATACCCGGCCTCGTTCTGCGCCAGCAGAACCACCGGCGCAGGCATGCGCGGCTTTTCCCCCGGTGCGGGTTCGACATAGGCCAGATCGACCTGACAGCCGATGATCGGCTGCACCCCCGCGCCGCTCAGGGTCACGGAAAACTCCAGCGCCGCGAACATGTTGTTGGTATCGGTCAGTGCCACCGCGGGCATCTGCATCCGCTCGCACAGCCCGGGCAGCGACTTGAGCCGCACCGCGCCTTCCAGCAGCGAATACTCGGAATGCACGCGAAGATGGATGAATCGGGGATCACTGCTCATGCCCCGAGACTACCCGCTGCGCGGCCCGCGCGAAAGCACCAACCCGCCCCTTGATCTTGCCAAAAATTCCCATGATCCGGGGGCGGGATCGCCCATCGGAGCAACCCATGCGCGCCCCATTCATTCCATGCCATCGAAAATGACAGCTTGATTATTCACGCATCATTGAAAGAGTTTATGGGCGCCACGGCGAATCCCTGCTTGCGCGAATCCGGGCAAAGCCGTTTTGATACAGTAACAAACAGGGGGGCGTAGGCCCGAACAATGAAACAAACGCAACCAGCGCCCGCCCCGGCGGCGCGCCAAGGGGAAATCGCGTGACAGGGACGTTGCTTTCGATCAGGGGGCTGACCAAGGCCTATCCCGGTGTGGTGGCCAATGACTCCGTCTCGTTCGACATCGGCGCGGGCGAGATTCACGCGCTTCTGGGCGAGAACGGCGCAGGCAAATCGACCCTGGTCAAGATGATCTATGGCCTCGTCAAACCCGATAGTGGCGCGATGCAGATGCGCGGCGCGGCCTTTGCGCCGCCCGAACCGCGCGCCGCCCGCGCGGCGGGCGTGGCCATGGTGTTCCAGCATTTCTCGCTTTTCGACGCGCTCGACGTGTCCGAGAATATCGCGCTCGGGATGGAAGACCCGCCCCCCCTGCGCGATCTGGCTGCGCGCATCCGCACCGTGTCCGAGGAATACGGCTTGCCGCTCGACCCTTACCGCACGGTCGGCGGCCTTTCGGCCGGGGAACGCCAGCGGGTCGAGATCATCCGCTGCCTGCTGCAGGATCCCAAACTGCTGATCATGGACGAACCGACCAGCGTTCTGACCCCGCAAGAGGTCGGAATCCTGTTCGAAACCCTCAACAAGCTGCGCGATGAGGGCACCTCGATCCTCTATATCAGCCACAAGCTGGAAGAGATCCGCACGCTTTGCGACACTGCCACGATCCTGCGGCTGGGCAAGAACGTGGGCACTTGCGACCCGCGCGAAACGACCGCGCGCCAGATGGCCGAGATGATGGTCGGCAGCGAATTGCAGACTCCGAAAGGCGCGGGTGGCACGCCGGGCGCGGTGATGCTGGATGTCTCCGGCCTCTCGCTGCCTGCCCCGACCAAGTTCGGCACCGCGCTCAAGAACGTGCATCTGCGGCTGCACGCGGGCGAGGTTCTGGGCATCGGCGGGGTCGCGGGCAACGGTCAGGACGAGCTTCTGGCCGCACTCTCGGGCGAGATCCGCGCCAGCCGCGATGCGATCCGCCTCAAAGGGCAGGATATCGGCCATCTCGGCCCCACCGCGCGCCGCCAGCGCGGCCTGCTCGCCGCCCCCGAGGAGCGGCTGGGCCATGCGGCGGCCCCGGACATGAGCCTGACCGAGAACGCATTGCTGACCGGCGCGGTGCGCGAAGGGCTGACCACCAACGGCTTTCTCAGATGGGGCAAGGCGCGGGACTTCGCCGAAACGATCATCAAGACATTCGATGTCCGCACCCCCGGGCCGGACAATGCCGCGCGTTCGCTTTCCGGTGGCAACCTTCAGAAATTCGTCATCGGCCGCGAGGTGCTCCAGCGCCCCGAGGTCCTGGTCGTGAACCAGCCGACATGGGGCGTCGATGCCTCGGCCGCAGCCGCGATCCGCCAGGCGCTCCTCGACCTGGCCGGGAACGGCACCGCAGTTCTGGTGATATCCCAGGATCTCGACGAGTTGATGGAGGTCGCCGATCATTTCGCCGCACTGAACGAAGGGCGGCTGAGCGACACCCGCCACACCGGCGATCTCACGATCGAGGAGATCGGACTGATGATGGGCGGAGCCCATGACGGGATGGAGGTCGCCCATGTTCAGGCTTGAGAAACGGCCCCAGCCCAGCCGGGTCTTTGCCTACCTCACCCCGGTTCTGGCCGTCATCGCCACGATGTTCGCGGGCGGACTCCTGTTTGCGGCGCTGGGCAAGAACCCGGTCGAGGCGATCCGCACCATCTTCTGGGATCCGCTCTTTGGCGAATTCGCCTTCTACTATCGCCCGCAATTGCTGGTCAAAGGCGGGCCGCTGATCCTCATAGCGATCGGCCTTTCTTTGGGCTTTCGCGCCGGCATCTGGAACATCGGCGCAGAGGGGCAATACATTGTGGGCGCGATCTGCGGCGCGGCGGTGGCGCTCGCCTTCTACCCGCTCGACGCGTGGTATATCTTTCCGTTGATGATCCTCGCGGGCGCGCTGGGCGGGATGCTCTGGGCGATGATCCCGGCGCTTCTCAAGGTGAAATTCGGCACCAATGAAATCCTCGTCTCGCTGATGCTGGTCTATGTGGCCGAGAACCTGCTGGCCTCCATGGCGCTCGGCCTTCTGAAGAACCCCGAGGGGCACGGCTTTCCCGGCTCGCGCAATCTCAAGGAGTATCCAAGCGCCTACAACGAGCCTATATTGGTTCTAGATCGGATCCCTGAACCTGATACTTGCAGTGGCATTTCAGGCCTTTTCGAATGCGCGCGAAGTGGATCGTATAACGTTGTGGCAGATTTTTCCTCCGGGATGCACTGGGGCGTCCTGACGGCCTTCATCGCGGTGATCTTCGCCTATGTGCTGCTCAACCGGCACATGCTGGGCTTTTCCATCCGCCTCACCGGCGAGGCGCCGCGCGCGGCGCGCTTCTCGGGTGTCAGCCCGACGCGGATCATCCTGTTCTGCCTTGGCATTTCCGGGATGATGGCGGGCCTCGCCGGCATGTTCGAGGTCTCGGGCCCCTCGGGCCAGGTCAGCATCGACTTCAACGTGGGCTACGGCTTTACCGCGATCATCGTGGCCTTTCTCGGGCGGTTGCACCCGATCGGCATCCTGCTGGCGGGCCTTCTGATGGCGCTCACCTATATCGGTGGCGAGATCGCGCAGGGCAATCTCGGCCTGCCCTCGGCCGCGATCCAGCTGTTCCAGGGAATGCTGCTGTTCTTTCTTCTGGCGGTGGACATGCTGACCAATTACCGCATCCGCCTTGTCAAACGCGAGGCCGCATGATGGACCTGTCCTCGATCACGCCTGCCCTGCTGCTCGCGTCACTCATGGTCGCCGCCACGCCGATCCTGCTCGCGGGGATCGGCGAACTGGTCGTCGAACGCGCGGGCGTTCTCAACCTCGGGGTCGAGGGGATGATGATCACCGGCGCGATCTTCGGATTTGCCGCCACCATTGAAACCGGCTCGCCCCTCGTGGGCTTTGCCGCAGCGGCGGCAGGGGGCGCCCTTCTGTCGCTGCTCTTTGCCCTGCTCACCCAGATCGCACTGGCCAACCAGGTGGCCTCGGGGCTGGCGCTCACGCTGTTCGGGCTGGGGCTGTCGTCGCTTCTGGGGCAGGATTACGTGGGCCTCAAACCCACCCCGACCCCGTCTTTCAATATCCCGCTCCTGTCCGACATCCCGTTTCTCGGTCACGTTCTCTTTTCCCATGACCTGATGGTCTATTTCGGGCTCGGGCTGGTGGCGGCGGTCTGGGCGCTCCTGAAATACTCCCGCGCCGGGCTGATCCTGCGCGCGGTGGGCGAAAACCACGACGCCGCCCACGCGCTGGGTTACAAGGTGGTGCGCATCCGCATCCTCGCCATCATGTTCGGCGGCGCCTGCGCCGGGCTGGGCGGGTCCTATATCAGTCTCATCCGCGTCCCCCAATGGACCGAAGGCATGACTTCGGGCGCAGGCTGGATCGCGCTCGCGCTTGTCGTCTTTGCAAGCTGGAAACCGGGCCGCGTGCTGCTCGGGGCCTGGCTTTTTGGCGGTGTCACGGTGCTGCAACTCAATTTGCAGGCCGCAGGGCTTGCCATTCCGGTCGAATATCTGTCCATGTCACCCTATCTGATCACCATCCTCGTGCTGGTCATCATGTCAGCGGACAAAAGCCGCGCACCCGCGTCTCTTGGCCGTATCTTCCACGCCTCGGGCTGATCGGCCCGGGGATGCTGCCAACTCGAACCAAGAGGGAGTCACAATCATGAAACTCACACATATCCTTGCCAGTGCCGCCATGGCGCTTGGCCTTGCCACCGCGGCGGTGGCGCAGGACAAGACCAAGGTCGGCTTTATCTATGTCGGGCCCGTCGGCGACGGCGGCTGGACCTATGAGCATGATCAGGCCCGCAAGGCCGTGGTCGAACATTTCGGCGACAAGGTCGAAACCGTCTATCAGGAAAGCGTGCCCGAAGGCGCCGACGCCGAACGCGCGATCACCCAGATGGCGCTTCAGGGGGCGGACCTGATCTTCACCACCTCGTTCGGCTACATGGACGCAACCATCAACGTGGCCAAGAAATTCCCGGACGTGAAATTCGAACACGCCACCGGCTACAAGACCGCCGAGAATGTCTCGATCTATTCCGCGCGTTTCTATGAAGGCCGCGCCATTCAGGGCCATATCGCGGGCAAGATGACGGACTCGAACATCGTTGGCTATATCGCCTCCTTCCCGATCCCCGAGGTCATCCGCGGCATCAACTCGGCCTATATCCACGCCAGGAAAGCCAACCCTGATGTCGAGTTCAAGATCATCTGGGCCTATACATGGTTCGATCCGGCGAAAGAGGCCGACGCGGCCAAGGTCCTGATCGAACAGGGTGCCGACGTGATCCTGCAACATACCGATTCGACCGCGCCGCTCGCTGCCGCACAGAATGCGGGTGACGTGATCGGCTTCGGACAGGCATCCGACATGGCCGAATACAAACCCAGCCCGCGGGTGTCTTCGATCATCGACAACTGGGCCCCCTATTACATCGACCGGGTGCAGGCCGTGATGGATGGCACCTGGGAAACCAAGGACACGTGGGACGGCATCGGGCCGGGCATGGTCGGCATCGGCGAGATCACCGAGGCGGTTCCGGAAGATGTGAAAGCCGAGGCGCTGGCGCTGAAAGAGGCGATCGCCAATGGCGAATACCACCCCTTCACCGGCCCGCTGAACAAGCAGGACGGCACGCCCTGGCTTGCCGAAGGCGAAGTGGCCGATGACGGCACGCTGCTGGGCATGGATTTCTATGTCGAAGGGCTCACGGGCGAGATTCCGCAGTAAACGGGTTCTCCCTGACGACTGGCGAAACGGCCCCGCCGACGCGCGACGCAATCCGCGCGGCGGGGTCCGGATCCGCCCTGAGGCCGCCTTCGGGTGGCCTCTTTCATATCAGGGTCAAATCATCTGATCGTAGGCCCCGACGCCGGGTTCAGAGCGGATCACCGTGTCGATATCCTGAAAGATCGCGCGCATTTCCTGTTCGGATTGCGCGCTTTCACAGACCACGACGAGGTTGGGCGTGTTGGAGGACGCACGCACAAGGCCCCATGAGCCGTTGTCGAGGATGACGCGGGCGCCATTGACGGTGACCACCTCCTTGATGGGGCGACCGGCGATGGTCTCGCCCGCCTTGTGCTTGGCGACGAGCCTGTCGACCAGCCGGGCCAGGATGTCGTATTTCTCGGTATCCGCGGCGTGGGGCGACATGGTCGGGGTGGCCCATGTGCGCGGCAGGGCGCGGCGCAGGTCGGACATGGATTTGTCGGGGTTGCGGTCCATCAGCTTGCAGATCTCGACCGCGACGCGCAGCCCGCAATCATAGCCGCGCCCGATCGGTTCGGCGAGGAAGTAGTGGCCCGATTTCTCGAACCCCGCCAGCGCGCCGATCTCCTTGACCCTGCGTTTCATGTGGGAATGGCCGGTTTTCCAGTAATCGGCCTTGGCGCCGTTCTTGAGCAGTTCGGGGTCGGAGGCGAACAGCCCGGTGGATTTCACATCGGCCACGAAGGTCGCGCCGGGGTAGAGCTTGGAGAGATCGCGCGCCATGATCACGCCGACCTTGTCGGCAAAGATCTCCTCGCCCTCGTCATCGACCACGCCGCAGCGGTCGCCGTCGCCGTCAAAGCCCAGCGCGAAATCCGCACCAGAGGCTTTGACCGAGGCCGCCATGTCGTGCAGCATTTCCATCGCTTCGGGGTTGGGGTTGTAGTGCGGGAAGGTGTAATCGAGCCGGTTGTGCGAGGGGATCACCTCGACGCCCAGTCGCTCGAACAGTTCGGGGGCAAAGGCGCTGGCGGTGCCGTTGCCAGTGGCGCAGACGACGCGCAGCTTGCGACTCATGCGGAAATCGCCCACGAGATCGTCGAGATAGGCCTCTTTCACACCGGAAACGAATTCGTAGGTGCCGCCGGGGGCGGGCTGGCCCTGGCCTTCAAGCACGATATCGCGCAGCTCTGCCATCTCGTCGGGGCCGTGGGTGAGCGGGCGCTCGAACCCCATCTTGACGCCGGTCCAGCCGTTGGGGTTATGGCTGGCGGTGACCATGGCGACGGCGGGCGCGTCGAGGTGGAACTGTGCGAAATAGGCCATCGGGCTGAGGGCGGGGCCGATATCCTTGACCGCGATGCCCGCCTGCATCAGCCCGAGGATGAGCGCATTCTTGATCGACAGCGAATAGTCGCGGTAATCGTTGCCGACGGCGATCAAGGGTGCGATGCCACGGCGGCGCATGTGTGTGCCGAGCCCCAGGCCAAGTGCGGTCATGCCGGGCAGGTTGATCTCGTCGGGGTATTTCCAGCGCGCATCGTATTCGCGAAACCCCGTGGGCTTGATCATCGGGTCGCGCAGGAATTCCCACGTGTTCGGGGTCACGTCGCTCAAGGGTCTGGTCATGATGAAAAACTCGTCTGTTCAGATCGTGATCGGGTCGGCCTTGGCCAGCCGGTCGAATGCCATGAGGGAGTGCACCAGCCCCTCCATCGCGTCAAGCGGGATCATGTTGGGCCCGTCCGAGGGGGCGGTATCCGGGTCCTGATGGGTTTCGATGAAGACGGCGGCAACCCCAAGCGCGACGGCGGCGCGGGCCATGACCGGGGCGAATTCGCGCTGCCCGCCCGAGGCCCCGCCCAGCCCGCCGGGCTGTTGCACGGAATGGGTGGCGTCCATCACCACCGGATAGCCAAGACGCGCCATCTGCGGCAAGGCGCGCATGTCGGCGACAAGGGTGTTGTAGCCGAACGAGGTGCCGCGCTCGGTCAGCATGAGCCGCGTGTTGCCGGTGGATTCGATCTTGGACACCACGTTCGCCATGTCCCATGGCGCAAGAAACTGACCCTTCTTCACGTTGATCGCCGCGCCGGTCCGCCCGGCCGCGATCAGGAGGTCGGTCTGACGGCAGAGGAAGGCGGGGATTTGCAGCACATCGGCCACATCGGCCACGGGGGCGCATTGATCGGGCAGATGCACATCGGTGAGAACGGGAACGTCCAGTGCCTGTTTCACCGCGGCGATGAGCTCGAGTCCCTCTTCGAGCCCCAGCCCGCGCTGGCCCGAGAGCGCGCTGCGGTTGGCCTTGTCGAAACTGCCCTTGAAGATGAAGCCCGCGCCCGCATCGGCGCAAATCTCTTTCATGCGCCCGGCGATCATCAGGGCATGGTCCACGCTTTCGAACTGGCACGGACCGGCGATCACGGTGAGCGGCAGGTCATTACCCAGCGTGAGCGGGCCGAGAGCGACGTGTTTCATGTCAGGACGAGACCTGTTCGCGCAGGATCGACGACGTGAGCGACACCATGAGATAGATGCCCGCGAAGATCAGGAAGGCCAGCAGCGTGTTCTCGAAGGCGCGCGGATAGGCGGGGGCATCGGCGGCGATGGGCCGCACCGGCACGGTGAGATAGCGCACCTGCCGATTGGCTTCGAGCGCGGTCTGTTTCTCGTTCTGCAGGGCTGATTGCAGGAACAGGTCAGCGGTGGCGAGATCGGCCTTGGCCATCTCGATCCGGGCGGCACGGGCGGCGAGCGAATCGTTGCCGGACTGCGCCTGGGACATGTCGGAATTGAGCCGCTCCAGCAGGTTTTCAAGCCGCCTGATGTCACCCTTCGTGCCATCGACCTTGGCGCGGTTGGGGCGCGCATTGTCGAGCAGCGCCTGAAGCTGGAGCTGCTTTTCCTGCAGCTGGATCTCGTATTGGCCGATCTGCTGGCGCAGCATGGCGAGCTGTTCGGTCGGATCGACGCCTTGCGTTTCCTGAAGCTTCACCAGGGCCTCCTGGGCTTCGCGGCGTTCGGCCTTGGCCTTCTGAAGGCTCTCGCTGGCCGAGCGCATCGCATCGTCTCGTTTCTGGCGCGACAGCTCGTCGACCCGTTCCTCGGCAAAGGTGATGAGATGCGACGCGAAATCGGCGGAGGTCTTCGGATCGGCAGCGATCACCTCCATCCGGACGACCCCTTCGGTGGGATCATAGCCGATCTTGATGTTCTTCTTGTAGAGCTTGTAAGCCTTCTCATTGGAGGCATCGGGAGAGAGCCGCTGGATCGGGTCGATCCAGTCCTGCGAAAAATGCGCCTTGTACCCCATTTCGGAATCGAGCCGTTGCATCGCATCCTTGGATTGCAGGTAGGATTGCACCGCGATGCTGTCCTGACTGGTGGCGTATTGCGTGGGCAGGAAGCCGCCAAACCCCGAGCCACCGGCGCCATCGGCCTGAAGGATCAGGAATTCGGTCTTGGTGGAATACATCGGCGTGGCCATCACGAAATAATACCAGCCCGCAAGGATGGTGGGCAGGAACACGAAGGCCGCCAGACGGGTGAACAGCAGGCCCAGCCGTTTGCGGCGGCGGCGCGCGATGTCGCGCTGAATGTCCATGATCTCGGCGGCGCGGCGATCGGCGGGCGAGGTGGTCTCGGTCGAGGGCAGCGTCGTCTTGCCGGGCCGGACGGTCTGGGGCAGGTTGGACTTGATCCCGGCGGGCAGGTTGGCGGTTTCCCCATCCGAGGGGCCGCCGCCCTTGCCGCCCTCATCGCCCTTGGGAACGACAAGTTCGAGCATGGTGGAGCGCTGAAACGGGTCGATGCCGCGCAGGCGCAGCTGGCGCACGGCGTCGAAATCTGAAATCGGCGCGATCCCGTGTTTCTGGGCCACGCGGCGGGCCATGCGCAATTGCCGACCGGTCAGCCCCTCCTTGCGGATCGCGTCGATATCGGTTTCCGCCCGGGTTTCGCGGGCCGATGCAACCTCGCCGGTTTGGGCGCCGGTGCGCGGCGGGCTGTCTTGCTGGGCGGGGTCGAGCGCGGGTTGGCGCACGAGGGTTTGCGGCGTCACGGCCGCGCGCCGGGCATCGCCCGCCGGTGGCGGGGCTGCGTCACCGGCGCCCTGATCCGGCCCATCCGCAGGATGCTCCGTCTGTTCCGCCGCCGCGCCCGCGCCCGTGGGCGTGCGCCGAATCCGGAATTTCCTAGCCTTGGGTTTCGTAGTCATAGAGCTGTTTCGCTTCTTCCAAGGTATCGAACATGTGAAGTTTCCCGCCCATCAGGACGGCCGCGTTGCGCACGAATTTCTCGAGCGTCTCTGGCTGATGGGAGACGATGACGGTGGTGGTATTCTGCAACCTTTCGCGCAGGATGTCGCCTGCTTTCTTGTTGAACTCGACATCGGTCGAACCGGGCATGCCCTCGTCAATCAGGTAGATGTCGAAATCGAGCGCCAGCATGAGCGCAAAGGAGAAGCGCGCCCGCATCCCCGAGGAATAGGTGCCGAGCGGTTGCTCGAAATATTCGCCGAGATTGCACAGCCAGCGGCAGAACGCCTCGACATAATCGGGGTCGAGCCCGTAGAGCCGGGCGATATAGCGGCTGTTCTCGACCGCCGAGACCTTTGACACGACCCCGCCCATGAAGCCAAGCGGAAACGAGATGCGCGAGCTGCGCCGGATCGTGCCCTCGTCGGGTTTTTCAAGCCCGGCCATCATGTTGATCAATGTCGTCTTGCCGGTGCCGTTGGGAGCGAGAATGCCGAGCGAATTGCCAAGCTCGACCCGGAAGGACACCTGTTCGAGGATCACTTTCCTCTGGGCGCCGGTCCAGAAGGACTTGCTGACGTTTTCGAACTCGATCATATCCTGCTCCGGCTGTGCGCGGGCCTGCCCCTGTTAACCGGGTTCCGTGAAGGCATGGTTTATTTCCTCCTTCATCGGCCGCGACCTTTGAGAGGGTTTATACTCAACTTTTTGGCAAAATTAAGCCTAATGCTTGGCGGCATGTCGAATTAACGCACATGTGGACCGGCCCTGTCGCGGGCCGGCCCCTTCGTGTCGTCCGGTCTTGTCCTGACCGCGCCTCAGGCCAGCGCGGACCAGCCCAGCCCGGCCAGCATCGCGCCCAGCACCGCAAAGCCCAGATAGGCGGCAAAGACGCGCGGCTTGACCAGCGCCCAGACCGCGATGGCGGCGGGCAGGCTGCTCACCCCGCCGGCGATGACAAAGCTCATCGCGGCACCGGGTGCCATGCCCTGTTGCAAGAGCGCGTCGACCAGCGGCACCGCGGCATAACCGTTGAGATAGGCCGGTGCCCCGACGAATGCCCCCAGCAGGATCGGCTGGATGCCGTCGCCGCCCAGAACACCGGCGATCATGTCGGCCGGCACGTGGCGGATCATCAGCGATTCCAGCACATAGGCCAGTGACAGCCATTTGAGCAGGAAGACCGCGTTTTGCAGCGCGTTGTCACGGAAGATCGCGCGCCGGTCGGCCTCTTTCCAGAACTGCCAGACGGGTTGGCCGGAAAAGGGTTTCTTGGCCCCGCAGCAGCCTCCGACCGAGGTCTTTTCGCGCAGCGGGTCGGCAAAGACGGCCGAGGATTTGAACAGCATCGTGCCGAACCCGCCCAGAAGGCCGAGCGAAACGGCGGCACCGGTCTTGGCCAGCGCGAAATCGAAGCCCAGCGTGCCGGCGGTGATCGAGAACATCGCCGGGTCCATCAGCGGCGAGGCCAGCCAGAAGGCCATGACCGCCGAGAGCGGCGCGCCGACGGCCAGAAGGGCGGCGATGAACGGAATGACCTGGCACGAGCAGAACGGCGAGAGCCCGCCAAACAGCGCGGCCAGCAGGATCATGCGCACCTCGCGCCCCTGGAAGGCGCGGGCCAGAAGGCTTTCGGCTCCGGTGGCCTTGAGCCAGCCGATGGCCAGCACCGCGAACAGGATATAGGGCGCGGTGCGGCTCAGCGCCCCGATGGCGAAATCGAGCGTGGGCAGGAATTGCGCCCGCTCGAACACGGCCACGGCCAGCAGGATCAGCCCCAGCGCGATCCAGGCCCAATCGGGCCGCAGGCGGGACAGGCGTTGCGGAATGAGGGATGTGTCAACCATGGGTCAGGTATCCTTGGGATCGGTGTTAGAGGCGGGCTGCGTGCCCTCGTCGGGCGCATCGACGCAGCATTGTCGGGTCAGGAAATCGCCGAGCGCGCGCAACTCGTCATAGGCGACGGCGGCGCATATGATCTGTCGCCCCTGCCGCTTTTGCGTGACAAGCCCGGCCTGCGCCAGCGTCTTCATGTGGTGGGTGAGGGTCGAACCGGTCACGCCCGAGCGTTCGCCCAGCGTGCCGATGGTCAGCCCTTCCGGCCCGGCGCGCACGAGGGTGCGCAGCACGCCGAGCCGCTGTTCACTGCCCAGCGCCGCGAAGGTCGAGGCCGCCTGGACAAGGTCGAGATCTGTGGTGTCTGAGTGTTTCATGATTCTAGAATTATCGAAGCGTTTGCGGCCTGTCCATAATTATTTCCATGAATATCGAAATGTTTGATGCGACCACTCTTTCAGGTAATCTGCGGGGAATGGAAGATCTGGCTTCTGAAATAAGGGCTTGCCGGTTGTGCGCCGAGGCGTTCGCGGCGACCGCAACCGGCCATTCACCGCGCCCGGTGGCGTGGTTCGCGCCCGGTGCGCGGCTGCTGATCGCCGGGCAGGCACCGGGCATGCGGGTGCACGAATCGGGCCTGCCCTTCGATGACCCCTCGGGCGAGCGGCTGCGTGACTGGATGGGGATCGGGCGCGACATCTTTTATGACAGGAACCGGATCGCGATCGTGCCGATGGCCTTCTGTTTTCCGGGGTATGACGCGCGCGGCAGCGACCTGCCGCCACCCGCAATCTGCGCGCGGACATGGCACCCGCAAGTCATGCAGGCGCTGTCCGATATACGCCTGACGCTGCTGGTGGGCGGACATTCGCAACGCTGGCATCTGGGCACCCGCGCGGGCGTGACCGAGAGGGTGCGTGGCTGGCGCGATCATGCGCCGCGGGTTTTTCCCTTGCCGCATCCATCGTGGCGCAATACCGGGTGGCTGAAGAAAAACCCTTGGTACGAAGAGGAGCTTCTGCCGGTGCTGCGCGACGAGATAGCAAAGGTTCTGGACCTGTGACGCCAACGCGGCTCGAACAGGCGCTGACCGCGATCCAGGCCGCCCCCGAAGACGAATCCGCGCGGCTGGCCTTTTTCGCCGCGCTGGCCGATAGCGAGGTGCTGCTGCTCCTGACCGGAGAGGCCGACGGCGACCGGATCGAACCGGAATTGCTGGAAACCGACGATGCGCGATTCGTAATGATCTTTGACAGGGAAGAGCGTCTTGCCGATTTCACCGGCGCCCCAGCGCCCTTTGCGGCGCTTTCGGGGCGGGCGCTGGCGGGAATGCTGAGCGGCGCGGGCCTAGGCCTTGCGTTGAACCCCGGATCCGACGCCGACGCCATCCTGCTCGGAGCCGAAGAACTGGGCTGGCTGGCCGAAACGCTGGCCCCTGCACCGGATCAAGGCAGCGCCATGCCGCAAAACCTGCATGCCCCGGACCTGCCGCAAGCGGTGGTGGCGGCACTGGACGCGCGGCTGGCGAGGGCGGCGGGGTTGGCGCAGGCGGCATGGCTGGCGGGGGTGACATGGGCGGATGGCAGCACAGGGCATCTTCTGGCGATCACCGGCGCGCCCGAGGCGGCGCAGCCCGCACTGGCGCGCGCGATCTCGGAGGCGGTGCTGTTCTCGGGGCAGGATCTGCGTGTGGATGTGGGCTTTTTTGCGTCACGCGATCCCTTTATCGGGCGGCTGGAGCGGGTGGCGCTGCGGTTTGACCTACCCGAGCCGGAAAGCGTGGAACGGGCGGCCCACGCGGCACCGGGATCGGACCCCGACAAACCGCCGATCCTGCGCTGATACTGGCCCTCAATACCCGGCGCTGCGATCGACGAGGTGCAGGAACGGCGCCCCCTCTTCGCCGCGGCGCACGTTCTCGGCGATCACCTCGGAGGCCAGGCCGGGACGGGTGTCGGACGCAATATGTGGTGTCACCGTCACCTTGGGATGCGACCAGTAGGGGTGATCGGCGGGCAGCGGTTCCTTCCGAAAGACATCGAGCGTAGCGTGGGCGATCTGGCCCGAGTCCAGCGCGGCGAGCAGCGCGTCATCGTCGATGAGCGTGCCGCGACCGGGGTTGATCACGAAGGCGCCGGGGGCGGTGAGGGCCAGCGTGTCGGCGTTGAGCGTGTTCTCGGTGGCTGGGGTGTTGGGCAGAAGAAGGATAATGATCTCAGCATCTTGGATTGCGTATTCCAAGCCGGATTCGCCATGGTGGCAGGTGACGCCCTCGATCATCTTGGGGCTGCGTGACCAGCCCGAGACGGCAAAGCCGAGACCGGCCAGCGTGGTGGCGCAGGCGCGGCCCAACTCGCCCAGCCCCAGCACCGTCACCGCCCGTTCACAGGCGAGCGGCGGGGGCGAAGGTTTCCAATGATTCGAAGGGTTTACGATATGGGCATCCATGCCGAGATGATGCCGCAGCGTGTGGCCGGTGACCCATTCGACCATGCCTTCGGTCAGCCCGCCGCCGACCATCCGCGCCAGCGGGATGTCGAGCGTCGGATTGGGCACCACATGTTCGACCCCCGCCCAGAGATTGAGCACCGCCCTGGCCCGGGTGAAGGGGGTGAAATCCTGCACCTCGGAATTCGGGGAATAGATGATGTAATCGACCTCTTCGGGCGGAAAATCCATTGAAAGAGAATAGCTTACCCCGGCCCTGTCGAGCGCGCTGCGCAGCGGTTCCTGGTATTCCTCCCAACGGTCGGGACGGGCGGCGAAAAGGATGTTCGCGGTCATGGTCTGCCTTCCGGAATGCTCGGTTCGCGGCGCAGGGTGGACCGGGGCGCAGGCCGATGCAAGGGGTGTTGCCGCACGCCCCGCCCCAGCGCGCGCCCCGGTTAACGCCGCTGCGGCGCGGCAAAAGCCCGGGGGTGACTCCCGGCTGCTGTCTGGCTGCCAGGCGTGCACCGCCGCATCGCGGCAAATCCGGGTCCAAGAAGCGGTAAACGCAGCGTTCGCTCCCGAAACGCCGCGTTCAGCACGCCCGACGAAAGCGGCCCGGAAAATTTCGAATTTTCCGATCCGGAATTTTTGAAAAATTCCGGGTGCGCATGGCCGAAACCGGCGTCACCCCCTGATCACGGCGCGCAGCCGCGCCGCTTCCTGCGCCAGTCCCCAGGGCGGGTTGATCACGAACATCCCCGATCCGGTCATCCCGTGCCCCGCACGGGCCGGGGGAAACGAGAGTTCGCAGCGCATCGCACCCGCGAAGCCCGCTTCGAGCCTGTCGAGCATCGCGCCGTGCCGGTTGTCGCGCAGGATCGGATACCACAGCGCGATCACGCCCACGTTCCATTTGCGATGCAGCCGCGCCAGCGCCGCCGGGATGCTCTGGTAGTCGCTCTTCACCTCCCAGGACGGGTCGATCAGCATCAGCCCGCGACGGGGCTCGGGCGGGCAGATGGAGTGCGCCATCGCGATCCCGTCCTGCCGGCGGACCCGCGCGCCGGTGCCGCGCATCGCCGCGACCAGCGCGTCATGTTCGCCCGGGTGCAACTCGGCCAGGTGCATCGCATCGCCCGGACGCAGCAGCGCCGCCGCGATCCGGGGCGAGCCGGGATAGGCGGTCGGCCCGATCTCGGCGCGCACCCGGCCCAGCGCCCGCATCAGCGGGTGATCCGCCCCGAACCACCCGGCGCCCAGCGCCCGGGTGATGCCCGCCGCGGCCTCGCCCGTCCTGACCGCCTCGGGCGCGGCGAGGTCATAGACGCCCCGCCCGGCATGGGTTTCGATATAGCTCATCGGCTTGGGCTTGGCGGTCATGTAGTCCAGCATCACCGCCAGCAGCGCGTGCTTGTGCAGATCGGCCATGTTGCCCGCGTGATAGATGTGCTGATAGGACAGCATCGCCCCCCCTTCGGCCACCCCTCGCGGCCCGGTCCCGGGGACATAGCCCGCCGCCCGTGCCAGCGCAATCGCACCCGGCAACGCCCAGCCCCCTGCCAGACCGCGGTCGGGAAACGCGCTGCGGCAGTTTCACGCCGATGCCGCCCCAATCGCCCCTTTCGGAACCGGACCGGCCCGCCTATACAAAAGGGGCCCGCCCACTCGTTCGAGTCGCGGGCAAAATTCAGTTTATCAACGGGGTGCCTTACGCTCATGTCGATCTTCGATAAAATGCCCGGCCTGTTCGCCTCGGACATGGCCATCGACCTCGGCACCGCCAACACGCTGGTCTATGTCAAGGGGCGCGGCGTGATCCTCTCCGAACCCTCGGTCGTGGCCTATCACGTCAAGGACGGGGTCAAGAAGGTGCTGGCCGTGGGCGAGGACGCCAAGATGATGCTCGGCCGCACCCCAGGCTCGATCGAGGCGATCCGGCCGATGCGCGAAGGCGTGATCGCCGATTTCGACACCGCCGAGGAGATGATCAAGCATTTCATCCGCAAGGTTCACAAGCGTTCGACCTTCTACAAGCCCAAGGTCATCGTCTGTGTGCCGCACGGCGCCACGCCGGTCGAGAAACGCGCGATCCGAAGCTCGGTTCTGGCCGCCGGGGCGCGGCGCGCGGGGCTGATCGCCGAACCCATCGCGGCGGCGATCGGGGCCGGCATGCCGATCACCGATCCGACCGGCAACATGGTCGTGGATATCGGTGGCGGCACCACCGAGGTGGCGGTGCTGAGCCTTGGCGATATCGTCTATGCCCGCTCGGTCCGGGTCGGCGGCGACCGCATGGACGAGGCGATCATCAACTACCTGCGGCGCCAGCAGAACCTGCTGGTCGGCGAATCCACCGCCGAACGCATCAAGACCAGCATCGGCACCGCGCGGATGCCCGATGACGGGCGCGGCAGTTCGATGCAGATTCGCGGCCGTGACCTGCTGACCGGTGTGCCCAAGGAAACCGAGATCAGCCAGGCCCAGATCGCCGAGGCGCTCTCCGAACCGGTTCAGCAGATCTGCGAGGCGGTGATGACCGCGCTTGAGGCGACACCGCCGGACCTCGCCGCCGATATCGTCGATCGCGGCGTGATGCTGACCGGTGGCGGCGCGCTTCTGGGCGATCTCGATCTTGCCCTGCGCGAACAGACCGGGCTGGCCGTGTCAATCGCCGATGACTGCCTCAACTGCGTCGCGCTGGGCACCGGAAAGGCGCTGGAATTCGAGAAGCAGCTCCGCCATGCGATCGATTACGACAGCTGACAGCGTCGATCCGGGGGCGGCAGCCCGGCGCGGGCAACCCGCCCTCTTGCGGGGCCGGATCATGCGCGTCCGGGGCGTGAGCGGCGAAACACTTTCTCCCGGGCTGGCACGCGCGCTATAAAGGAGATCAATGGCACGCGATCGCGCACAGACCGAGGATTTCACCGGCCCGCTCAGGCGGTTGCTGGCCGCGATCGTGGTGATCCTCCTGCTGGCCGTCTTCGTGGTCTGGCGAATCGATTCACCGCGGGTCGAGCGGTTCCGCGCACAGGTGGTCGATCATGTCCTGCCTAGTTTCGAATGGGCCATGGTTCCAATCACCGCCAGCGTCAACCTGTTGCGCGATTTCCAGAGTTACCAGGCGCTGCACGCCCAGAACCAGGAGTTGAAGCGCGAGTTGCAGACGATGAAGAAATGGAAGGAGGCCGCGGTGCAGCTTTCCCAGGAGAACGCGCGGCTGCTCGACCTCAACCAGGTGCGGCTCGATCCGCGGCTGACCTTCATCACCGGGGTGGTGATGGCCGATTCCGGCTCGCCGTTCCGCCAGTCGGTCGTGCTCAATATCGGGGCGCGCGACGGCATTCTCGACGGCTGGGCGGCGATGGACGGGCTTGGCCTTGTCGGGCGCATCTCGGGGGTGGGGCGTTCGACCGCGCGGGTGATCCTGCTCACCGACCCGAGCAGCCGCATCCCGGTCACCGTGCCCTCTTCGGGGCAGAACGGGCTTCTGGTGGGCGACAACACCCGCGCCCCGGCGCTGGATTTTCTCGAAAGCCCCGACATCGTGCGCCCCGGCGACCGGGTGGTGACTTCGGGCGATGGGCTGGTCTTTCCCGCCGGGCTTCTGGTGGGCGAGGTGGCGATCGACGCCGGCGGGCGGATGCGGGTGCGGCTCGCGGCCAATTACGAGCGGCTCGAATTCCTGCGGGTGCTGCGCCACCACGGGCAGGAACGCATCGTCGACCCGGGTCGGCTGATCCTGCCCGAGGCGCTGCCCGAGCCCCCGGCGCAACCTGCCACGCAACCCGCCACGCCGCTCGAACTGGGCCAGCGCGATACGGCGACGGAGGGCGGCGATGGCTGAGATCACGCTCACCCGGTTGTGGCTCATGCGGGGGCTGTTTGCCGCCATCGTTCTGGCGGTGATCTTTTTCAGCCTCCTGCCGCTCAGCACCGTGCCGCGCCTGTGGGCCGGGCCCGACCTGATCATGGGCTTTGCCTTTGCCTGGGTGCTGCGCCGGCCGGAATACGTGCCCCTGCCGATCGTCGCGGCATTGCTGTTCCTGGCCGACCTGATGCTGGGCCGCCCGCCGGGGCTTTATGCCGCGCTGACGCTGATCGCCTTCGAGAACCTGCGCGCCCGCGCGCCGCGCCTGCGCGACATGCCCTTCACCGTCGAATGGCTGAGCGTCGGCGCCATGATCGTCACGGTCATGCTGGCCTATCGGCTGCTTCTGGCCCTGTTCCTCGTCCCCGAAGCCTCGCCGGGGCTGTGGTTGATCCGGCTGCTGGCGACGCTGGCCTGCTATCCGCTCGTGGTTGCCCTCACCCGGTTCGGCCTTGGCCTGCGCAAGGCCCAGCTGGGCGAGGTCAACGCCCTCGGCCAGCGGCAATAGGAGGAGAGAGAGACGATGCGCCGCCCCACCCGCGAAAACGCCCTGAGCCAGCGCCGGATCACCCGGCGCGGCCTCGTGCTGGGCGCGCTTCAGGTCGGGGTGCTGGGAACGCTTGGCCTGCGGATGCGTTACCTTCAGGTCCAGGAGGCCGAGCAATACCGGTTCCTCGCCGAGGAAAACCGCATCAATATCGAGCTGATCCCGCCCACGCGGGGCCAGATCTTCGACCGCAACGGGCGGATCATCGCCCGCAACGTGCCCGCCTATCGCATCACCATGACGCGCAAGGATGCGGGCGACGTGGACTCGGTCCTGGCCCGGCTCGGCGCGCTGATCGAGCTGGCGCCCGAAGAGATCGCCACCGCGCTCGAGGAACTGCGCACGCGGCGCGGCGACACGCCCGTGACCGTCGCCGACCGCGTCACCTGGGACGAGATCAGCCGCGTCGCCGTCAACGCCCCGGCGCTGCCCGGCGTCACGCCCGAGGTCGGGCTTGGCCGCACCTATCCGCTGGGCGCCGATTTCACCCATGTGGTGGGCTATGTCGGCCCGGTCTCGGACTATGATCTCGGGCGGATCGACGCCCCCGACCGGCTTTTGCTGATGCCGCGGTTCCAGATCGGCAAGACCGGCATCGAGGCGCGCGAGGAGGACCGCCTGCGCGGCAAGGCCGGCACAAGGCGGGTCGAGGTCAACGCCGCCGGCCGCGTCATGCGCGAACTGGACCGCCGCGAGGGTCAGCCCGGCGCCGATCTGCAACTGACCGCCGATCACATGTTGCAAAACTACGTCCAGGCCCGGCTGGGCGAGGAAAGCGCCGCCGCCGTGGTGATCGACACCGAGACCGGCGATCTTCTCGCCGTCGGCTCCTCGCCCGCCTTCGATCCCAACCTCTTTGTCAACGGCATCTCCAGCGCCAATTACAACGCGCTTCTGCAGAACGATCACCGCCCGCTGGTCGCCAAGTCGGTGCAGGGCGTCTATCCGCCCGGCTCGACCTTCAAGATGGTGGTCGCGCTGGCCGCGCTCGAGGCCGAGATCATCACGCCCGAGGAAACGGTGCGCTGCCGCGGCCATATCGAGGTGGCCGACAACCGCTTTCACTGCTGGAAACGCGCCGGTCATGGCAACATGAACCTGCACACCGCGCTGCGCGAAAGCTGTGATGTCTATTTCTACGAACTGGCCCTCAAGACCGGGATCGAACGCATCTCGGCCATGGCGCGCACGCTCGGGCTTGGCCAGCGCTATGACATTCCGATGTCTGGCGTGCATGCCGGGCTGGTGCCGACCCGCGAGTGGAAGCGCGCGGCGCGTGGTGCCGAATGGGTGATCGGCGACAGCGTCAACGCCGCCATCGGCCAGGGCTTCGTGCTGACCTCGCCGCTGCAACTCGCGGTGATGAGCGCGCGCCTTGCCACCGGGCGCAGCATCACCCCGCGCCTGATCAAGTCGATCGACGGCATCGAACAGCCCAGCGGACATGGCGATCCGCTCGATCTCAACGAGAACCACCTGCGGGCCATCCGCCGGGGCATGTTCGCGGTCTCCAACAACAATCGCGGCACCGCGTTTTCGTCGCGCATCCTGGTCGACGAATACCGCATGGCCGGCAAGACCGGCACCAGCCAGGTGCGCCGCATCACCGCCGCCGAACGCCGCGGCGGAGTCTCGCGCAACGAAGACCTGCCGTGGAACCGCCGCGATCATGCGCTGTTCGTGAACTATGCCCCGCATGATGCGCCCCGTATCGCCGTCTCGGTGGTGGTCGAACATGGCGGCGGCGGTTCGACCGTGGCGGCGCCGATCGCCCGCGACATCACCCTTCAGGCGCTCTATGGCGAGGACCCCCCGCTTGCGGCCTACCCGGCCAGGGATCGCCCGCGCATCAGCGCCCAGCAGGAGCGGCTGCGCGACCTGCGCCCGCCCGAACGCGACGACAGGCCGACCCGCGCATGAGCTATCTCGAACATACCGTCAAATACACGCCCAGTGGCGCGCGCAAGCTGTTCTACCTCAACTGGCCGATCATGTTCCTGCTTCTGGCGGTGGCCTCGATCGGATTCCTGATGCTCTACTCGGTCGCGGGCGGTGGGTTCCAGCCCTGGGCCGAACCGCAGATGAAACGCTTTGCGGCCGGCTTCGTGCTGATGCTGATCACCGGCATGGTGCCGCTCTATTTCTGGCGCAACGTGGCGCTCGTGGCCTATCTCGGCACGATCGCACTTCTGGTTCTGGTCGCGGTGATGGGCGAGATCGGCATGGGCGCGCAACGCTGGATCGACCTTGGATTCATCCGGCTGCAACCCTCGGAACTGATGAAGATCACGCTGGTGATGCTTCTGGCCGCCTATTACGACTGGCTGCCGCTGTCCAAGGTCTCGCACCCGCTCTGGGTGGCGCTGCCGGTGGCGATGATCCTCCTGCCCACGCTCATGGTGCTGGCTCAGCCCGACCTCGGCACCGCAATCCTGCTGCTGACCGGGGGCGGCGCGGTGATGTTCATCGCCGGGGTCCACTGGGCCTATTTCGCCGCCGTGATCGCCGCCGGGGCGGGGGTGGTGACGACGGTCCTGCAGTCGCGCGGCACCGACTGGCAATTGCTCAACAATTACCAGTTCCGCCGCATCGACACGTTTCTCGACCCCGCGGCCGATCCGCTGGGCGCGGGCTATCACATCACCCAGTCCAAGATCGCGCTTGGCTCGGGCGGCTGGTCGGGGCGCGGTTTCATGCAGGGCACGCAAAGCCGGCTCAACTTCCTGCCCGAGAAACATACCGATTTCATCTTCACCACCCTGGCCGAGGAATTCGGCTTTGTCGGCGCGATCTCGCTCCTGGGGCTCTATGGGCTGATCATCTTCTTCTGCGTGGTCTCGGCCCTGTCGAACCCCAACCGCTTTGCCGCGCTGCTGACCCTCGGGATCGCCACCACCTTCTTTCTCTATTTCGCCGTCAACATGGCGATGGTGACCGGGCTCATCCCGGTCGTGGGCGTGCCGCTGCCACTGGTCAGCTATGGCGGCTCGGCGATGATCGTGCTGATGGCCGGTTTCGGCCTCGTGCAATCGGCCCATGTGCACAGGCCGCGATAGCCGCGTTGCCAAGGCCGGTTTCGGGCTGCGCGGGGCCTTGCCGCGCCTCGTGATCACGCTCAGACCTCGAGCACGCCGCCCTCCAGCAATGTGCGGAACCAGGCCATGTCGATATTGCCCCCCGACAGGATCACGCCGACCTTGCGCCCGGCGAGCCGATCCTTTTCCCTGAGCGCCAGTGCCAGCGCCGCCGCCCCGGCCCCTTCGGCGAGATTATGGGTGGCGGTATAGTAGAGCCTTATGGCATCGGCGATTTCCGCGTCGCTGACCGCGCCGACATGGTGGGCCTTGTCGGAATAGATGTCGAACGCCGCCTGCACCGGCACCCGCACCGCCATGCCATCGGCAAAGGTCCGGGCGGCGTCGGTCTCGACCAGGTGCCCGGCCTCGACCGAGCGTTTCGCGCCGTCCGCGCGGTCCGAGACCACGCCGACGATCTCGCAGCCAAGGCCCAGCGCGTCGCGCGCGGCGATGGTGCCGCACAGCCCTGACCCGCAACCGATCGGCACATAGACCACGTCGAGATCGGGATGGGCGCGGAACAGTTCAAGCCCATAGGTCGCCACGCCGCGCACCAGTTCGGTATGAAACGGCGGCACGGGGAAAAGTGGGTCGGACTCGGCGGCGCGCATCGCGGCCTCGCGCGCCTCGTCGAAATCCGTGCCATGCTCGATCACCTCGGCCCCGAAGGCGCGCATGGCGGCGTTCTTCTCGGTCGAATTGCCGTGCGGGACAAAGATCCTTGCCCTCAGCCCCATGGCCGTCGCCGCCCGTGCCTGTGACTGGCCGTGATTGCCACGGGTCGCGGTCACGATGCCCTGCATCCGGGGATGGTTGCGTTTGAGCCAGTCCATGAAGGTGATCCCGCCACGCACCTTGAAGGCACCGGTGGGGGTGTGGTTCTCGTGCTTGACGATGACCTGCGCGCCCAGCGCCTGCGCCAGCAGCGGCCAGTCATGCGCCGGGGTGGGCGCCATCAATCGGGTGACGAGGCGGTGCGCGTCGTCAAGTTCGGCTTCGGCGAACATCGGCGCCTCCGGTTGGACGGGCCGAGAGTGGCAGGCCGCAACGCCGGGGTAAAGCCCGGGCCGCGCGGCGCTGTGCATTTCGCGGGCGTCGGTGTATCAGGCGGCCATGACGATCATCTCGCTGACCTCGATCCCGCCGCGTTTTCCGACACTTGGCCCGGTTCTGGAAAGCCTTGTGGCGCAGGGGGCCGATAAGGTGATCCTGGCCCTGGCGCGGCGCTATGCGCGCTTTGCGGGTTCTGTCACGCCGCCGCCGCTTCCGCGCAGTGTCGAGATCGTCTGGAGCGCGGATGCCGGGCCGGCGACCAAGATCATCGCCGCCCAGCGCGCGCATCCCGATGCCGAGATCGTCTATTGCGACGACGATTGCCTTTATGCGCCCGGCTGGCTCGATGCGCTTTGCGATGGACCGGGGGTGCGGGCGGGATCGGTGTTCGACGCGCGACGCCTGAAGCGTAAGGGCGGCGTGGTGGCGCAGGGCTTTGCCGGGGTGCGCCTGCCCGCCGGTTTCGCCCCGTTCACGCCGCCGCCCGAAGCCTGTCGGCTGGCCGATGACCTGTGGCTTTCGGCGGAAATGGCGGCGCGCGGGGTGGCCATCACCCACTGCCGCGCGACGCGCGCGCATGTCAGGCCGCTCGGGTTGAGCCACGGGTTGCAGGATCTCGACCGGCGCCGCATCTATCAACAGGCGGTCGAGGTCGTTCACGCCACTTGGGGGGTATGGCCGCCCGCCTGAACTGCGCGGCCCAAGCCCCGGGCGTTCAGTGCACCGCCACCGGCGCGAGGTCGTTCTGCCGGGCCAGCACGAAGGCGAGCGAGCGGTCGCGCACCAGCGCAAGCTGTTCGCCATCCGAACTGTGCACCGCGTAGAGGCTGTCCAGTCCGTCGGCCTGATCCTGCACCTCCTGGGGCAGATCCTTGACCGCGACCTTGCGCACATAAACGATGCGGTTTTCCTCGCCCGCGCCGAAATCGTATTTCGTATCCATGACTTATCCTTTCCTGATCTGGATCGTCTGCACCACTGTGTCGGGCTCGGCCCGGGTCAGATCGACATGCAGAAGACCGTTTTCCATTACCGCTTCGCCCACGTCGACCCCGTCGGCCAGCACGAAGCTGCGCTGAAACTGGCGCGCGGCGATGCCGCGATGCAGGAACACCCGGCCCTCGCTGTCGTCATGCTGACGGCCGCGGATCACCAGTTGCCGATCCTCGATCGTGATCGCCAGATCGCGTGGCGAAAACCCCGCCACGGCGAGCGTGATCCGATAGGAGTTTTCGGAGGTCTGCTCGATATTGAAGGGCGGGTAGCCTTCGTTGCCGGACTTGGCATTGCGTTCGAGCAACCGCTCGAGCTGTTCGAAGCCCAGAAGATAGGGGGCAGTCCCCAAGGAAAGTTTCGTCATCGACACGGTCCTTCACGCATACAAGCGACAGTGCTTTCTTTCCGGGCCCCGTTTCGGCGACCCGTACGGGAAATATGGGGGGTCTTGCGCGCCGCTGCAAGGGCTATGCGGAATGGCGCAAATTCAGTATCTTATCGCGACCGCTGCCCTGGAGAATCAGATCGCTCATGAACGCGTCTTTTGACATTTCGATGAAAAACGACGAGGTGCTGCGCGTCGAGCTGGAGGTATTTCGCCGCGAGCATCGCGAACTCGACGAATCCATCCGCGTGATGCAGGAGCGTGGAACGGCGGATCAGTTGATGCTGCAACGGTTGAAAAAGAAGAAACTGGCGCTCAAGGATATCATTGCCCGGATCGAGGACCGGCTGACACCGGATATCATTGCGTAACCCCCTGATTTGCCTATAGTGCGGAATTTCCGTGGAGCCGGTCAACCGGGGGCGATCATGAGCGAAACAAGGGTCGGAATCATCATGGGGAGCCAGTCGGACTGGCCCACCATGAAAGAGGCGGCGGATATTCTGGACGCATTGGGCGTGGCCCATGAGGCGCGTATCGTCTCGGCCCATCGCACGCCGGACCGGCTTTGGGAGTATGGCAGGACGGCGGTGGCGCGCGGGCTTCAGGTCATCATCGCCGGGGCGGGCGGGGCGGCGCATCTGCCCGGCATGATGGCCTCGAAAACCCGGGTGCCGGTGATCGGCGTGCCGGTGCAGACCCGGGCGCTGTCGGGTGTCGACAGCCTTTATTCCATCGTGCAGATGCCCAAGGGGTTTCCGGTCGCGACGATGGCGATCGGGGCGGCGGGCGCGGCCAATGCCGGGCTGATGGCGGCGGGCATCCTGGCGCTGAGCGACCCGGAGCTTGCCGCGCGGCTGGATGATTGGCGCGCGGCCTTGTCGGCCTCGATCCCCGAGGAGCCGAGCGATGCATGAGCCCCTGCCCCCCGGATCGGTGATCGGCATCCTCGGCGGCGGGCAGTTGGGCCGCATGCTGTCGGTCGCCGCCGCGCGGCTGGGCTACAAGACCGCGATCTTCGAGCCGGGCGGCGATTGCCCGGCCAGCCATGTCGCCAATTTTCACCTGCAGGCGGGGTATGAGGACGAAGCGGCGTTGCGCCGCTTTGCCCAGGGCGTCGATGTCATCACCTATGAATTCGAGAACGTGCCCACATCGGCGCTCGACATTCTGGAAACCCTGCGCCCGATCCGCCCCGGGCGCGAGGCGCTCAGGATCAGCCAGGACCGGATCGTCGAAAAGGATTTCCTGTCGGGGCTGGGGCTGGCGGTGGCGCCCTACCGGGCGGTCGCGTCCGAGGACGATCTGCGCGCGGCGCTGGACGGGATCGGCGCGCCCGCGATCCTCAAGACCTGCCGCTTTGGCTATGACGGCAAGGGCCAGGCGCGGATCACCTCGCCCGACGACATCCCGGCCGCGTGGGCGGCAATGAATGGCGCGGCTTCGGTGCTGGAAGGCTTTGTCGCGTTCAGCCACGAGGTTTCGGTGATCGCGGCGCGCGGGCTTGACCGCTCGGTGGCGGTATTCGATCCGGGCGAGAACGTCCACGAGGGCGGCATCCTGCGCAGCACCACGGTTCCGGCAAGGCTTACGGCGGCGCAGCGCGGCGATGCGGTGCTTCTGGCGGCGAATATCCTCAATGCGCTGGATTACGTGGGCGTGCTCGGGGTGGAGCTGTTCGTGACGTCGCGGGGTCTCATCGTGAACGAGATCGCGCCGCGGGTGCACAATTCGGGTCACTGGACCCAGCAGGGCTGTGCCGTGGACCAGTTCGAGCAGCATGTCCGCGCGATCGCCGGCTGGGTGCTGGGCGATGGCAGGCGTCATGCCGACGTGGTGATGGAGAACCTGATCGGCGATGACATGGCAAGGCTGCCGGACCTGGCGCGGGAGCGCGATGTGGCGATCCACCTTTACGGCAAGGCGGATGTGAAACCGGGCCGCAAGATGGGGCATGTCAACCGGATTACCGGCTGAACGGCCGGGCGAAGACCCCGGCGTGGCGTGGGGTGACAGGGGAAAAGAGGGCAGCGCCTGCCTGGGGAGGCGCTGGTGCCCGACGGCGCCACAAGCGCGGCGCCCAAGCAACGCTTGACGTCAAGAACCGGCGCAACGTCTGAAGCGCCTGCCGGGGGGCAGGCAGGCGCTGCCCGGCGATGCCGCCGGGCGGGACATCGCGTGCGGTTGCGCGTCATGCAGAGATCCTGCGCGTGGGGGTTCCACCCCCACACCCCCGAGGTATTTGTGGTCAGATGAAGCCCGGGGAGGAGCCAGAACAGGCGGCGCGTTCAGTCCTCAGTGGCCGAGGATCTGGCTCAGGAACAGCTTGGTGCGCTCGCTTTGCGGGTTGTTGAAGAATTCCTCGGGCTCGTTCTGCTCGACGATCTGGCCCTGGTCCATGAAGATCACGCGGTTGGCGACCTGGCGGGCAAACCCCATCTCGTGGGTGACGCAGAGCATGGTCATGCCTTCCTCGGCCAGCTGGATCATGGTGTCGAGCACCTCCTTGATCATTTCCGGGTCGAGCGCCGAGGTGGGTTCGTCGAACAGCATGATGCGCGGGCGCATGCAGAGCGACCGCGCGATCGCCACGCGCTGTTGCTGTCCGCCCGAAAGCTGGCCGGGATACTTGTCGGCCTGTTCTGGGATCTTGACCTTTTCGAGGAAATGCATCGCCGTCTCCTCGGCCTCGTGCTTGGGGGTCTTGCGCACCCAGATCGGCGCCAGCGTGCAGTTTTCCAGGATCGTCAGATGCGGGAACAGGTTGAAGTGCTGGAACACCATGCCGACCTCGGAGCGGATCTTGTCGATATTCTTGAGATCCGAGCTGAGCACCGTGCCATCCACCACGATCCGGCCCTGCTGATGTTCCTCGAGCGCGTTGATGCAGCGGATCAGCGTCGATTTCCCCGACCCCGACGGCCCGGCGATCACGATCCGCTCGCCGCGCTGCACGGTCAGGTTGATGTCGCGCAGAACGTGGAACGTGCCGAACCACTTGTTCATGTTGCTGATCTCGACGGCGACCTCGTCGCTCACCGTCATTTTCGAACGATCGACTTGGCGATCCATGGCGAGTTCTGACATTTTCAAGGCTCTCCTCAGCGGTGGCCGGTATTGAGCTTGCGCTCGAGATACATGGAATAGCGCGACATCGCGAAGCAGACGACGAAGAACAGCAACGCGATGAAGCCGTAAAGCTCCCAGACGATCCCGTTCCAGTCCGAATCCGCGCGAATCGCATTGGACAGACCCAGTGGATCCAGAAGGCCGATGATCGACACCAGCGTGGTGTCCTTGAACAACCCGATGAAGGTGCTCACGATGCCGGGGATCGAGATCTTGAGCGCCTGCGGCATGATCACCAGCCGCTGCGCCTGCCAGTAATCGAGGCCGAGGCTGTCGGCGCCTTCATACTGGCCCTGGGGAAGCGCCGCGAGCCCGCCGCGCACCACCTCGGCCATGTAGGCCGAGGCAAACAGCGTGGCCATGATGATGACCCGCAGGATGATGTCGAAATTCGTCCCCGGCGGCATGAAGATGTTCAGGAGCGTCGAGGCCACGAACAGCAGCGTGATCAAGGGCACACCGCGGATGAACTCGATGAAGCCGACGCAGAGGGCCTTGACGATCAGCAGGTCCGACTGCCGCCCCAGCGCCAGCACGATACCGATCGGCAGCGAACAGGCGATCGCCACGACCCCGATCGTGACCGACAGCATGAAGCCGCCGAAATTGCGGCTTTGCACCGCTTCGATGCCGATGGGCAGGATCGCATCGAGCCCCTGGACCACGTAGCCCGACAGGAGCAGCCACCAGACCAGCGCGGCCAAAACGCCCGCGACGATGCCGGCGAGACCGCCGGCGCGCGCGTCGGCCGCCCGGAAGACGAACCAGCCGATGACGAACCCGGCCAGTGCCGACAGCGGCACCCAGATGGAGCCGCCCCAGAGCAGCCACGGAAAGAGGAACGGGTAGACCGCCGAGAACCACAGCAGCTTGCGCGG
Source organism: Paracoccaceae bacterium (assembly GCA_011389685.1). Lineage (GTDB taxonomy): Bacteria > Pseudomonadota > Alphaproteobacteria > Rhodobacterales > Rhodobacteraceae > Aquicoccus. The sequence goes on from JAABTV010000018.1 coordinate 32,728, forward strand.
CACCCGGTCCGAAAAGAGAACCGGCGCGAGGGCGACTCCAAGCAGCAGGAAGGCCATGATCGGGCGCCAGTAAAGCTCGGACGGGTAGAAGCCGAACAGAAGCTGCACCCAGCGATCGCGGATCACGCCCCAGCAGGCCCCGGGATAATGCCCCTCGCGGCCCATGCCGCGCAGGATCTCGCGACACTCGCCCAGCGAGGTGGCGTGCCATGTGGGCGAGAATATCCACGGCAGGATCCCGTCGAGGAGCATCACGACGAAGGTCAGGGACAGGATGGTCAGGGCCGAGTTGAACCACCCCGAGAACAGGTTCTCGCGCATCCATCCGATCAGGCCGGTCGCGATGACGGGCGGATCGCGCTCGGGCAGGATTTCGGTGCGGACATAGGAAACTTCGCTCATCTTACCGCTCCACCAGTTTGACGCTTCTGTTATACCAGTTCATCACCGCGGAGATGATCAGCGAGATGGTGAGATAGATCAGCATGCCCAGCAGCACCGTTTCAAGCTCGCGCCCGGTCTGGTTGAGGGTGATGCCCATCAGCGTGCCGGTGATGTCCATATACCCGACGGCGATGGCCAGAGAGCTGTTCTTGGTCAGGTTCAGCCACATCGAGATCAGCGGCGGAATGATGACGCGCAGCGCCTGGGGCAGGATCACGAGGTTCATGATCCGCTTGGGGCGCAGGCCCAGCGCCGCGGCCGCTTCGGTCTGGCCGTGGCTGATCGCGAGGATCCCGGCGCGCACGATTTCGGCGATGAAGGCCGCGGTATAGAGCGACAGTGCCAGCCAGAGCGCGATGAGCGAATTGCGCATATGCGTGCCGCCCTGGAAATTGAAGCCGCGCAGCTCGGGATAGGCAAAGTAGAATCCCAGCGCCCAGAGCGTGATCGCGAAGGGCAGCACCACCACGCCGAGGCGCAGATACCATGTGACCGGGCGCAGGCCGGTGGCCTCCTGGATGCGGTCGGCGCGGCGCTTGATCCGGTGTGATGCGTAGAAACCGGAGACGAGAACGGCCAGCACCAGAAGCAGATCGAGGCTGACCTGGAAGGTGCCGCAGCTGGCGGCGGGTTCGCCCGCACCGGGGCCTTCGGTGGCGTAATAGCTTTCGCAGGCCGGGTTGTCGCGGCTGGCGCCGATCGGGAAATCCCCCAGCCCTACACGCCAGCCGACGGGTTCTTCGAGGAATTCGCCCTTTTCGTCCTTGGCGTCGGCACCGAACACTGGATCGGGGATGTAGACACCGCGATTGGTGATGGCGACCGTATCGAAGAGTTTCATCGTCGCGTCCGGATCGTCGCCCCTGAACGCGTTTGGCGGGGGCAGCGTTTCGATCAGGATCGCCATGATGAACACGATCCACAGCAGCACCGGCACGTTGCGGAAAATCTCGACATAGATCGTCATCAGCCGCCCGACCAGCCAGTTCTTGGACAGGCGCGCAACCCCGATGATGACCCCCAGGATGGTCGCGGTCGCACAGCCCAGGATCGCCACGAGCAGCGTGTTGAGGATGCCGACGACAGCGGCCCGCATATGGCTGTCCTGATTGTTGTAGTCGATCAGGCGCTGGTTGATGTCATAGCCCGCCGATTCACCCAGGAACCGGAACGAGGGTTCCTTGCCCAGATCGGCCAGGTTCTGCGCCGTGTTCGAGATCAGCCAGCCGATCAGGATCAGAAACGCGACCAGGGCGACGATCTGGATTGTCATGGAACGATAGCGCGTATCGTAAATCAACTGAGAAAGCCGAAACGCCTCTTTGGGAGGCTCGGAAACTGTTGCCATTGCGTGGCGTCCCTGTCTTGCGTGGCGGCGATCCCGGTTTTCGGCGAGGTTCGTCCCCGCTCGCATCGGATCGCATCATTTACGCTTGGCTTCTGAAAGGGGCGCGGTCGGGCCGCGCCCCTTCATGAGGTGATCTTAGCGGAACGGCGGCGAATAGAGCAGCCCGCCATCGGTCCATTGCGCGTTCAGTCCGCGCGCAAGGCCGATCGGGGTGTTCTCGCCGATATTGCGGGCAAAGATTTCGCCGTAATTGCCGCCTGCGCTGATCGCGTTGACGGCCCAGTCGGCCGAAAGCCCCAGCATCTCGCCGAGGTTGCCCTCGGTGCCGAGGATCCGGTTGATCTCGGGGTTGCTGCCCGGAGCCGAGGCCATTTCCTTCACATTGGCCGAGGTGATGCCCATTTCTTCGGCGGCGATCAACGCGTTGAGCGTCCAGCGCGTCACATCGGCCCATTCGTCATCGCCATGACGCACGAGCGGGCCGAGCGGCTCTTTCGAGACGACCTCGGGCAGGACGACGTGGTCGGCCGGGTTCTCGAAGGTGGCGCGGGTCGCGGCAAGGCCCGAGATGTCGGTGGTGTAGGTGTCACACGCACCGGCCAGGTATTGCTGCTGCCCTTCGGCGTTGGTTTCGATCGGCACCGGCTCATAGCTGATGTTGTTCTTGCGGAAGAAGTCCGCGAGATTGAGTTCGGTCGTGGTGCCGGTCTGGATGCAGACGGTCGCGCCGTTAAGCTCCTTGGCCGAGCTGACGCCCAGTGCCTTGGGCACCATGAAGCCCTGACCGTCATAGTAGTTGATCCCGACGAATGTGAACTTGAGATCCACATCGCGCGAGAGCGTCCAGGTGGTGTTGCGCGCCAGCATGTCGACCTCGCCCGACCCGAGCGCGGTAAAGCGCGTCTTGCCGGTCGTGGGGACGAATTCCACCGCCGTGGGATCGCCGAGAACGGCAGCGGCCACCGCGCGGCAGACCGCCACGTCGAAGCCATGCCATTCGCCGTTCGCATCCGGAGCGGCAAAGCCGACAAGACCCGTGGTCACACCACAGTTCAGCTTGCCACGGGCTTTCACGTCGTCGAGCGTGCCGGCCGCCGCAGCGCCAGCCGCAAGACCTGCGACCGTGAGAGCTCCTAGAAATACGGTTTTTTTCATGTTTACCTCTTCCTGATAGTCCACCGATTTCAGGTGGTTCCCCCGACCACTTTTGATCGGAACGGTTTTCGGGAGTTGTGACTCCCAATGGCGATGAGTTTGGTCGGATTTGCCTTGGAAGGTCAAGGGACACCTGAAAGCCGGGTCGGGAAATCCTTGCGATTCAGGGCTGGGTTTCCCCTTGGTCAGGTCGCAGATGCCGGTTTATTGCCCGTTCCGCTCGACGCCGGACAACGCGACGAACCGCATCGCATGGGCGAAGGCCTGCGCCTTGAGCGCGGCGGCCTCTTCGGCCTCGTCGTCGCGGCCCCATTGCTCGGCCTGCCAGGTTTCGTCGATCCGCGACAACGCCCAAAGCTCTTGCGCCGACCCGACCCTTTCGGTGGCGGCAAGGCCCAGCACGAACGATCCGCTGAGACTGACCAGATCGTGAAACCCGGTCAGTTCAAAGGCGCTCATCGCCCGGGTAATCTCGTGAATTTTCTGAATGGAATCCGCGTCTTGCGGCTTGTGCATCACGCCGGTCACCGGCGCGAGCGCGATACCGTGGCGCGCTTTCAGCCAGTCCAGCATCGGATCCCAGGCTGCGGCCTGCCGCGCGACCAACGCCTCCGGCGCCGCGGCGCGATAGCACAGAAGGTCGCTGTCGCCATAGGCGGCGATCATCGCGGCCACCTCGCCGTGCTGCGGGGCCACCCGGTCGATGGCGGCATTGGCCGAGCGGGTGAAGGGCATGGTTTGCGGGTCGATCACATCGCCCTGCGCATCCCATTCCGCCGCCACCGCCCGGGCCAGCCCCTCGGTCGGCAGCACCAGCGGCGCCTTGGCCGGGCTGCGCACCGGGCGGCCATCAAGCAAAACGCCAAAGCCGCCGGCCTCGGGGGCGATGGTGGCCTCTTTCCAGAACCGTCTGGCCTTCCATTCACTCATGAACGATTCTCTCCATGTGCGTCCAGAAGCCCGGTCACCGCGCCGGGCAGGTCGGTCATGTCATGCACCACGCGATCCGCTGCCAGCGTCGCGGGCGGGTGATAGCCCCAGCCGACGCCAAGCGCGCCCACGCCCGCCGCGCGCGCCATTTCCATGTCGAAACTGGTGTCGCCCACCATCACCGAATCGCGCGGCCCGACGCCCGCCTCGCCCAGCGCGGCCACGAGCATCGCGGGATGCGGTTTGGAGGGGTGAAAATCGGCCACCTGCCGGGTCACGAAGAACCGCCCCAGCCCATGCGCCTCGATCAGCGCATCGAGTCCGCGTTTCGATTTGCCGGTAGCGACCCCCATCAGGAGGAATGGATCGCCCGCCAGCGCGTCCAGAACCGCGCGCATGCCGGGATAGAGCGGCGGGGCCCCGTTGCTGCGGCGCTGTTCGAAATAGGCCTGCCTGTAGCCCGCCACCAGCCGCGCCTGACGCGCCTGGGGCAGATGCGGGGCCAGCCGCGCCATCGCCTGATCGAGCGAAAGCCCCACGATCGAGAGGATCGCCGCGCGGTCGGGCGCATCATGGGATTCGGCGGCAAAGGCCGCGCCCATGGCCGCGACGATCTCGGCCTGGCTGTCGGCCAGCGTGCCATCGACATCGAAGACGACCAGGCGCAAGCGGCTCATTTCACCGCCTCGAACGGGTCATCGGCGGCCAGATCCGGGGTCCAGCCGAAGGTTTCGAAGGTTTGCGCCATGTGTTCTGGCAAGGGGGCGGTGATGGTCACGCTCCGCCCCGTCACCGGGTGTTCGAACCGCATCGAGCGGGCATGCAGGTGCAGCTTGTTCGAGATGATCCCGCCCAGCCTGGCCCCCCAGCCATCGCCGAGGTTTTCCTGCCCCGAGCCGCCATACTTCCCGTCACCCGCAATCGGATGCCCGATCTCGGCCATGTGGGCGCGCAACTGGTGGGTGCGCCCGGTGATCGGTTCCATCGCGACCCAGGCGGCCCGTTCGGCGACGCGGTAGAGCGTGGCATATTGCGTGATGGCACGTTTCGCGCCCGGGGTCCGGTCGATCTCGTCAGGGTGGACGCACAGCATCTTTTCGCCCTGCCCCTGGCCCCCGCCCGACGCCTTGACAAGGCCATACTTGATCTCGCCCAGATAGGGGCGCGGCACACCGGCCACCACGGCCCAGTAGATCTTGCGCGTGGCGCGATGCCGGATCGCCGCCGTGAGCGCCTGCGCCACCGCGCGGCTGCGCGCCAGCAGGATCACGCCGGAGGTGTCCTTGTCGAGCCGATGCACAAGCCGGGGTTTCTCGTCCAGCCCGAATTTGAGCCCCTCGGACATCCCGTCGACATGGCGCATCTGCTTGCTGCCGCCCTGGGTGGGCAGGCCCGGCGGCTTGTTCAGCGCGATGATGTGATCGTCACGCCAGATCACGGCGGCCTGGATCATCCGGGCATCTGCCTCGCTGAGTGATGATTTCGGTGCCGGCTTGGGCGCCGCGTCCGGTTCGGGCAGCGGCGGGATGCGCACTTTCTGTCCCACTGCCAGGCGATGCGCGGGCTTCACCCGCCCGCCATCGACGCGCACCTCGCCCTTGCGGCACATCTTTTCGATCCGGCCCTGCGGCACATGCGGGAAATGCCGCCGGAACCAGCGGTCGAGCCGCTGATCGCCATCGCCCGGACCCACCGTGACGGTTTGCACGCTGTTCATTGAAAGGCCCCCCGGGCGATGAATATTCCCAGCACCAGCGCCCCCACGGACAACAGCACCGAGGCGGCGACGTAAAGCACAGCGAACCCCGCCTGGCCCTTTTCCCAAAGCACGAAAGCATCGAGCGAGAAGGCCGAGAACGTGGTGAACCCGCCCAGTATCCCGGTCATCAGGAAAGGTGCGAGGCGCATCGCGTCCTTCGAGGCCAGCGTCACGAACAGCACCCCCATCAGCAGCGAACCTGCCACGTTGACCGCCAGAGTGCCCCAGGGAAAGCCCGGCCCCATCAGCCGCGCGGCCCCCGCGAAACTGAGATACCGGAGCGAAGCCCCGATCGCGCCGCCAAGGGCCACTTGCATGAGGGTTGTGAACATGGGCGGTCTGTCTCAGGGGGCGGGCGGTTTGTCAAGCTGGGGCGGGTCCTCGCGGCGGGCCAGCCCTCATTTCCCACGCTGAAGGCGCTGTTTGGTGAACCAGTCGAGCCGCTTTTTCAACTCGCGCTCGAAGCCGCGTTCGACCGGCTGGTAAAGGACCGGGCGTTTCATGCCCTCGGGGAAGTAATCCTGCCCCGAGAACCCGTCTTCGGCATCGTGGTCATAGGCATAGCCTTCGCCATAGCCCTGCTCCTTCATCAGCGCGGTCGGCGCGTTCAGGATATGCTTGGGCGGCGGTTCCGAGCCGGTCTTCTTGGCCTGCGCGCGGGCGGCCTTGTAGGCGGCATAGCCCGCGTTCGATTTCGGGGCCAGCGCGAGGTAAACCAGCGCCTGTGCCAGCGCCAGTTCGCCCTCGGGGCTGCCGAGCCGCTCATAGACTTCCCAGGCCTGCAGGCAATGGGTCTGCGCGTTGGGATCGGCCAGCCCGATATCCTCGATCGCCATGCGGGTGATGCGCCGGGCGAGGTAACGCGGGTCTTCGCCGCCTTCGAGCATCCGCGCCAGCCAGTAAAGTGCCGCGTCCGGGTCCGAGCCGCGCACCGATTTGTGCAACGCCGAGATCAGGTTGTAATGCTCGTCGCCCGACTTGTCGTATTGCGCCGCCCGCCGCATCAACCGCGTGGACAGGGCCTTGGTGTCAAGCTTGGCCTCGACCTTCCACGCCATTACCTGTTCAATGAGGTTCAAAAGCGCCCGCCCGTCGCCATCGGCCATCTCCAGCAGCGCCTCGCGCGCGTGCCCGTCGAGCGGCAGGCTGCGCCCCAGATCACTCTCGGCGCGCTGTGCCAGCCGTTCGAGATCGGCCAGTTCCAGCCGGGTGAGCACCAGCACCTGCGCGCGGCTCAGCAGGGCGGCGTTCAACTCGAAACTCGGGTTCTCGGTGGTGGCCCCGACCAGAAGGATCGTGCCATCCTCCATATGCGGCAGGAAACTGTCCTGCTGGGCCTTGTTGAAGCGATGGATCTCATCGACGAAAAGCAGCGTGCCCTGCCCGTTCGCGCGCCGGTGCTTGGCGGCCTCGAACACCTTGCGCAATTCGGACACGCCGGAAAAGATCGCGCTGATCTGTTCGAAATGCAGGTCGGTCTCATCCGCAAGCAGCCGCGCGATGGTGGTCTTGCCCACGCCGGGCGGTCCCCAGAACACCAGCGACGACAGCGCGCCCGCGGCCAGCATCGCCCCCAGCGGCGCATCGGGGCCGAGCACCTGGTCCTGTCCGATCACCTCCGAAAGGGCGCGCGGGCGCAGCCGGTCGGCCAGCGGGCGCGGGCCCTTGGGTGGTTCGGGCGCGTCGGGCACGGTGTCGAAAAGATCGCTCATCAGAGCCGGAACCGCATCACGCGGCGCTGGGTGCCGCGCTGCACTTCGAGCGCAAGCCAGCGCGACGCCTCTTCGAGAAGCCGCACGGCGCTTTGAGTGTCGGTCACCGCGACATCGTTGATCGCGCGCAGGATATCGCCCCGCGCCAACCCGGCGCGCGGCCCGGACGGGCCCGGATCGCTGACCACCACGCCCTCGGCCGACAGGGGCAGCCCCAGTTCGGCCAGCACGGCGGGGTTGATGTTCGACAGTTCAAGCCCCGGGATCGCCGCATTGCGCGACGTGGTGCGCACGTCGCGCGGCGGCGTGTCGGGCGCGGCGATAAGCGCCACCTCGACCTGCGCCTCGGTGCCATCGCGCACCCTTGCCACGCTGACCCGGTTGCCAAGCCCCGCGACGCTCATCCGATAGACCATCTCGTCGGGCGTGTTGACCGGCTGGCCATCCACGGCCACGATCACATCGCCGGGCCGGATTCCCGCGTCGAGAAACGGGCTTACCGGGTGCAGCTCGGAAATCACGATGCCGCGCGGTGTGCCCAGCCCGAGGCTTTCGGCGATATCGCTGTCGACCGGCTGGCCGTTCATCCCCGCCCATGGCCGCAGGAACGCCTCGTTCCCGGCCTCGGCCTGTTCCACGAAGCGCGCCACCAGCGTGGCCGGAATGGCGAAGCCGATGCCGTTCGAGCCGCCCGAGCGGGTGAGGATGCGGGTGTTGATCCCGATCAGCCGCCCGTTCACGTCAATCAGCGCGCCGCCGGAATTGCCCGGGTTGATCGGCGCGTCGGTCTGGATGTAGTAGCCCCGCGACGACCCCGTGGCGGTGCCCGACCGCGCCAGCCCCGAGACGATGCCGCTGGTCACCGTCTGGCCCACGCCGAACGGGTTGCCGATCGCCAGCACCAGTTCGCCGACCTCGACGGTATCGCTGTCGCGAATGTCGAGATGCGGCAGCCCCGCGCCATTATGGATGCGCAGGATGGCGAGATCCGCCTCCTGGTCGGCAAGCAGGATCTCGGCCTCGAATTCGCGCCGGTCGTTGAGAACGACGCGGATATCCTGTGCGCCGCCGACCACGTGATAATTCGACACCATGATCCCGTCTCCGGTCAGGATCACCCCCGAGCCGAGGCTGTTCTGCACCTGCGGGCGGGGGGCGCCGAAGCCTTCGAAGAAATCGCGAAAGAACGGATCGTCGGCAAAGGGGCTGCTCTGGCGCTGCTCGACGATCCGCCTGGCATAGATGTTGACCACCGCCGGCGCCGCCTCCTTGACCAGCGGCGCAAAGCCGAGCGCGATCTCGCCCTGGCTTTGCGGCACACGGGTTTCGGCGGCGAGTGGGGTGGCGATCACGACGGCGATCAGGGCAAGTATGAGACGCATTCCGACCTCCCTTGGACTGGACCAGATATGCGGAGCGCGCCGCCGGAATGCAAGTCGGCTCAAAACGCGAAACCCCCGCCACATGGACGGGGGTTTCATGAATTCATCAGGGGCAGGACGATCAGCCCTCGCCCATCTCCGCCGCGTCTTCGGCGGCGACACGGGCCTTGTCGGCGGCGCCCTTGGCGTCGGGGTCGCGATCGACCAGTTCGATGATCGCCATCGGTGCCATGTCGCCATAACGGAACCCGGCCCGAAGCACGCGGGTATAGCCGCCCTGGCGTTCGCCGTAGCGCGGGCCGAGGATATCGAACAGCTTGGCCACGTCCTTGTCCTGCTTGAGTTGCGACGCGGCCTGACGGCGGGCATGCAGATCGCCGCGCTTGCCCAGAGTGATCAGCTTGTCCATGATCCGCTTGAGTTCCTTGGCCTTTGGCACGGTCGTCTTGATCTGCTCATGCTCGATCAGCGAGCCGGCCATGTTCGAAAACAGCGCCTTGCGGTGCTCATGGGTGCGGTTGAGGCGACGATAGCCTTTTGCGTGACGCATGTGTCTTACTCCTAATTGCCCTCTACGGGCCGTTTTGCTTTGTCCGGCCGGCGATGCGTGTCACCGGCTCTCCTTGGGGCACTATGCCCGGGGGGTGGTGGGTTGGCACCCACCCTACAATCGTGTCGTAGGGTGGGTGAAACCCACCATGCCTTAGAACGCGTCCTCGAATTTCTTGGCGAGGTCTTCGATATTGTCCGGTGGCCAGTCCTCGACATCCATGCCGAGATGCAGACCCATGCCCGAGAGCACTTCCTTGATCTCGTTGAGCGACTTGCGGCCGAAATTCGGGGTGCGCAGCATCTCGGCCTCGGTCTTCTGGATCAGGTCGCCGATATAGACGATGTTGTCGTTCTTGAGGCAGTTGGCCGAGCGCACCGACAGTTCCAGCTCGTCCACTTTCTTCAGCAGCAGCGGGTTGAATTCCAGCCCGTCATCCTCGTCCGGACGACCGGCAGCCTCGGGTTCGTCGAAGTTGACGAAGATCGAAAGCTGGTCCTGAAGGATGCGCGCGGCAAAGGCCACCGCGTCATCCGGCGAGAGCGAACCGTCGGTCTCGAGCTTGAGGGTCAGCTTGTCATAATCGAGAACCTGGCCCTCGCGGGTCGGCTGAACGTCATAGGACACTCTCGTGACCGGCGAATAGATCGCGTCGATCGGAATGAGTCCGATGGGGGCATCCTCGGGCTTGTTCTTGTCGGCCGGAACATAGCCCTTGCCGGTGTTCACGGTGAGTTCCATATAGACATCCGCACCCTGATCGAGGTGACAGATCACGTGGTCCTTGTTGAGGATCTCGATTCCCGCGCTGTCGGTGATATCGGCGGCGGTGACGACACCCGGCCCCTTGGCATTGATCGACAGGCGCTTGGGGCCCTCGACCTCCATGCGCAGCGCGACCCCCTTGAGGTTGAGCACGATATCGGTCACATCCTCACGCACACCCGGCACCGAGGAAAACTCGTGCAGCACGTTGTCGATCTGAACGCTGGTGATCGCGCCCCCCTGCAGAGAGCTCATCAGCACCCGGCGCAGCGCGTTGCCCAGCGTGAGGCCAAAACCACGCTCGAGCGGTTCGGCAACAACGGTCGCGTGACGCGCCGGGTCAGCGCCCGGTTTGACATCCAACTGCGTGGGTTTTATCAGTTCCTGCCAGTTCTTGTGGATCATGCGTCCCTCCATTCCTGTCTTTCGCCCCATGTCCGAAGGCAAAAGACGCCCGAGGTTTCAAAATAACGGCACGGGGCCGGGCGTATTCGCCCGACCCCGGAATTCGAAAAGAATCAGACGCGGCGGCGCTTGGGCGGACGGCAACCATTATGCGCGATCGGGGTCACATCACGGATCGAGGTGATGTTGAACCCGACGGCGGCCAGCGCGCGCAGCGCCGATTCACGGCCCGAGCCGGGGCCCTGCACTTCGACCTCGATCGTCTTCACACCGTGTTCCTGCGCCTTGCGGCCGGCATCCTCGGCGGCCATCTGCGCGGCATAGGGGGTCGATTTGCGCGACCCCTTGAAGCCCATCGTGCCGGCCGACGACCACGAGATCGCATTGCCCTGCACGTCCGAGATCAGGATCTTGGTGTTGTTGAAGCTGGAATTCACATGCGCGACTCCAGCGGCGATGTTCTTGGAGACCTTCTTCTTGGCCGCCCGGCGTGTATCTCGTGCCATTGGTGCAGCCCTCCCTTACTTCTTCTTGCCGGCAATGGCCTTTGCGGGGCCCTTGCGCGTGCGTGCATTGGTGTGGGTGCGCTGACCGCGCACGGGAAGGTTGCGGCGATGACGCAGACCGCGATAGCAGCCCAGATCCATCAGGCGCTTGATGTTCATCTGCACCTCGCGGCGCAGGTCGCCTTCGACGGTATAGTTGGTGTCGATATGTTCGCGGATGGCAACGGCTTCGGAATCCGAAAGCTCGTTGACGCGGCGGGAATGGTCGATGCCCACGGCATCACAGATGGTGCGCGCCGCGGAGGGGCCGATTCCGGTAATATAGGTGAGGGCGATCGGGACCCGTTTGTGGGTCGGGATATTTACGCCGGCGATACGTGCCACGTTTCTTTTCCTTTCGTTGCGGTTCCGTAGCTCCAGAACCTTTTTTCACAACGTAAGCCCGAGGCGCGTTTCCGCTCCGGGCCGCAGCTGAATTCGAGATTGTCTTGTCCGCCGGGCGCGACCCGGCAAGAATCAGTTCTCCGAGGAGATGGTGTCGGATAGGGGGAATCCCGAAGGGCGTCAAGGGCGAAAGCCCCGACAACGCGCTTCGGGTCAAATCAGTGCCGCAATGGATCCCGAAGCGGCGGTTGGCGCCACCTCGGGCTCAGCCTAACTCGGATGCGGATAGCGATGGCCACCGGCCGACGCGGCCAAAGCAGCGACCACGACAAGCAGAAGCATGACAAAGATAGGGGAAAACGATCCCTGGGCACTTTGCGTGCTGAGGATCTCGTTCGAAATCTGTTCCTTGTTCATTAGCGGCTCTGGCCCTTTGGCCTGTGCGGAACTCGCCGCCAATGTAATGGACAAGGCCGTCGCCACGATCGTTTTTCTCATTTTCTGGTCCTTCCCTCGGTTCCGCGCCATTGTCCGCCGCAGTGTGCGGCCGATTCAGGATTCCACCAAAAAAAAGCTTACCAAAAAACCAACATCCCCCAATGTCGCCATTGGAGGATGTCACAAACGTGCAATTCTCTCAAGATGATACGAGTCTCAGCCGTCCAGCGCCGCGGCAATCGCGGCCTGCACCTCGTCGATGTCACCCAGGCCGTCCACCGGTTTGAGCTGACCCGTGGCATAGTAATAGCCGATGAGCGGCGAGGTCTTCTTGTAATATTCCATCAGGCGCTGCTTGACGCTTTCGGCGTTGTCGTCGGCCCGCACAGGCTGTCCTGCGGCGCGCGCCTCCTCGGCCCGGTTGACGATACGCTTGACCAGCGTTTCGTCATCGACCCGCAATTCGATCACGGCGCCGAGGGTCTCGCCCTGCTCGGCCAGCAACTCGCCCAGCGCGTCGGCCTGCGGCAACGTGCGGGGGAATCCGTCAAATATGAAGCCGCCGCGCTTGTCGCCCTGCAGTTTCTCGCGGATGAGGCCGATCACGATCTCATCGGTGACAAGATCGCCACGGGCCATGACCTCGGCGACCTTGTTGCCCATTTCCGTGCCTGAATCCTTGGCTTCCCGGAGCATATCACCGGTCGACAGCTGGATCATGTTGCGGCTCTCGACGAGATGGGCGGCCTGGGTGCCTTTCCCGGCACCCGGCGGGCCCAGCAGAATGATGTTCATCGGCGCGACGGTCCTTTCTTCTTGCGCCGCCGGCCCTTGCCCGACAGCTGTGATTTCTCGATCAGCCCTTCATATTGATGCGCCAGAAGATGGCTTTGCACCTGCTGGATCGTATCCATCGTGACCGAGACCACGATCAGAACCGACGTGCCGCCGAAATAGAACGGGATGGCCAGCTGGCTGCGCAGGATTTCGGGCAACAGACACACCAGCGCGAGATATCCGGAGCCCAGCACGAGAACGCGGTTCACCACGTATTCGAGATATTCCGAGGTCTTCTTGCCCGGCCGGATGCCGGGAACGAACCCGTTCTGGTTCTTCAGGTTATCGGCCACGTCATCGGGTTTGAAGCTGACGTTGAACGTGTAGAAATAGGCAAAGAACACGATCATCGCGACGAAGAACGCAAGGTAAAGCGGCTGGCCGGGGCCGAAATAGGCCAGCAGCGTCGACATCACCGGCCCGGTCTGGTTGCCGCTGAAGGTGCTGATCGTCACCGGCAGAAGCAGAAGCGAGCTTGCAAAGATCGCGGGGATCACGCCCGCCGGGTTGACCTTGACCGGCAGGTGGGACGAACCGCCGTCATAGACCTTCATCCCGACCTGACGGCGCGGATACTGGATATGGATCTTCCGCAGTGCCCGCTCCATGAAGACCACGAACCCGATCGTGACCACGACCATCACCATCACCCCGATGATCACCGCCGGGCTGATCGCGCCCGACCGGCCCTGGCTGAAGAACTGGGCCAAGGCCGCGGGCACCTCGGCGATGATGCCGACAAAGATGATGAGCGAAATGCCGTTGCCCACGCCGCGCGCTGTGATCTGCTCGCCCAACCACATCAGGAACATGGTGCCGCCCACCAGCGTGATCATGGTCGAGGCGCGAAAGAACATCCCCGGATCAGTGGCCAGATCGCCGGCTTCGAGACTCACGGCGAGACCATAGCTTTGCAGCGTGGCCAGGAACACCGTGCCATAGCGGGTATACTGGTTGATCTTCTTGCGCCCCTGCTCGCCCTCTTTCTTGAGCTGTTCGAGCGCCGGCACCATCGAGGCCAGAAGCTGCACGATGATCGAGGCCGAGATATAGGGCATGATGCCAAGCGCAAAGATGCCCATCCGCCCCAGCGCCCCGCCGGTGAACATCGACAGGATGCCGCCGATCCCGGCCGCCGCCCCTTCCATGAATTCGCGCAATGCCGCCCCGTCGATCCCCGGAACCGGAATGAACGTGCCCAGCCGATAGACGATCAGCAGCCCCAGCGTGAACAGGATGCGGTTGCGAAGGTCGGTGGCTTTCCCAAGTGCCGCCCAGCTTGTGTTGGCGGCCATTTGTTCTGCGGCGGATACCATTCAGTGCTCTTTCATGCATGCACCGCCGGGGCGGTTTCCCCGGCCCGGCGGCGCTGAATTGGAAAACTTGAGGTTATGTAAAGCCCGGATGCTCCGGGGACAACCTCTTATTCGGCGGCGACCCGGGCCGTGACGGTCAGTTGACCGCCCGCTTTCTCGACCGCCGCAATGGCGGATTTCGACGCGCCGGTCACTTCGAGGCTGAGTTTGGACGAGATATCACCCTTGGCAAGGACCCGTACGCCATCCAGCTTGCGGCGCACCAGACCGCTTTCGATCAGGGCCTCCTCGGTGATCGTCGCCTTGGCGTCAAGCTTGCCGGCATCGACGAATTTCTGGATGAGACCGAGATTGACCACCGCGTAGGATTTGCGGTTCGGCTTGGTAAAGCCGCGCTTGGGCAGGCGTTGGTAAATCGGCATCTGGCCGCCTTCATAGCCCTTGATCGCCACGCCCGAGCGGGATTTCTGACCCTTGATACCACGGCCGCCCATCTTGCCCATGCCCGAACCGGGGCCACGCCCGACGCGTTTTCTGGACTTGGTCGCACCGGGATTGTCGTGCAATTCGTTGAGTTTCATGTCGCTTCTCCTTTGCCGGAACTGCCCCCGAAGCGGAATGGAACAGACGCGGCTTTTCCTGGTTGAGTGAGTCGCCCCTCGGGCCACCGGGGGCGTATAGACGCAGGCCGCGCCGGGTTCAAGGGTGGAGTTGCCCGCCCGCGCCGCCGCCCGCCGGCGGGTTGCGCCAGGTGCTGCGCGCGAACGGCCGCCCGAGCGCGCGTTCCACCAGCTCCAGCCGGTCCTGGCCGTAGAACGGATCGCCGCCGAAGATATAGGTGGGCGAACCGAAGACATCGCTCGCGATGGCCTCTGCCGTGTTGGCGCGGTGCAGCGCCTGGATCGGGCCGGAGCGCGCGGCGGCAAGGATCGCCTCGGGGTCGAGCCCGCAATCGGCGATCAGCGGCGCGAGCCTCTCCGGGTCGGAAATGTCGGCATCGTCGCGCCAATGCGCGCCGAGGATGGCATGGGCCAACGCATCCGCCCCCTGCCCCGCCTCCTGCGCCGCGATGATCACACCGTTGGGCAGGGCCAGCGGCGCGTCATGATGCGTGGGGCGGTGGTCGATCACTTCGACATCGCGATACTCGGCCCAGCGTTCGATCTCGCGCCCGAAGAAGTAATCGACATGCGCCTGCGTGCGCGCCGCGAAAGACAGCCCGCCCGCCGCCTCGACCACCGGCGAAAGATCCATCGGCCTGTGCAGGAGCCGCGCGCCGTGGCGGGCGCAGATCTCCGACAGCCGGGCCGAGCCCAGCCAGGCAAAGGCGGAATGGGCGGAATAGAAATATTCGACGGTCTGCATGGCCGCAGTCTAGACGCTCCGGGCACGCAGCGCCATCAAAAGCCCGTGCCTGGATTTCACGCGCCGCTGTGCTAGGCTTTCTGCTCGACATCCGGAGACCCCATGCGCCCCCTGCCCCTCTGCCTCGCCCTGGCCCTGAGCCTCGCCACCCTGCCCGGCCCCCCGCCACAGGCGGCGGCGGACTGTGCGCGCGACGCGATGCTGGTCTTCGACGGCTCTGGCTCGATGGGCGAGCTGGGCCATGACCCGACCGCGCCGACCCGGATCGAGGACGCCCGCCGCGCGGTGCGCGCCGCGATGCCGGATATCGCGCCCTATCGGCGGGTGGGGCTGCTGACCTATGGGCCGGGGGGTGCGCATGCCTGTTCGGGGATCGACCTGCGCTTTGGCCCGCGCGCCGATTCCGGCCCGGCGGTGGTGGCGGGGATCGACGCGTTGCAGCCCGGCGGCCTGACGCCACTGGCGGCCTCCGTCGCGGCGGCAGCGGATGTTCTGGGCGACGAGGGCATCGTGGTGCTGGTCACCGACGGCAACGAGACCTGCGGCGGCACGCCCTGCGCGCTGGGGACAGCACTGGCGGCCAGGCGTCCCGGCCTCACCGTCCACGTCATCGGCTTCCGCGTGGTCTATGACCCATTTTCGTGGAACAGCCCCGAGGCGCAGGAACTGGACGGCGAGACCGTGGCGCAATGCCTGCCCGATGCCACCGGCGGGCTGTTCGTCTCGACCGAGACGGTGAATGAGCTGGCCGACGCGCTGCGGGTGACGCTGGGCTGCATGGTGGTGGGGCGCAGGCCGACAGACGCCACCGCGTCCTGAGACGACCGGCGCATCACCGGTCCGGACGACGAACGCCCCGGCCATCGCTGACCGGGGCGCCTGTCGGTGGCAACCGGAAACTTCGAAAGTTTCCGGACCGTTTTCTTTGAGAGAAAACGGCGTTCAGCCCTTTTCTTCGACGATCTGCACCATGTGCGGGATCTTGGCGATCATGCCGCGCACCGCGGGCGTGTCTTCAAGCTCGCGGGTCTTGTGCATCTTGTTGAGGCCGAGACCCACCAGCGTTGCACGCTGTTTGGCCGGGCGGCGGATCGGGCTGCCGATCTGTTTGACGACGATGGTTTTTGCCATGTTCCCGTTCCTTACGCCTGGGCCGCTTCGGCAGCAGGGGCTTCGTCACCCTTGCGCAGGATGTCGGCCACCTTCTTGCCGCGGCGCTGTGCCACCATGCGCGGGCTGGTTTCCTTTTGCAGCCCGTTGATGGTGGCGCGGATCATGTTGTAGGGGTTCTGCGATCCCAGCGATTTCGACACCACGTCCTTGATGCCCAGCATCTCGAACACCGCGCGCATCGGACCACCGGCGATGATGCCGGTCCCTTCCGGGGCGGTGCGCATCACGACCTTGCCCGCACCGTGGCGGCCTTCCATGTCGTGATGCAGCGTGCGCCCTTCGCGCAGCGGCACACGGATCATCTGGCGCTTGGCCTGCTCGGTGGCCTTGCGAATGGCCTCGGGGACCTCCTTCGCCTTGCCCTTGCCGAACCCGACGCGGCCCTTCTGATCGCCGACCACCACAAGCGCGGCAAAGCCGAAGCGTTTGCCGCCCTTCACGGTTTTCGAAACCCGGTTGATCGCGACGAGGCGATCGGCGAATTCGGGCGCCTCTTCGCGCTCGCGACCGCGGCCCCGCTGTTGACCTTCTCTTGCCATTCCTCGTCTCCTTAAATCTTCAGACCGCCGTCACGCGCGGCTTGCGCCAGCGCCTTGACGCGCCCGTGGAAGAGAAATCCGCCACGGTCGAAATAGGCTTCCTCGACGCCCGCCTTCCTGGCGCGTTCGGCAATCGCGGCGCCCACCTTGGTGGCGGCCTCCACGTTGTTCCGGCCGACAACGCCCAGTGCCTTCTCGAGCGAGGAGGCGGCGGCGACCGTGCGGCCGGCCACGTCGTCGATCAGCTGTGCGCTGATGTTCTTCGACGAGCGGTGCACCGAAAGGCGCAGCTTGCCCTTGTTGACCTTGCGAAGCTTGTTCCGGACGCGCAGGCGGCGCTTGAGGAACGGTTCCCGTTTGCTGTTTGCCATTGTTCCCGTCCTTACTTCTTCTTGCCTTCCTTGCGGAAGATATACTCGCCCTTGTGCCGGATCCCCTTGCCCTTGTAGGGTTCGGGCGCACGCCATTCGCGGATATTGGCCGCGACCTGGCCGACGAGTTGCGAATCATCGCCTTCGATGACGATTTCGGTGTTTTTCGGACAGGTCACCGTGACACCCTCGGGCACCTCGAAATTGACGTCGTGGCTATAGCCGAGGTTCAGCTTCAGGATATTGCCCTGCATCTGTGCGCGATAGCCGACGCCGGTGATCTCGAGCTCTTTCTTGAAGCCCTCGGTCACGCCCTGCACCATGTTGGCCACCATCGTGCGGCTCATGCCCCACTGCTGCAACGCGCGCTTGGAATTGCCACGCGGTGTTACCCGGATCACGTCGTCATCCAGCGCGATGGTCACGTCATCGGTGGCCGTAAAGCGATGCGTCGCCTTCGGACCCTTGATTTCGACGGTCTGGCCGGAGATCGTGGCGCTCACGCTCGATGGCAGCTCGACCGGTTTTTTCCCAATTCGAGACATTCTCCGTTCTCCTTAGAAGACCGTGCAAAGCACTTCGCCGCCAACATTCTGGCTGCGCGCGCTTGCATCCGACATCACGCCCCGGGGCGTGCTGACAATCGACACACCAAGGCCCTGACGGACCGAGGGGATGTCCTTGACGCCCATGTAGACGCGGCGGCCCGGGGTCGAAACCCGCTTGACCTCACGAATGACGGGGGCGCCGTCATAGTATTTCAGGCTGATTTCAAGGGTCGGATGACCCTTGGCATCGCTGCCCTTCTCAAAGCCGCGGATGTAGCCTTCGTCAGCCAGCACATCCAGAACCCAGCCGCGCAGCTTCGAAGCCGGGGTCGACACCGTCGATTTCCCGCGCATCTGGGCATTGCGGATACGGGTGAGCATATCGCCGATAGGATCGTTCATGTCACTCTCTCCTTACCAGCTCGACTTGACCAGGCCGGGGATCTGCCCGGCAGAGCCCAGCTCGCGCATCGCGATCCGGCTGAGCTTGAGCTTGCGATAATACGCATGCGGGCGCCCGGTGAGCTGGCAGCGGTTGTGCAGACGGGTGGCCGAGCTGTTGCGCGGCAGCTTGGCAAGCTTGAGAGAGGCGCGGAACCGCTCCTCCATCGGCTTGGACTCGTCGCTGATGATCGCCTTGAGCGCGGCGCGCTGGGCGGCGTATTGTTTGACCAGGCGCTGGCGCTTCTTTTCGCGCTCGACCATGGATTTCTTAGCCATATCAATCTCCTCCCGCGGATCAGCTGTTGAAGGGCATGTTGAAATGCTTCAACAGCGCCTTGGCTTCCGCGTCGGTTTTCGCGGTGGTGGCGATCACGACGTCCATGCCCCAGACCTCATCGACCTTGTCATAGTCGATTTCCGGGAACACGATATGCTCTTTCAGGCCCAGAGCATAGTTGCCGTGGCCGTCAAAGCTCTTGCCCGACACGCCGCGAAAGTCACGGATGCGGGGCATCGCGATGGTGATCAGCCGGTCGAGGAATTCATACATCCGGTCGCCGCGCAGCGTCACCTTGGCGCCCATCGGCATGCCCTCGCGCACGCGAAAGCCCGCGATCGAGTTCTTGGCGACCGTCGGAACCGCCTTCTGGCCGGCGATGGTGCTCAGGTCTTCGACCGCCGACTTGGCCTTCTTGCTGTCCTTCACGGCCGCCCGGCCGCAGCCGATATTGAGCACGATCTTGTCCAGACGCGGCGTCATCAGGTCATTCGTATAGCCGAATTCTTCCTTCAGGGCGGCGCGAATGCTGTCGCGAAACTGCGCCTTGAGACGCGGGATATAGGTAGCGGTATCAAGCATCGATCACGTCCCCCGTGGTCTTGGCGAAACGCACCTTCTTGTCGCCTTCGGTCTTGAAGCCGACGCGGGTCGATTTTCCGTTCTTGTCAACATAGGCCAGATTGCTGAGCGCGATCGGCATCGCCACCGGCAAACGCCCGCCCTGCTCGGTCTGGGTCTGGCGGCGATGGCGGATCGCCATGTTCACGCCGTCGACAATCGCCTTGCCCTCTTTGGGCATGACCTGGGAAATGGTGCCCTGCTTGCCCTTGTCCTTGCCGGTCAGCACGACAACCTTGTCACCTTTTTTCAACTTGGCAGCCATCTTACAGCACCTCCGGGGCGAGCGAGATGATTTTCATGAAGCTCTTCGCGCGCAACTCGCGAACCACCGGCCCGAAGATACGGGTGCCGATCGGCTCGTTGTTGTTGTTGAGGATCACGGCGGCGTTCCGGTCGAACCGGATCGCGGTGCCGTCTTCGCGGCGAACTTCCTTGGCGGTGCGCACGACGACGGCCTTGCGGACATCGCCCTTCTTCACGCGACCGCGCGGAATGGCCTCCTTCACCGATACGACGATGATATCGCCAACCGATGCATAGCGGCGATGCGAGCCGCCGAGGACCTTGATGCACTGAACCCGGCGCGCGCCTGAGTTGTCAGCGACATCCAGATTGGTCTGCATCTGGATCATATGGTTTCTCCCGACCTTTGGGACCGCCTTGCAGCAAGGATCGAGGCCCCAGGGTTTCGATTAAACCGGGTGTGATTGGGGCTTACGCCTCAAGCACCTCCCAGCGTTTCGTCTTGGATTTCGGGGCGCATTCGATGATGCGGACCTGATCTCCCACCTTGTAGGTGTTCTTCTCATCGTGAGCCCGGTATTTCTTGGACTTGCGGATGGTCTTTTTCAGAACCGGATGGGTGAAACGGCGTTCGACGCTCACGGTGACGGTCTGTGCGTTGGCGTCCGAGGTGACGGTGCCTTGAAGGATACGCTTGGGCATGTGTCAGGCTCCTCTCACTCGGCCTTGACCGCAACCGCGGCCTTTTCGTTCAGGATGGTCAGAATGCGCGCGGTGTCGCGCTTGACCTGGCGCATGCGCGCGGTGTTCTCAAGCGCGCTGGTCGCCTGCTGAAAGCGCAGGTTGAAGCTCTCTTTTTTCAGATTGGCCAGCTCTTCGCGAAGCTGGTCGGGCGTCTTGTCACGCAGTTCTTTGGCTTGCATGCCGGTGTCCTTTTCAACATCACCGGAGGGCCGCGCATCGCGTCACCCTGATTCCGGTGGAGGTCATGGGTAGAAGTGGCGCGTATAGGCGGGTTTCGCGCCCATGGCAACCCCTTGCAACGCAAATCCCCGCCGCAGCGTCGCGACGGCGGGGAATGCCGGAATCCGGACGGCCGATCAGGCCTCGTTGTCCGAGTCCCCGGCAGAAATCTGTTTCGAGGTATAGCGCTCCTCGCCGATCCGCTCGATCAGGCTCAGCTGCAACTCAAGCCAGGCCTTGTGCCCCTCTTCTTCAATGGCGATCTCTTCGAACAGCGCGCGGGTCGCCAGATCGTCGGCTTCATAGGCCTCTTTCGAAGCACGGGTGTAGAACGCAATCGCGTCCTTTTCGTCCGTGAGATCGGCCTTGAACATTTCCTTGAGCGAGCGCGCAATGCGCGGTGTCGCCGCAAAGGCCATTTCCGGTTCGCCACCCAGCGCAAAGATCCGTTCGAGAAACCGGTCCGAATGGCCGTTTTCCTCTTCGAACTCGCCGCGCATCATGTCAGCCAGCTTGTCGAGCCCCCAATCATCGAGCAGATGCGCATGAAGCTGGTACTGATGCGCCGCCGTGAGTTCCATTTGCAGGGCGGTGTTGAGGTTCTTCAAGGTCGTTGCGTTGGACATGGGAGTCTTCCCTCCAGGTTGTTAGAATGTTTCTAATATAGTGCTCTTTGCACGAACCTAAACCCTCCGACCGGAAAACCCCAGAGGATAACGAATGCCATCATGCCGCGGCTTCCCACTCGCCCGGCCCGCCCGGACCGGCTATCCATGTGCCATGGCACAGATTGATTCCCTCTTCGTCACCCGCCTCTATCGCGCCCGGCTTGCCGCGCTTGGCCCCGCGATCGACGCCTCCGAACTCGAAGCCTCCTGTCTTTCCATCGCCGAGGATGACGCGGCCGGCCAGCAATGGTGCGAGGAAAACGCCTATCCCGGCTATACCTCCTATGCCTCGCTCGGCGATCTGCCATGGCGCTTTCCGATCTTCGCCGATCTCAAGACGGCGCTCGATGCCCATGTCGCCGCCTTCGCCGCCGATCTCGACTTCGATCTGGGCGACGGGCGGCTCGAACTCGAGGATCTCTGGATCAACATCCTGCCCGAGGGCGGCAGCCATGCCTCCCATATCCACCCCCATTCGGTGATTTCGGGCACCACCTATGTCGCCATGCCCGACGGCGCCTCGGCCCTGAAACTCGAAGACCCGCGCTCGGCCCGGATGATGGCCGCCCCCCCGCGCCTCAAGGACGCCCGCGAAGAGCTGCGCACCTTCGTCTATGTCACGCCACGGGTCGGCGACGTGCTGCTCTGGGAGTCGTGGCTGCGCCACGAGGTGCCGATGAACATGGCCGAGGACGAGCGGGTGTCGGTGAGTTTCAATTACAAGTGGGTGTGAGCGCGCAACGCGGCGCACGACCGCCGGAAATCCCGAAAAAGGAAAACCCCCGCACGAGAAATCGCGCGGGGGTCTTTTCTTCGCCGGGGCGCGGCCCGGACGATTTTTCACGGAAAAATCGCCTATACTGCGCGAGCCAGAAAACGCTCACACATTATCGACCTTACCAATCCTCGCGAATCACCAGGCGGGTCTTGATCGGCAGTTTCATCGCCGCCAGGCGCAGGGCCTCGCGGGCGATCTCCTCGTTGACACCGTCGATCTCGAACATCACCCGGCCGGGCTTGACCTTGCAGGCCCAGAAATCGACCGAGCCCTTGCCCTTGCCCATCCGCACCTCGGTGGGTTTGGACGACACCGGCGTGTCGGGAAAGATCCGAATCCAGACCCGGCCCTGACGCTTCATGTGGCGCGTCATGGCCCGGCGGGCGGCTTCGATCTGGCGGGCGGTGACCCGCTCGGGTTGCGTCGCCTTGAGCCCGTAGGTGCCGAAGGTCAGCTCCGAGCCGCCCTTGGCCTCGCCCTTGATCCGGCCCTTGAACATCTTGCGGAATTTCGTGCGCTTGGGTTGCAGCATCTCGGTTACTCCTTAGCGGCGGCCACCGGCGCCACGCGGGGCCGGACCGTCCTGGATTTCCTGTGCCTTGCGGTCACGCGCCTGCGGGTCATGCTCGAGGATCTCGCCCTTGAAGATCCAGACCTTGATCCCGATGATGCCATAGGCGGTCATCCCTTCGGCAGCGGCGTAATCGATATCGGCCCGCAGGGTGTGAAGCGGCACGCGACCTTCGCGATACCATTCGGTCCGGGCGATCTCGGCACCGCCGAGACGGCCCGCCACGTTCACCCGGATGCCGAGGGCACCCATCCGCATCGCGTTCTGCACCGAGCGTTTCATCGCCCGGCGAAAGCTCACCCGGCGCTCAAGCTGCTGGGCAATCGATTCCGCCACCAGCTGGGCGTCGAGCTCGGGCTTGCGCACTTCGACGATGTTGAGATGCAGATCGCTCGCGGTCATCGCGGCCAGCTTCTTGCGCAGCACCTCGATATCCGCGCCCTTCTTGCCGATGATGACGCCGGGGCGGGCGGTGTGGATCGTGACCCGGCACTTCTTGTGCGGGCGCTCGATGATCACGCGGGCCACGCCGGCCTGCTTGCACTCTTCCTTGATGAATTCGCGCATCCGGATGTCTTCGAGAAGAAGATCACCGTAATCCTTGGTATTCGCGAACCAGCGGCTGTCCCAGGTGCGGTTGACCTGAAGGCGCATGCCGATCGGATTGACTTTCTGACCCATTAGGCTTGCTCCTCAATCTGACGCACCTTGATGGTAAGCTCCGAGAACGGCTTCATGATCTTGCCGAACCGGCCACGTGCCCGCGGACGGCCACGCTTCATCACCAGGTTCTTGCCCACCCAGGCTTCGGTGACGACGAGTTCATCGACGTCAAGCCCGTGGTTGTTCTCGGCATTCGCGATGGCGGACTGAAGGCATTTCTTCACGTCCTCGGCGATCCGCTTCTTGGAAAAGGTCAGGTCCGTCAGGGCCTTGTCGACCTTCTTGCCGCGGATCATCGCGGCCACCAGGTTCAGTTTCTGCGGGCTCGTGCGAAGCATGCGGGTTTTCGCCATTGCTTCGTTGTCGGCCACGCGGCGGGGGTTCTTGTCCTTGCCCATGGTCTTACTTCCGCTTCGCTTTTTTGTCGGCGGCGTGACCGTAATAGGTCCGCGTCGGCGAATATTCACCGAACTTCTGGCCGATCATGTCTTCGGTCACGTTGACCGGGATGTGCTTCTTGCCGTTATAGACGCCAAACGTCAGGCCCACGAACTGGGGCAGGATCGTCGAGCGGCGCGACCAGATCTTTATGACTTCGTTGCGGCCCGACTCGCGCGACGCCTCGGCCTTTTTCAGGACGTAGGCATCGACAAAGGGGCCTTTCCATACAGAGCGAGACATATGTTAACGTCCCTTCTTCTTGGCGTGCCGCGAGCGCAGGATGAGCTTGCTGGACGCTTTGTTCTTGTTGCGGGTGCGCGCACCCTTGGTCGGCTTGCCCCAGGGCGACACCGGGTGACGACCACCCGAGGTCCGGCCCTCGCCACCGCCATGGGGGTGGTCGATCGGGTTCATGACCACGCCGCGCACGCTCGGGCGGATGCCCTTGTGGCGCATGCGGCCGGCCTTGCCGTAATTCTGGTTGCTGTTGTCGGGGTTGCTGACGGCACCGACGGTGGCCATGCATTCCTGACGCACCAGCCGCAACTCGCCCGAGCTGAGCCGGATCTGCGCGTAACCGCCGTCACGTCCGACGAACTGGGCATAGGTGCCCGCGGCGCGCGCGATCTGGCCGCCCTTGCCGGGCTTCATCTCGATGTTGTGCACGATCGTGCCGATCGGCATGCCCGAGAACGGCATCGCGTTGCCGGGTTTGACATCGACCTTCGCGCCGGCAAAGATCCTTTCGCCCACCGCCATGCGCTGGGGGGCCAGGATATAGGCCTGCTCGCCATCTTCATACTTGATCAGCGCAATGAAGGCGGTCCGGTTCGGATCGTATTCGATCCGCTCGACGGTGGCCGCCACATCGAACTTGTTGCGCTTGAAATCGACGATCCGGTAGAGGCGTTTCGCCCCGCCCCCGCGTCGCCGCGAGGTAATCCGCCCGGTGTTGTTACGGCCGCCCGACTTGGTCAGACCCTCGGTGAGGGATTTGACAGGACGTCCTTTCCACAGCTCCGAACGGTCGATCAGCACCAGCCCGCGCTGGCCCGGCGTCGTCGGCTTATACGACTTGAGTGCCATGCTTTCTGTCTTCCGTTTAGCAAACGAAGAGGCCGTTGCGGCGCTCTCCTATGTTGACAGCCCCCCGAAGGTGGCCTTGGTATAGGGCGCCGAAGGTCCCCGACTGCAAAAATCACCGGCCCCGGAACGAATCCGAGGCCGCGCGACCTGGGTCGTATAGCGGGGATGGAAATGGGTGTCTATAGGAAGAACGGGGTTTTCCGCCCGCATTGCCCGCGCGCGCTCACTTCTTGTCGCGCGCCGCCTTCTCTTCGCGGCTCAGCTTGTTGCCCCAGACATTCCTGCTCAGGCCCAGTTCCTTGGGCAGCGGCTTGGTCTTGCCGACGCTGACCTCCCCGCCCTTGTCGAGGAATTCGCGGATCAAAGCATCATCGGTGTTCTGCTTGGGGACATATTTCATGAGATGAGCCTACCCGCTGCACCGGGGGCAGGAAATGGTTGGTTTCAGAGCGAGTCCAAATCAAGACCAGCGTTTCTCAGGCGTTTGGCAATGTTCTTCATTTTTGAAAACTCGGTCGCGAAAGACGGCTTCAAACCCACACCCTCACAAAACTCCCGACCTGATACATCGAACAGTTCTTCCGCCCACTTTATCATTTGTAGGTGCATTTCTGCCGACCGCTGTTGGTCCGGGGCGGTCTCTATACATTTTTTGATATGTCGAAAGATCTCTGCCTTGGTCATCAGATGCCTTCTCCCATGTATGAATAGGACGCACTCAACCCTAAAGTTACCCACCTATTGAAAACAAGTCTCAAAAGAAGAAGCCCCCGCCTTTCGGCAGGGGCTTTCCATATTCTTCATTCACACCCCGCCCCGGACTTGATCCGGGGCCTCCGATCCAACGTCCCGCCCGAAAGGACGAGGTCCCGGGTCAGGCCCGGGACGGTTCTGCGTTACAGACCCGTGGTCACGTCGATCGTGTTGCCCTCTTCGAGCGTCACATAGGCCTTCTTCACGTCTTTCCGGCGGCCCATCTGGCCGCGGAAGCGTTTCGCCTTGCCCTTGGTGATGGTCGTGTTCACGGCCTTCACCTTGACCCCGAAGAGCGCCTCGACGGCCTCCTTGATCTGCGGTTTGGTGCTGTCGATCGCCACTTCGAAGACAACGGCGTTGGCTTCCGACGCCATGGTGGCCTTCTCGGTGATGACCGGCTTGCGGATCACGTCATAGTGCTGTGCGGT